>DATJWJ010000259.1:0-34062 GCA_035501355.1 Bryobacteraceae bacterium | reverse complement strand
CGCGGCATTGCTGTTCAGCAGGTTGAAGATCTGAGCTTCAGGCTCAAGAACCCACCTTTCTTTGAAGCGGAAGGTCCTCTTGAAGCTAACGTCGAGCTGAGTCAGGCGGTCGGTACGCACCGTACCGGGCGCCACCAACTGAAGGACCTCCGTGATGGGCGTGCCGGGATCGATCAAGGCCTTTAGGGATGGATTCGCGCCATCCTGCGGGCACGCGGCGCAATCCGCGGGATACCTGGTTGAGGAGGTAACGGTTAAGGTGCGTGCTAGATACCCGTTATTAGTATTCCCGGTCGTCCCGGACCCGAGCGGCTGAAAAGAACTTCCTTGATAGTGGCTGCTATAGAGCGAAGCACCGGCAACGATGCTCAGGGGGAGTCGGTAGGAACCTTGCGCTTTGAATTCTTGCGCCCAGGGCGGGCTGGGAACCGCGCCGAGGCTGGCGATATTGATGCCTCCAGGGCCGAGCAGGCTTGCGTCGCCGGTCCAGTCGCAGAAGCGCAATGTATTCGGATCGTTGATCGGGTTGCCAAGTCTTGATGACGCGGTGCCGGCGCTTTCCGCGCAGGAGCGGTCGAGTTCACGGTCCATGGTCCACCCGAATTCGACGAAGGCCCCGCGTGCCAGCCGCGCCACAACTGAGGTTTCCCAGCCCGTGTAAGTGTTCCGCGCCAAACTTTGTGGATCGTTGGTCTGGTGCAGCGCCGGAGCTATCCCGTTATAGGCCTTGCTCAGGTTGAAGATCGGCAGCGGCGAACCATTGAGCGGGTTGATCGCCTGCACTTCGGTCCAGGCCGAAGCCGGTACGGCATAGTTGATCAAATCGGTCTGCTGGTAATCGGCGCGCCGGTACCAATTAAAGTTCAGGGTGACACCTGACGCGAGCTGTTGCTGGACTCCCGCGCTGTATTGGAGATTGTATTCACGGTGCCAGTTGGGATCCAAGCTCTGGCTGGGAATCTGGCCGAAGGATGGGTTTGGATTCGCTCCCAGGCCGCCCAGGGGCACCGCGGAGTTCGGAGTGCCGGGCGCGGCGTAACTTCCGGTAGAGAAGCAGTTCGGCTCACAAGCCGCGCTGCCGCCATTCCAGAAGACGGATTGGTTCACCAGAGCCATGGGATTGAAATTGTTCGTGAAACCGGTGGCCCAGGGCGTGTTGTATTTGCCAAAGCCGGCCTTGAGGGCGGTCTTGTGATTACCAAACAAATCATAGACCGCTCCTAAGCGCGGGGCCCAGTCCTTCCAGCAGCCCAAGCCCGGGGTGTTCGAGCAGTTCACGGGGGCGAAATCGCGGGCCCCTACGAATCGGCCGGCCGGCGCGACCTCCTTGTTAACCTGAGCCGAGAGATACTCAAAGCGGACACCATAGGTGACGGACAATCTCTTGATGTGCCAGGTGTCCTGTGCGTACACACCCAAATCGGCATTGAGATGGGTATCGTATTGGATTGGCGTGTTGAATGCCAAGAAAGCGAATGGCACGCCGTTCAGGAACTCTTGCCATCCGTCGCCGTTACTGATGTAGCCGTAGGAAGCGCGTCCGCCGCTGACCTGCACGCCGAATTTGAACTGATGCGAACCCGTAACGTAAGCCAGGTTGCCGCTGCCGGTATTGCGCGTGGTTTGGAACTGCTGTTGTAGAAAGCCCGCAACGTAGCGCGCATTGCGCGAGATGTCGTAGTCGGAAGTGTCCTGGTACCACAGAGGCGTAAATGGCGCTTGAGCAATGCCCGGCTGGTAAAGGTCGTTGTAGTCCAGGTGGTCAATGGTTACACCGGCTTCGACGATGATCTTAGGCGTGAGAGTTCCTGTCCATTTTCCTTGCGCGATGTAGTACATGGGCCACCTATTGCGTCGGGTTGCCGCGGTGGATGGGTCGGCGGGAATACCAGTTTGGCCGCCATCCAGGATCTCGTGGTTTTTATATTTCCAGTTGCGAGTCTCGAAGATGCTGAACTTGTTCTTGGGCGTCGCCTGATACGTTAATCGCAACGAGCCGGCGTAAATTCCGCCATCCTGAATGCCTGGGGCGCCGTTGGGATAGGTGGAATTGGCGGCTTGTGTAAACGTGGTCTGCTCGCGACCGGTTAGCAGGAACCAGAGCTTGTCATGAATAATCGGGCCACCGAAAGACCCATCGAAGTCTTCAATTTTGGCGATTGCGTCCTGGCCGGTTAAGCCACGCGCCGTGAGGTTCGCATCGATGTTGCTGGATTGCCAGCTACCGTCGGTGCCACCGGCATACAGCTCACCGTGAAACTGATTGCCGCCTTCTTTAGGCACCAGGTTGGTGAGCATGCCACCGCCGGACACCTCTGTCGTTACGTTGCTGGTCTGCAGCGTTGTTTCCTGGATCATCGCGTTATCAATGTAATTTTGGATTTGACCGTCGGCGTAGTTCGTGTTGGCAAGCATGCCGTCCAGCATATATACGTCATGCACCGAGCCGTTGCCGTGCAGGGAGATATAATTCTGCTCGATCTGTTGGGAGCCGCCAATATCGGGCAAATTCAAGTGAGCGCCGGGCGCATAGGAGGCGATCGACTGCATGTACCGGCCGGTGGGGACATCGTCCATCTCGCTGCGCGTTAACGTTTGCGGGTGCGCCGCGTTCTCCACGTCCACGGTCGCCACGCGAGCCTCCACATTCACAGTCTCACCGACAGCGCCAACCTTTAACTCAGCGTCCACCGGCACGGTTACGTTGGCCGGGACTACGATGGTTTGCTTTTCGGCGGCGAATCCCTGCATGGTGACGGTTACCGTGTAGGTGCCGGGCCGGAGGTCAATGATGGCGTATCGTCCTTCAGCGTTGGTGGTAACGGTACGCTTGCCTTCGATGAGAACGTCGCTGGCTGCTTCCACCGTGGCGTTAGCAATCACGGCGCCGGAAGTATCTCTTACTTGTCCCGAAATGGTGCTCTGTGCCATCGCCTTGGAAGGCAAGAACATCAAAGCGACCAGGCCTGCGAAGACGCAGAGCACAAACTTGGCTTTGCTCATTCAAATCTCCTACGTGGATTTTCGGATCAACCTGCGATCCGGTAGACTACCCCTGCAGTCGGTACACCAGCAATAAGTGTATTGGGCCGATTGTAAATTGGTTTGGCATCGGCTGTCAACAAAAAACTTGGTGACAGATTTAGCGTCCAGGCCAAAATAGTTCTAGTAATTGCATAGAACAAAGTCCACTACAATTGGTTCTCGCGCTAAAATGAGCCATGCCACTGGGCGCGTCCAGGCCTGCTTTACTAGCCTGTTCCATCGCGCTAGGCCTGTTGCACGCGCAGCCCGCAGGTTACGCCGATACCAAAGTATGCGCCGGATGCCACCAGAGCATCTGGGAAACCTATCAGCGCACCGGCATGGGGCGATCGTTCTACCGGCCCAGCGCGGCCAATCAGATCGAAGATTATACAAAGATTTACTTTCACCAGCCCTCGGCGACCTACTATGCCATGGTCCGGCGCGACGGCAAATATTTCCAGCGACAGTACCAGATCGACTATGACGGCAAACAGACCAACATGTCGGAAGCCGAAATCGACTTCATTGTTGGCTCCGGCAATCACTCGCGGACCTACTTGCACCGTACCGGGCGAAACACGTTGATCGAGCTGCCGCTGGCCTGGTATGCCGAAAAGGGCGGCTACTGGGCCATGAATCCCGGCTACGATCGGCCGGATCATCAAAGCCGGCGGCGGTTGATCGGCTACGATTGCATGTTCTGCCACAACGCCTATCCAAAGATTCCAGGCGATGCTGACCGGCGAAGCGATCCAGTTTTCTTGAGCGTTCAGGAAGGCATCGATTGCCAGCGCTGCCACGGCCCGGGCGAGAAGCATGTTGAGTTAGCACGCAACCCGAACACATCGCGCGCGGACATACGCGGCTCGATCGTGAATCCAGCGGGGCTGGCGCCGGAGCGGCAAATGGAGGTGTGCCTGCAATGCCACTTGGAAACTACTAGCTTCCCTTTGCCCAATTCGATTGTGCGATACGAGCGCGCACCGTTTTCTTACCGGCCGGGCGAGCCGCTGGATCAATTCATGCTGCATTTCGATCAGGCGCCGGGACACGATCAAGCTGAGCGATTCGAGATTGCCGGTGCGGCTTACCGGCTGGATCGCTCGGCCTGCTTTCAAAAGAGCAATGGCGCACTGCAATGCACTACCTGCCATAATCCGCACGATGTCCCGCGAGGCGAGGCGGCGGCTCTGCATTACACCACCGTCTGCCGGCAGTGCCATTTCGCGGCGTTCAACCGGCTGGTCGCGTCCGGCAAGCACACGAGAGAGACTGACTGCATCGGTTGTCATATGCCCAAGCGCCGGACCGACGATGTGGTTCATGTAGTGATGACCGATCATTACATCCAGCGGCGGAAGCCGGCCAGAGATCTTGTGGCCGACATCCGCGAGCGCGTGGGGGACGCGGACCCATATCGCGGAGAAGTGGCTCTGTACTACCCAAAAACGTTGCCGCGGTCCGACGACGAATTGTATCTGGCAGTCGCGCAGGTCGAGCAACAGAGCAATCTGGGAGGAATCGGGCGCCTGGCGGCCGCGATCGAGAAGTATCGTCCTGGCCGGGCCGAGTTCTATCTGCAATTGGCCGATGCATGGCGCGAGAGCGGCAAACCCAATCAGGCGCTTCCACTGTACGAAGAAGCGCTGCGGCGGAGTCCCAACTCGCTCGCCGCAATGCAAAGTATGGCGCTGTCTCTGATGTCTCTGCGGCAACCAGGGCGCGCGGTTGAAATCCTCCAGCAGGCAGTGAAGTCGGCACCACCAGACGCCGCCACCTGGGATCTGCTGGGCAACGTTTATGCCGAACAAGGCAAAGCTCCTGAGGCGGTGGCGGCATTTCAAAAGGCGATCGACCTGGATGACACCCTGCCGGAAGCCTACAACGGCCTGGGAGGAGTTTTGCTCGAGACGCATGATTGGGCGCGATCCGAACCGGCGCTGCGGAAAGCCATCACGCTCGATCCCAACTATGCGCAGGCGCACAACAATCTGGCGAATCTGCTGGCAGCTAGCGGCCGAATGGAAGAGGCGCGTTATCATTTCGAAGCTGCGCTGCGCGTCAACCCGAACAACTCGCCGGCACGCTACGACTACGCAGTGGCGCTGGCGCAGTCAGGGCGGCGGGATGAAGCCGAGCAGCAACTCGAGCGCGGGCTTCGGAACGATCCAAATTCCGCCGAGTCGCATGAGTTCCTGGGAACGCTACTGGCGGCCAAGGGACAATTGGCCCGCGCGATTGAGCAGTATCGCGAGGCGCTGCGCATCCGCCCCGAATTCGGCCGGGCGAACCTGCACCTGGGTGAATCACTAGCCGATTCCGGCGATGTGGCAGCCGCTCGTCCTTACTTGGAGAAGGCCGCCGCAAGCCAGGATGCGGCCGTGCGGCAAGAAGCGCTGGGCTTGCTGAAGAAACTCGGGCAGCACCGCTAGCAGCTAGCGCACGCCGGCTCGCAGGCGGTCAATCAGCTGTTGCAATTTCGGATCGGATTGCAAGCGCTGCGCGGCTTCCAGTTGCGCCAGTGCCTCCCTCGCGCTGCCTGGACTTCGAGCCAGAGCGATGCCAAGCAAGTAATGAGCCGCCGCGAAATCGGGGCGAATCCGCACGGCCGCCTGGAGATGTTGGATCGCCTCCGGCAAACGGCCGGGAATTTCCGACAGAGCGTTTCCGAGATTAGCTTGCATTTCCGCCGAACCAGGATCGCTCCGCAGCGCGGCTTCGAAATGTGGAATGGCTTCTGGCAGCCGGCCGGGGATTTGCGACAGCGCGGTTCCCAGGTTGTTGTGCGCTTCCGGATAGTCAGGGCGAAGCCGCAGGGCAGCTTCGTACTGCGTGATCGCGTCGCGCGTGCGCCCCATTTTCGACAACGCCACGCCCAGGCCGTTGTGCGCTTCCGGATAATCCGGCCGGATGCCCAGCGCGGCTTGATATTCACGCGCCGCGTCCGGCAAACGGTCCGGCAGTTGGGAAAACAGCTGGCCGAGGTTGGCGTGTGCTTCCGCGTAGCCAGGGTTGATTCGCAAAGCGGCCTCGAATTGCCGGATCGCTTCCGGAATCTGATCCGGTTGGTCCGCAAGAGCGCTTCCGAGACCGTTATGCGCCTGCTCCAGCTCCGGATCGATTTCCAGCGCCGCTTTGAACTGAGCGATGGCGTCCGGCAGTCGTCCCGGCAAGTCGAGCAGAGCGACGCCCAGATTGGCGTGCGCTTCCGCAAAGGCGGGCCGGATTTGCAACGCCGCCTCAAAATGAGGGATCGCCTCTTGCGACCGTCCCATTTGAGACAACGCTCGGCCCAGGTTATTCTCCGCCTCCGGGAACCTTGGCCGGATGCGGAGCGCGGCTTCAAAATGGGCGATGGCGTCCTGCTGGCGGCCGCTGATCCGGCCCAGCGCTTTACCGAGATTGTTGTGCGCCTCGGCCGAATCCGGCTTCAACTGGAGCGCGGTTTCCAGATGCGAAATCGCTTCGCTCGATTGGCCCGGAACATCGAGCAACTCGGCGCCCAGGTTGTTGTGAGCCATCCAGGAGCCGGGATTGCGCAGCAGCGTGGCTCGATAGATGGTCTGGGAGTCGCGATAGATGGCAGCCTGCCGCCAAGTCAAAACTCCGAGGGTTGCTAGCAGCGCGACCGCCGGCGCCCAAGCCAGAGCCCGCCGGGACAAACGCAACCGCTCGCTGCCGAGCGCCATCGCGGCCGATAGAGGCACGATAATTCCCAGACTCGCCAAATATTGGAAGTGGTCGGCGACATAGGAATAAATAAACGGATACACGTTCAGAAATCCGAGCACGGGAAACAGAGTTCCCGCAAAAAACAGGAATCCGGCCAAAGGGCCGCGCCACCGCCGGGCGATCGACCACAGCGCCGCCGCAACAACCACTACCGCGAACGGAAACAGGTATTGCCACCCGATCGAAGCGTCGATGGTCCAGTGTGGATAAATAAAAACCAGGTTCCCCGGCCAGATCAGCTTCGCAAAGTAAAACCAGATCACTCGGCCGGCGAGCAGGCATCGATCGAGCAGGGACAAGGAAAACTCAGGACCCACCGCGCCGATGAACCTACGTTCCACCCAGGCGGTGAAGAGTCCTGCTGATGCGCCAATCAGGAGCCAAGGAATGAGCGGACGCACATCGCGTCTCCAATCCAACCGGCCACGCCGCCACCAGAAGACAACCAGCAGCGCAGCCGGCAAGGTGGCCGTGACCGTCTTTGCGAGCAGCGCCAGAACAAATAGTCCCAGTGCCAGCGCGTATTGGGTTTTCCGCCGGGTCTGATCGAAATGCAGGTAGGCCAGCGCGGAGGCCAGATAGAAGACCGCGGACAAGGTGCTTTTTTGCTCCGAAATCCAAGCCACCGCGTTGACGCATACCGGATGCAGAGCGAAGATAAATCCCGCCAGCCACGCACCCGGGATTGCCAGACGGCGAACGATCAGCACTACCAGGAGCGCGGCGGAGGCGTGCAGCAATACGTTGGCCAGATGGTAACCCAACACCGCGCCGCCCCAGAGCCGGTGCTCGACCCAGAAAGCGCTGTGGAGCAGCGGATAATACTGCTGGGTCGCTCCCAGTTCGAACCAGATCCGCGACAGTCCTGTAAGGGAACGCAGCTCGGGCCGTGTAATGTGCGCGGCATCGTCCCAAATCAACCCGCCACCGAGCGCCGGCCAATAAGCCAGCAGCGTGGCGAGGACGAGCAATGCGCCGGTGACAAAATCGCGTGGACTGAAGCGCCAGGAGGACCAAGCCAGCGGCGCAACACTCGGCTTCCCAGGAGCGTCGGATTTGACAAGCGCCTCCGATTTGCGAGGGCGGCCAGCCAGCTTCTGTGCCATGAGAAACTATAATTGTCGCCTCTTTTGGGTGGAGGCGGCGAGCGGAAGTGGACCGATTTTCCTAGTACCTGGGTTTGCCTCGATTGAAGCTAGCGATCCGGCGAACGGCGCAAAAGGCCATGCTACTCTGAGGGTCCAGGCGAATGAGAATGCAGATCAGTTCTACCTTTCTTTCTCTAACTGGGGGCGCCTCCGCGACCCGCAGTGCGCGAATTAGAGTTTCCGTTACGCTGTGCGTTTGCCTGGCGCTTCTGGCATCCGGTTGCGGCCATAGCGCCACTCAATACCTGGCCCGCGGAAATCAGCTTTTTGCGTCGGGCAAATATGATGACGCGATCATCAATTACCGTAACGCGACCAAAAAAGACCCGAAATCCGGCGAAGCGTTTTACCGGCTCGCTCTGGCGCTGTTGCGAACCAACAAGGTGAGCGACGGATACCAGTCGCTACTACGCGCGGTTGATCTGAGCCCTGATAATATTCCCGCGAAAGTCGAGTTGGCCAACATCAGCCTGGCCGCCTATAGGCAAAATCCCAAACACCCGGCTGCACTTTACGATCGGGCAGCCAAGATCGCCGATCAACTGCTAGCCTCCAATGCCGATTCGGTGGACGGTTTGCGATTGAAAGGCGCCATCGCCCTTACCGACAATCGGGCCGGCCAGGCGGTGGAATTTTTCCGGCATGCGCTCCAGGCCTCCTCAGGAGCCCCGGACGTAGAAACGTCTCTGGCCGAGGCGCTGCTCCGGGACAATCAACCGGAGGAAGGTCAGAAAGAAGCTCTGGATGCGATTGCGCATCATCCGGAATTCGGTCCCGCCTACGACCTGGTGTATTCACAATATATTCTCGGCAAGCGATGGGATGACGCCGAATCGTTACTCAAGCTGCGAATTTCAAAAAATCCCAAGGACGCTGCCGCAGCCATCCGTTTGGCCGGCTTTTATGCCGGCAGGCAAAAACCAGAGCAAGCCGAGCAGACCATCGATACTCTGCTCGCCCGGCGGGACGTGTTTCCGGAAGCCGACCTATTGGCTGGAGATTTTCACGTTGCGACGCGGTCGTTTGACCAAGCCCTGGCGGACTATCAGCGCGGATTGTCACGCGATAAACCGCGAGAGGAACTTTACCAATTGCGTTCGGCTGGCGTGCTGGCCGTTTTGGGACGCCGCGACGAAGGGCTCAAAACGATCAATGCGGCGCTCGCCAAGGATCCCAAGAACCAGACCGCGCGGGCGCTCAAAACATCGATACTGCTGGAAATGCGCGGCGCCCAGAACCTGAAAGACGCCGGCGCAATCGCAACGGATTTGGCCAAGGAAGCACCGGGCAACGCGCGCATCCAGTTGCTCAGCGGACAGGCCGCGCTTGCCAATGCGGAATTCGATGCCGCCGCCGCGCGCTTCCAGCAAGCCGCCCGAATCGAAACGCGCTCCCTGGCACCACACCTGGCGCTGTCACGTCTCTATTTGCTTCGGAGAAACTTCCCAGCCATGCTGGAACAAGCCAACGCGGCCTTGGCCCTGAACAACCGGGACCAAAACGCGCGGCTCTACCGGGTAATGGCGCTCACTCTGACCGGCTCGTTCGCCACCGCGGAAACCGAAGCCCAACAACTCGCCAAGGATACTTCTAACGCGCGTCCCGTGGAACTCCAGCTGGGGATCATCGCGCTTGGTCAGAAAAAGTATCAGGTCGCCGAAGAACATTTTGAGAAACTTTATCGTGAAGGCGGGCAGGATGTCTCTCCCTTAGCCGGGCTGGTGAGCACTCTGATGGCTGAAAAAGACTCAGACCGCGCACTGGCGTTGCTGGAAGCGCAGGAGAAGCGCACTCCGGATTCATTGGCGACCGAGGCTTTGACCGCCGCCACCGCCCAAGCCGCGGGTAAGTTCGACTTGGCGCTCGCGGAACTCCAGAAAATGGCCGCCCAGAATCCCAAGTCCGCCGACGTGCAGATTCGAATCGCGGCGTTGCAACGCAAGCAGGGAAATTTGCTGGCCGCCGTCGAAGCCTACCAGCGCGCGCGCCAGCTGGATCCCCAGCGCAAGGGCATCAGCGCCGCCATCGCTAACACCCAAGGCGAGTTGGGCGACACAGCCGGAGCGATCGAAAACTACCGCAAGGCGCTGGCTGAAAGTCCCGATAATGCAGCCATTTTGAACAATCTCGCCTATGTGCTGGCGGAAAGCGGCGGCGATCTGAAGGAGGCCAGCCGGTTGGTGACTGAAGGCCTTCGCAAAGCACCCGACAGCCCATCGCTCAAAGACACTTTGGGTTGGGTTGAACTGCAGCAAGGCAACACGGCCGCGGCGCTGCCGCTGTTCTCGTCGCTGGCTCGCAAGCAGCCCGATAACGTCACTTTTCGCTATCACTACGCGATGGCCTTGTTCCGCAGTGGCGACCGCGACGGAGCCAAGCGCGAGCTGGAGACCGCGCTAGCCAAGCAGCCGCCGCCTCCCATCGAGAAGGATATCCGCGATCTGCTGGCTCAGGCCCGCTAGACTAAGCTTTCCCGAAAGGTCCGCGGCAGCGGACTAAAATTCGCAATACTGAATTATGCGGTTGCGAGCGGTTTCTCTTCTGCTGCTATCTCTAGTCGCCGCCTCGATCGGCTGGCCTCAAGAACCTTCCGCGCTCCTCCGCGATGCCAGCGTGAAGGTGGCGCTGGAGGCCGCCAAGCGCAACGAGCCGAAATTCATCGACGAGGAAGTGCGCATCTGCGAAATCCCCGCGCCTCCATTCCATGAGACCGAGCGCGGCCGGGAACTCGAGCGGCTATTCAACGGCCTGGGATTGAAGGATGTGCGCATGGACAAAGCGGGCAACGTGATTGGCGTTCGCCCCGGGCGCGCCGCGCATCCCAACTTGGTGTTCAGCGCGCATCTCGACACGGTCTTTCCGGAAGGCACCAACGTTAAGGTCACTCGCGACGGGACGCTGCTGAAGGGACCTGGTATCGGAGACGATTGCCGCGGGCTGGTGGTGATGCTAAGTACGATCCAGGCGTTGAACGATGGCCATGTCGAGACGCCGGGCACCATCACATTCGTCGCCGACGTGGGCGAGGAGGGCCTGGGCGATTTGCGAGGCGTCAAGAACTTGTTCGATGACAGCCTGAAGGGCCAGATCGACAAGTTCATTTCGGTGGATGGCACCGGACTCGGGATAACTAACGTCGGCGTGGGAAGCATGCGCTATCGCGTGACCTACAAGGGTCCCGGCGGTCACAGCTACGGCGCCTTCGGCATGGCCAACCCGATTCACGCCATGGGCCGCGCTATCGCCAAGATCGCCGACTTCGAAGTTCCCGCCAATCCGAAGACCACTTTCAATGTCGGCCGCGTGGGCGGCGGAACCTCGATCAATGCCATCCCCTTCGAAGCCTGGATGGAAGTGGACATGCGATCGGCCGACGTAACGTCCTTGAAAGCTCTGGACGATAAGTTCAACGCCGCCGTTCGCGCGGCCGCGGAGGAAGAGAATCGCCGCTGGAACAATCGCGGCAAGGTCACGGTGTCGCCGGAACTGGTTGGGCTCCGCCCGGCCGGCCAGACGCCCGCGAATTCTCCCATCGTACAAACCGCGCTGGCCGTTTCGCACGCGCTTGGAATCGAAGAGACGCTGCACGAAGGCTCCACCGATTCCAATGTCCCCATGAATCTGCACATCCCCGCCATCACCATCAGCGGCGGCGGCAAGGGAACTGGCGCACATTCGCTGAACGAAACTTTTGACACGGCGGATTCCTGGCGCGGAACCCAGCGGGCGATTCTGCTCGCCATCGCGTTGGCACGGTAGAGTGGGAAAAACGCCAGCTTAAAAAGACGCCCCCGGACCGCCAGATAAGAGGGCCCGTGCGAGCCAGAACACAAAGATGCACAGGATGATGAAAACGAAAGCGACTATGAACAGGCCGATAGCAGTGGGAGATGTAGGTTCTTCGTAACCGCCCTTCTTGTCGCTGCCCATCGCCAACATAATACTGCCAACTCGACGGCCTTACTTCCTCTGGCTCAACTTCGCGGAGCCGGGCGATGCCGGTGGAACCATTGATCTGTACGGTGGCAATGGTCTGACCGCCGCATTGCAGAAAATGATGGTTGCTCCACCAATGGTTGCGAACCCAGCGAGCCGAAACAGAGTCGCATGTGGAGTGTAGAGGCAGTCGCACGCGCAACATGATATTTTAAGATTTCTCAACCATGTCCAACTCAGTTCCTGTCGAGGACAGCAGTCCGCATGCCTGAGCCTCTGGTTGGCATCATCATGGGCAGCAAGTCCGACTGGGAGACCATGCGCCATGCCGCCGACACGCTGGCGCTCTTCGAGGTTCCGCACGAAGCGAAGATCGTCTCGGCGCACCGCACGCCGCAATGGATGGTGGAATATGCGTCCGGCGCCGAGGCGCGCGGCTTGCAAGTGATCATCGCGGGCGCCGGGGGTGCGGCGCATCTTCCGGGAATGGTGGCCGCCAACACTCTCGTGCCCGTGCTCGGCGTTCCCATCGAGAGCCAGGCTCTCAAAGGCATGGATTCGTTGCTCTCCATCGTGCAGATGCCGGGCGGCGTGCCGGTGGGAACGCTGGCGATCGGAAAAGCGGGCGCCCAAAATGCGGCTCTGCTGGCTGTTTCCATCCTGGCGAACAACGACCCGGCGCTGCGCGAAAAGTTGCGCGCGTTTCGCCAAGAACAGGCCGCCAAGGTGCGCGCGGACGCATTGGCGTGATCCAGCCGATTCTTCCAGGCGCAGCCATCGGCGTGCTCGGCAGCGGACAACTGGGCCGCATGTTTGCCATTGCGGCGCGCCGCATGGGATACCGCGTTCACACCTTTTCGCCCGATCAGGACACGCCCACCGGCCAAGTCGCGGACGTGGAAGTGGTGGCCTCCTACGACGACCTGGACGCAGTTAGCAAGTTCGCAAGCAACGTCAGCGTCGTAACATTCGAATTTGAAAACGTCCCAACCGAAACGGCGCAGGCGGCCGAGAGCTGCGCGCCCGTCCGGCCCAGCGGTTCGATACTTCATACCACGCAGCAGCGCATCCGGGAAAAATCATTTCTGACGAGTGCCGGACTTCCCACTACTCCCTACCGCGAGATTCGCTCTTCTGAAGACCTCGCGCGCGCCGTGTCCGAGCTGGGCTGTCCCGCCATCCTCAAGACCGCCGCGTTTGGCTACGACGGCAAGGGGCAAGTTCGTATCGAATCACCTGAGCGCGCCGAGGAGGCCTGGAACGCGATCGGCCGCGAGGAGGCGGTTCTCGAAGCGTTCATTGATTTCGACCGTGAGATCTCGGTAGTGGCCGCGCGCGGCGGCGACGGCACATTTGTGCACTACCGCCCCGCCGAAAACCAGCATAGCCGTCACATCCTGGACATCTCGATCGCACCGGCGCGCGTGCCCTCAGCGGTGGCAAAAGAAGCCGTGGAGATGAGCCGTTGCGTGCTCGAAAAATTGGACGTCATAGGCGTGCTGTGCGTGGAATTCTTCGTCACGCGCGAGGGCCGGCTGCTGATCAACGAACTAGCGCCGCGCCCGCACAACTCCGGCCACTTGACCGTCGACGCCTGCGTCACCAGCCAGTTCGAACAGCAGTTGCGCGCCGTATGCGGTCTGCCGCTGGGTTCCACTGCAATGCATTGTCCAGCGGCGATGGCGAACATATTGGGCGATCTTTGGTCGCAGGGCGAACCTGACTGGGCGGCTGCTTGCGCCTTTCCCAATGTCAAACTGCATCTGTATGGGAAGCTCGCACCGCGCCCTGGCCGTAAAATGGGCCACCTCACAGCGTTGAATCGCGATGCCGAAGAAGCCCACCGCATCGTACTCGTGGCGCGCCAAAGCCTGACCCGATCCTGTTGAATCTTCCTTCGCCCGGCGATCATCTAGCAGCCTGTGAGCAACCCTCTCCTGGACAAGCTGGGCCTTGAGACTGCGATCATCCAGGGCCCGATGGGCGGCGGCCCGAGCACCCCGGAACTGGTCGCGGCCGTGTCCAACGCAGGCGGCCTCGGTTCGCTTGGTGCGGCATACCTTTCGCCTGATCAAATCCGAGACGCCATCCGGCGAATCCGCTCGCTCACGGACGGGCCATTCCAGGTGAATCTGTTCGTGGGCGGTTGGCGGACCGATCTCAGTTTCGATCCGGCGCCAATGCTGGCGTTGCTGGCCGAGATCCACGCTGCACTCGGGCTGTCACCCCCGGCGGTCCCTCAGCTCGGACCCGATCCATATCCGGCCCAACTGGAAGCAGTATTGGACGCCCGCCCTCCCATCTTCAGCTTTACTTTCGGCATTCCGGATCGAGACGCGCTGTCGCGGCTTAGAGCGCGCGGGATACTCGTGATTGGCACCGCCACGACGGTTGAAGAGGCGCGTCTGCTGACCGAGGCTGGTGTCGACGCCATTGTCGCGCAAGGTTCGGAAGCGGGTGCGCATCGCGGAACCTTCGCAGCTCCCTTCGAAGCGTCGATGATTCCAACGCTCTTGCTCACTCGCCAGATTCGCAGCGCCGTGAGCAAGCCGGTAATCGCGGCCGGCGGCCTGATGGATGGATCTGACATTGTTGCAGCCTTGGACGCGGGCGCATCCGCAGTCGCGCTGGGCACCGCATTCCTGGCATGTCCGGAATCGGGCGCATCCGCCGCCCACAAACGCGCCATCGTAAACGCCGATCGAGATACGACGGTCGTTACTCGCGCCTTCTCCGGACGGCCCGCTCGAGGTCTGCGGAACGATTTCATCGCGCGCCTGGAAGGCCAAGAAAGCGCCATCCTCCCGTATCCGTTGCAGAATGCGGTGACTCGAACCATGCGCGCCGCGGCCGCTGAACAAGGAGCCGCCGGATTTCTGTCGCTCTGGGCGGGAACCGGGGTGGCTCGGGCGCGGGCCATGCCAGCCGGCGACCTGGTCAAGCGCCTCACCGAAGAAATTGACACGCTCGGCAGCCGTTCGGCGTAGGCGCACTCGGACCGAGCAGCCGCAAACTAGTTCAAGTCTTCCGTCATCTCGACGCTCGCAGGCCGATACACCGCTAACAAGTCCTGAATGCAGAGGACATCGCTTCTAGTGAGACCGTCGCCCTTCTCGTGCAGCTCAAGCAGCGATTCCACGAGTCTTCGCGCGTCCGTTCTAAGATTGCTTTGTTTCAGCTTCCGCAGGGCATCTACAACTTCAAACGTTTCCGTAGTCATATGTTTTATACTATCACTGCCTCGGTGCGCCGGCCGTGAAGTAACCGACAGCCGTCCGCGAGGCATCCGTCCCGCTGGTACTCTGGAAATAATGCCTGCGGCTCGCGAATGGTTGAAGCAAGCTCGCTCGGTGGCCGTGCTCACGGGCGCCGGCGTTTCGGCCGAGAGCGGTGTACCCACGTTTCGGGGCGCCGACGGCCTGTGGAAACGGCATCGCGCCGAAAGTCTCGCAACGCCGGAGGCCTTCGCTCAGGATCCGAAGCTGGTATGGGAATGGTACGACTGGCGCCGCGGCGTTCTGGCCGGCGTGAAGCCCAACGCGGGCCACTACGCACTGGCAGAACTCGAAAAGCGAACGCCACAATTCACGTTGATCACGCAAAATGTCGACGGCCTGCATGAACTGGCCGGCAGCCGCAACGTGCTGCGCGTGCACGGAAGCATCTGGATGTCGCGATGCCTCGAATGTGGCCGCGAACAAGAAGACCGGCGCTCACCGCTGCCCGAGATCCCGCCGCGCTGCGCGTGCGGAGGCATGCTGCGTCCCGGAGTGGTATGGTTCGGCGAGACTCTCCCTACGGCGGTTTGGAGCGCGGCCGAACGAGCGGCCCGGTCCTGCGACTTGCTGCTGGTGATTGGAACCTCAGCCGTGGTATATCCAGCGGCCGGGCTGGCGCATGTGGCGAAATCTTCCGGCGCGCGCGTGGTGGAAATCAATGTCGCCGAAACGCCGCTGTCGCGCGAGATCGACGAATTTCTCCTCGGCCCCGCGGGCGAGTTGCTGCCGCAACTAATCGCATGAAGATCTGCTACCTGGACGCCTTCTCCGGCATTAGCGGAGACATGACGGTGGGCGCGCTGGCTGACGCCGGCGCCGACCGCGCGGCCCTTACGCGGATGCTTGGCTCGCTCGGCACCGGCGCGTCATTCCGCTTCGAAAAGGCAGCCCGCTGCGGCATCGCGGCCACGAAATTTCATGTGGACGCCGCCGAGAGCACGCACCATCGCCATCTCCACGACATTCTCGATTTGATCGCCAACTCCGAACTATCCGGGCGGGCGAAAGAAAATGCCAGCGCGGTTTTCCAGCAGCTCGGTGAAGCCGAAGCCAAGGTTCACGGCATCCCGATTGAAAAGGTTCATTTTCACGAGGTCGGCGCGGTGGATTCCATCTGCGACATCGCCGGCGCCTGTGCGGGAATGGATCTGCTGGGCGTTGAAATCATCCACTGCTCGGCTCTGAACGTCGGCTCCGGCTCGGTCCAAACCGAACACGGCGTGCTCCCGGTGCCTGCGCCTGCAACCGCGGAGCTGCTCACCGGCAAACCGGTCTACGCGCGCGGTCCGTGCGTGGAGCTTACCACGCCCACCGGTGCCGCTATCGCCGCCACGCTGGCTTTGGATTTCGGTCCCCTGCCTCCCATGCGGATCACCGCCACCGGTTACGGCGCGGGGAACAAAGACTTCAGCGAACACGCCAACGTGCTGCGCGTACTGATCGGCGAATCGAGCGGCGCCGAGGAGTCGACCACGGTCGCGCTGCTCGAAGCCAACATTGACGACGCCAGCCCGCAGGTGATTGGCTACGCCATGGAGCGCTTGCTCGAAGCCGGCGCACTGGATGTCACGCTGGAAGCGCTGCTCATGAAGAAGAATCGCCCGGGCACGCTGCTGCGCGTGATCGCAAAACCTGAAGATCGCGAAGTACTCGCTAACCTGATCTTCGCCGAAACCACCACGCTCGGGCTGCGCATTTACTCCGCCGAGCGCCGCGTCAAGGCTCGCCGGGTGGCCGAGGTCGACACGCCGCACGGCAGAGTGAGAATCAAAGTCTCGGAAGACGGCTCGTTCGCTCCGGAATATGAGGACTGCCGCAGAATCGCCCGCGAGTCCAGCGTCGCATTGAAGGAAATCCTGTCCGAGGCCAACCTCGCGTATCTCAAACACAATCGATGAAATACTACCTGACCACGCCGATCTACTACGTCAACGCAGCGCCCCACCTCGGCACCGCTTACTCCACCTTCGTCGCCGATCTGATCAAGCGCTTCAAGAAAATGGAAGGCTTCCATCCGGTTGTCATCACCACCGGCTCGGATGAACACAGCCGCAACGTCGAGAAGGCCGCCAAAGCCGCGAACATGAACCCGGAAGCCTATTCTGCCAAGATGGCCGCCGAGTTTCAGAGCCATTGGAAAAAGCTCGGAATCGATATTGACCATTTCATTCGCACCTCCGATCCTAGACATCACGAAACTGTACGCGATCTGTTCGAGCGCTGCCAGCGCAACGGCTATATCTACAAGGGGTCCTACACGGGCCAATATTGCGTCAACGACGAACTCTATGTGAATGATGCGAAACCCGGCGATCCTTGCCCGGAATGCGGGCGTCCGACAGAAACTGTTACCGAAGAGAATTACTTCTTTAAGCTCTCGGCGTTTCAGGAGCGCTTGCTGGAGCTGTACGAAAGGGATCCGGGCTTCGTGCAGCCCGATCATCGCCGCAACGAAATCAAAGCCTTCGTCCAGCAGGGCCTGAACGATCTGTCCATCACGCGGACCAATATCGAATGGGGCATCCCCGTTCCGGCCGAGGGTTGCCATGTGTTCTACGTCTGGTTCGACGCGCTCATCGCCTACATGACCGCGGTGAAGGATCAGAACTTGTGGCCCGCCGATCTGCATTTGATCGGCAAAGATATCCTGCGTTTCCACGCCGTCTATTGGCCGGCGTTCCTGATGGCCGCCGATCTGCCGCTGCCCAAGAAAGTCTTCGCCCACGGCTGGATTCTGTTCGAAGAGAACAAAATGAGCAAGTCGCGCGGTAATGTGCTGCACCCGCTGCCCATCGCGGACGTGATGGGAGTGGATGCGTTGCGTTATTTTCTGTTGCGCGAGGTGACATTCGGCCAGGACGGCAGCTTCTCTTACGATGCGCTGGTTCAGCGCTACAACGCGGACCTCGCCAACGGCTTGGGTAATCTCGCCAGCCGCACGCTCTCGATGATCCACCAGTATCGTGGCGGCATTATCCCCAACTCGCCGGGCCGCGGCGACATTGCATCGGCGGCGCGCCAAACTACCGAACAGGTCCTGGAAGCATTCGACGATTTCAATTTCTCCAAAGGATTGGAAGGGATCTGGGCGCTGATTTCGGTGATCGATAAATTTATCGTCGAGATGGCGCCCTGGAAACTGGCCAAGGATCAGGACGCGCTGAGCCAGAAACTGCTGGACGAGACCTTGTATACGGCCGCCGAAGCGCTGCGGATCATCTGCGCCTGGATTTATCCGGTGATGCCGGAGTCGGCGCGGAAAATCTGGAGCCAGCTCGGCATGTCGGCGCCCATCGAGTCCATCAAAATCGCCGACTTGCATTGGGGACACCTTCGGGCCGGGCAGAAAGTGGGCGCCGTGAGCGGCGTGTTCCCGCGCATGGACGCAAAAGCAATCGAGCAGATGCTGGAGCTGGAGAACAAAGAGAGAGACCGATTGGCAGCTCTTTTCAAGCCAGCCGCGGCGGCCTCGGCGCAAGCGGACTCGAGCAAGATCAGCATCGATGATTTCGCCAAAGTCGACTTGCGCGTCGGCCAGGTGGTCTCAGCCGAGCGCGTCAAAGGCGCCGACAAGCTGCTGCAATTGAAAGTCGACATCGGCGAAGCCGAGCCGCGAACCTTGATGGCCGGCATCGCCGAGGCTTACCCACCTGAACAACTGCTGGGACGTAAAGTCGTGATCGTCGCCAACCTGCAGCCGCGCAAACTGCGAGGAGTCGAATCGAACGGCATGATCGTCGCCGCATCCATCGAAGGCGGCAAGCCCGTGTTGGCCGGATTCCTGGAAGACATTCCTGTAGGAGCGCGGCTTAAGTGAGCTTGCCCGCATGAGCCTGATCGACTCGCACTGTCACCTGGACAGCGCCGAATTCGATGCCGATCGCGACCAGGTGATCCAGCGCGCTCTGGATTCCGGCGTCGAGCACATGGTGGCGGTTGGAACCGGCGGCGGTCCACCGGATCTCGAAGCCGGCATCCGTCTGGCCGAGCGGCACGCGGCCTTTTATGCGACGGTGGGCGTTCATCCCCACGACGCCGCCAAAGCGAGCCAGGCCGATTTGCAGCGCCTGGAACAACTGCTTTCGCATCCGAAAGTGATCGCACTGGGCGAGATCGGCCTCGACTACCATTACGATTTCTCGCCGCGCGACACCCAAAAATCGATCTTCATCGAGCAGATGAGCATCGCGGCGGCGGCGCGGAGACCGATCGTCATCCACACGCGCGAAGCCTGGGACGATACGCTCGCGCTCATCGAGCGATATTGGACTCCCAGCGGGTTGCCGGGCATCATGCATTGTTTTTCTGGCGGACCCGCGGAGGCCCAGCGCGCGCTCGAGCTCGGGTTCCATCTCAGCTTCGGCGGGATCGTGACGTTTCCCAAGGCGCTGGACGTGCAGGCGGCCGCACGCCAGGCTCCGGCCGATCGCATCCTAGTTGAAACAGACGCGCCTTATCTGGCCCCAGTGCCCAAACGCGGCCAGCGCAACGAGCCGGCTTTGATCGCCCACACCGCGCGCAAGCTGGCGGAGCTGCGCGGCGTGAGCTTCGAAGAAACCAGCCTGGCGACGTCCGAAAATTTCCGGCGTCTGATTCAATAGCCAGCCCAGTCAAGCGACTTTGCGAGAACTTTTCATCAACCTGCTAAACTGAGACATCCTCGATGGGACTGGGTAAACTCGGCCAAGCTCTGACTGCGCGGGAGATTTTCGATCTCGTCAAAAGCGATCTCGAAAAGGTGGAGCGCGAGATCAGTCTGGAGTCGGTGGCGAGTGTCGATGCCGTCACCACTATTGGGCGCTATCTGCAAGACGGCGGCGGCAAGCGTCTGCGCCCCATTCTGGTGTTGCTCGCCTCCAAGCTGGTCGGATCTGTTACGGATGGCTCGATTCGAATGGCTGCCGTGGTCGAAATGATCCACACCGCAACCCTGGTGCACGACGACGTGATCGATATCGCCGAGACCCGGCGCGGACGTCCGTCTTCCAACACCATTTGGGGCAATCATACCTGCGTGCTGGCCGGCGACTGGCTGTACATGCAGGCCTTCCAGATGGCCGTGCGCGAGCGGAATTTCCGTGTGCTCGACCTGTTGATCGCGCTTACCCAGATGATGGTGGAAGGCGAGCTGCTGCAGCTCGAGCGCATTGGCAAGATCGCGATCTCGGAAGCAGATTACATGGAACTGGTGGACCGCAAGACCGCCAGCCTGTTCTCGGCTTGCGCGCGGCTGGGCGCCCTCATGGGTGGAGCAGGCGACGCCACCGAAGCCCGCCTGGGCGAGTTCGCCTGGAATCTCGGGATCGCATTCCAACTGGTGGACGATGTGCTCGATTTCACGGCCCGCGAAAAAGTGCTCGGCAAGCCTGTCGGCAGCGATCTGCGGGAAGGTAAAGTGACGCTGCCTTTAATCTACGCGCTCGAGCGCGCCACAGCGGGCGAGCGCGAACTGCTGAACAATGTGCTAGAGGACGGCAACTACGAGCGCGTTCCGTTTGAAAAAGTTCGCTGCCTGATCGAGCGGCATCGTGGCTTTGAGCGAGCCCACGAGCGCGCCCAGTCTTTCACCGACAAAGCGCGCGCGATCATCGGCGAATTTCCCGAATCGCCCGCGCAGCGCGCCATGGCGGCCATGACCGAACTGATTACCGATCGCGATCATTGATCGAAGCATGCCGCAACTTGTTGCCAGCCCCACTCGCATTCCAGTCCCAGGCAACAAGCTCATTGAAGAATACGTTGGACGCGTGAATTCGGGCGACAGCGCCGTGAGCATCGCGCACATGCACAGCCCGTCCGGCTGGAGCGAACCCGGACAGCAGCCGGATTTCGACGAGTTCACGCTGGTGCTGCGCGGCTGGCTGCGAGTGGAATCGCGCGACGGCACGCTCGACGTGCGTGCGGGCCAGGCGGTTATCGTGCGCCGCGGCGAATGGGTTCGCTACAGCACGCCTGGACCCGAGGGCGCCGAGTACGTCGCCATTTGCCTGCCTGCCTTCGAACCGGCCGCGGCTCATCGGGACGCCTGAAGGGCCATCGCGGCGCGGCGTTCTATGCAGCCATTCGCGGTTCTGGCGGCGCTAGTCTTGCTGGCACACCTCGTGTGGATTCTCTGGGTCATCTTCGGATGGACCTTAACGCGGCACCGTCCGGTACTCGCCGTGCTGCACATCGTTTCGCTGGTTTGGGGGATCGCGGTGGAAGCCGGCCCCTGGCCATGTCCTCTGACAACTGCTGAACAGTGGCTGGAGGCCCGCGCCGGTTCGAGCCCTTATCGCGGCAGCTTCATGGTTCATTATCTGGACGCTTTGGTTTATCCGGACGTGCCGGAAGCGCTGCTCACCTGGATTGGCGCCGGCGTTTGCGCAGCGATCCTCGGTATTTACGTGCGCCGATTTTGGAGGGCTCGGGCACACCACCCTGGGAGGTCCACCTGAATCGCGGGATAATAGAGGAAACGAAGCAGGCCAATAAACCAAAGAACCATAAGGACTAGGTCTTCCGTTCATTGACCGTCGTTCGGGGAAGCGATACACTTACTTATTGATTCCCGCTCGGAAAACCAAAATTGCATAAGTAAGACGCCCCGAGGAGGCTCATTTCAGTGGCAGAAAAGATGCGGCATATTTTTACGTCGGAGTCCGTGACTGAAGGACATCCCGACAAGATGGCGGACCAGATTTCGGATTCCGTCCTGGACGCGGTGCTCAAGGACGACCCGAAGGGCCGCGTAGCATGTGAAGTCCTGATCACTACCGGCATCTGCGTGGTGTCGGGTGAAATCACCACCACGACTTACGTGGATGTGCCGCGCCTGGCGCGCAGCGTGATCAATGACATTGGATATTCGGACGCCGCCATGGGCTTCGACAGCAAGACCTGCGGGATCATCAATTCCATCCAGAGCCAGTCGCCCGACATCGCGATGGGCGTGGACACGGGTGGAGCGGGCGATCAGGGCCTGATGTTCGGCTACGCCTGCGACGAGACGCCCGAGCTGATGCCCTTGCCGATCATGATGGCGCACAAGCTGGTCCGGCAGTTGAGCGAAGTGCGGCGCGCCGGCCAGCTCGATTTTTTGCGGCCCGACGGCAAAAGCCAGGTCAGCGTGGAGTACGCCGATGGCAAGCCTAAGCGCATCGACGCGGTGGTCGTTTCCACTCAGCACGACGATAAAATCTCCACCGAAGAGTTGCGGGCGAAGGTGAAGAAACACATCATCGACGCTGTGATCCCGTCCAACATGGTGGATTCTTCCACCAAGTACCACATCAATCCCACCGGTCGATTCGTGATCGGCGGCCCGCACGGCGATACCGGCCTCACGGGACGCAAGATCATCGTCGATACTTACGGCGGCATGGGGCGGCACGGCGGCGGCGCTTTCTCGGGCAAGGATCCCACCAAGGTTGACCGGTCAGCGTGCTACATGGCGCGCTATGTCGCCAAGAACCTGGTCGCGGCCGGATTAGCCACGCGCTGTGAAGTGCAGCTGGCTTATGCCATCGGCGTGGCTGAGCCGGTATCCGTTATGGTCCACACCTTCGGAACCGGCGCGGTGGAAGAAGAGCGACTGGTGGAGTTGGTGCGTGAGCTTTTCCCGCTCACGCCCAAAGGCATGATCGAGCACTTGAAGCTGCGGCAGCCCATTTATCGCAAAACGGCCGCCTTCGGCCACTTCGGCCGCACTGAGCCAAGCTTCACTTGGGAAGCCAAGGATAAAGCCGAAGCGCTGCGGGAAAGCAGCCGCGTCGCCGTCGCCGCCAATTAATCACGCACGCCCAACCGACTAGAGGCGCTGCCTGGCGTCTAATAGCTCGGGAACATCCGGATCGGCATCTTTCCAAATCGTCAGGAAACGTTCGAACTCCGACCGAGCTTCCCGATGCATTCCCTTCCGTTCGAGCGCCAATCCCAAACGATATCTCGCCATGGCGTAATTCGGATTGAAGCTCAGGACGCGGCGGTATTCGCCGATCGCCTCATCCAGCCGGCCGAGTTCAAGCCAGGCATCGGCCAGGCAAGTCTCGAGCGGATCGGGAGCCCAAAACATATGTGGTGTTAAAAGCGCAGCGCGAAAATGGGTCAAGGCTTCGTCGGTTTTGTGCTCGCGCAACGCGACATAGCCAGCCACAAAATACCGAGTGCGACGATTCTCAGGGCCCCCTCGCAGCGTTACGGGCGAAACCCCGAGGATTTGACGCAGCAACTCGTCGGTGAGCCCAAGCTTGCCCTGGTCGGCTGCCAGGAGCAAGGGTTCCAGCGCGAATGACTGATCCTCTCGAGCGCGCTCGGCGGCTTCCGCTTGAGCCCGCTTGAAATCCTTCTTCCTCCAATACACCCAGAACGAATACGCGTGCCCTCGAGAGCGCTCTTGATCGTTCGAACCGAGCTGGCTGAATTCCCGATAGCGTGCGACCGCTTCGTCGTAACGACCCATCTGGAACGCCAGGTTGCCAAGATGAATAACCGCGATATTAAAATCCGGCTTTTTTCGAACAGCTTGCAGAAAAGCTTCCCGTGCCTCGCCATATTGGCCGGTGGCTTGTAGGGCCGCGCCCAGCGAGTCGTAAGCATTGGGCTCGCCGGAAGACAACGCAACATATCGGCGGGCACTTTCGATGGCCTGATCCCCCTGTTTCAAATCCAGGTACGCACCGCTGAGCGCGTTGTAAAGATCGGGCATTTCAGGATCGATTGCAAGCCCGCGTTTAAGCGTCTGCCGAGCCTCCTCGGAGCGATGTTCACCATTCAGCAGATTCGCCAAGCTCAAATAAGCCTCGACCTCGAGCGGAAACACCGGCAGCATTTCTCGATAGGCGCGTTCGGCGCCCTCGTAATCCTGGCACGCGATTGAGTACCAGGCTCGAATAAACATCCGATCGCGCTGCGTCAGCCGATCCGAGAGCCGGTAGGCCTTTTCAAGATACGGCCTGCCTTTAGCTGGTGTGGCCCACGAGGACGAATACGTGTAGCCGATGCGTGCATAAGCCATGGCGAAGGCAGGATCCAACTCCAGAGCTTTCTGATACAGTTCGATCGCCTCCGGCAGACGCAACGCACGGGTCCGCGCCACGCCTAAAGAGTAAAGCCGGTAAGCCTCCAGGTTGTTGGTCATCACCTCGCCCAAATGCACTTCGGCTGCTAAGGGAGCGCCAAGGCGCGCGGCCAGCTTGGCAGCAAAGGGGTCCAACTTGGCCAACAGCAGCGCCGGATTCTCCACGGTCAGACTTTCGCCACCCATCAATCGGCCGCTTGCGACATCGTAGATCTGCGCGTCGAGACGCACACTGTCCCGGAGCATGCCAAAACCGCCTAACACCAACGCTCGAGCGCCAGCCTGGCGTGCGGCGCGGAGTGCATCTGGTAGCCTGGCTGAGCTGGTTGACGGGAGCCCGCGCTGCAATTGTTCGGGAGTTATCAGCGCGATCTTGGGAGACGTAGACAGGCTGGTGGCGAGCATGTCAGCCAAGCCCAACCGCAGCCAGTCCATTTCAGAGTTGCCGGAGCGATTCTCGAATTGAAAGATCGCGGTGCGAATGCCGGGATCAGCAATCCTCGGTGCTGGCCGCACCCACAATTTCCAAACCCCAACGCCGGCTGTCAGGACCAGCGTGGTGAGTGCCAGCCAGAGTGGGAGCCGCCGTCGTCCGCGATTGGCAACCGCTGAGAGCAAACCCGCCGGTCTGGCTGCGGCTGGCTCTTCTTCGATGATTTCTTCGGAGTAGTCGATGCGCTCTTCGGTGGTCTCCTCGATGGTGACACTTTGGACCGGCGCTTCCTTCAAACATCCGATGAATTGATATCCCAGGCGCGGCGCGGTTCGAATATATCGCGGACTGCGCGGGTCATCGCCCAACGCCCTGCGAATATCGGCCACGCATTGCGCTAGCGCCCCGTCCGACACCGCCGTATCCGTCCAGAGCTGCTCGATCAACTCTTCCTTAGGAACTAACCGATCTCTGTTTTCAACCAGGTATATAAGGAGACGAAAGGTTTTCGGCCGAAGGCCTCGCTCCTCCCCCGCCCGACGAATTAGGACCCGGCCTATGTCGATCTCGACATCTTCCAAGACATAGATTTTCCCGGATGATGCCAGCATTCCTATCTCCCCGCTCCAGGGATTCTATCATGGCGGCTTCGGGCGCGCCGGTACGAGTGCCGAGGCCGGCGCAGGTTTTGACTGTTCCGGACCGCCCGACTTCGGGTCCGGCGCTACCGCCGTTTCAATGCGAGTCACCCGGCGGCGCGTCACGGTCACAGAGATCTTCTTGATCCGCTTCATCGGATGTCCCAGCATGAACCATTTCCTCGGGCAAGTCATGACGGAACTCTATAAGAATCGTGAAATCTTAGCTTGGGCAGACTGCCAACCATCAAATTTCAAGGAAATTAGAGGATTCTGTCATGACTCTGGAGCCCCCTACGGAACAGACTCATTGATATGCAATTCCGGGTTTCAAAAGGCGATGGACTGCTAGGTATTCCCCTGCTGCTGGCATTTCTCGTCAATCCCTGGGTCTGCCAGGCACAGTTCTCGTACGTTACGTCCACGTTCGGCGGCGAGTTTCACAGCCACAGCGAGCATTTCTCCGACTGCAAGTTCGCGACGCCGCCAACCTGGGCGCCGGAGGGCAACGGGTTTCAGCTCAACACCTCCATCAACGGCTGTAATTATGACGGCGTCAGACCTAGCAACGCATCGGCCGGGGTTCAGATCAACGTGTCGATGTCCCCTACCACGATCGCCGGAGCCGTGTTCAACGAAGTAGGCTATCTGAACGATTTCTATTTACAAACGCCCTTTACGGTTGACGTGACTGCCACCGTCACCCCTTCCGGAGTTAGCAAACTGCCTACCTTGACTGTGGGCTGGCTGATCACTGGTAGCAGCGACCAACTGACCCAATGCCAGGAATCAACCGTGACTGCAACCTCAATCCATGCCACCTGCGTTTTGACTCCGGGCCCGGTAAATTCTCGCAGCGAGATAGAATTTTCACGTGATGAACCTACTCTTCCCACTCACGACTATTTCGGTATCGTTGTGGACCTGGGATTCACGGCCAGCGATACCAAAGATGGTTTTGGCGGCGAGTTTTACATTGAGCCTCAGTTCACGGAAGGAGCCGGCTCGACTGACTCGATTTCCCTCAACAACGTGACCCCGGATTCTTCCCAGACGCTCGCGCCGCAGCCCACCCAGTTCTCGGCCAGCGCTCAATACACACTTAGCTCGGCAGCAACCGGAACTGTAACGCTCCAATTGTCCGATGAGACGAACACCGTCATTGGCCAGTCTCAGGCTGTCGCAGTGAACAAGGGAACATCGAGCATCCAGCTTACGATCCCTTCCGTTTCTCTGCCGGGCGGTACGAATCTGACATTAACGGCCGTCCTGCAGCCGGCTGGGGGAACAGCCGTGACTTCCTCGGCCATCAACTACACAGTCGGTTGTCCGATTTCGACTGGCCAAGCCCGCAAAGGTCCTGCCGATGACGGCGGCAACTGCGGCGGTGGCGCGAGCATCACACTCGACTACTCCAAGCCCGCCGCCAGCCAACCACTCGCCGCGGTGCTGGGCAATCTTCCTCCATTTTGCGGAACCGGCTCCTACACCTACACAGGTAAGAATCAAGCGCAAGTACAGCTCGAATTGCTGGATGAGAACGGCCAGATGGTGGCCCACAGCGTCAGGGGAGGGAGCCTCGGCAACGGAACGAACCAGCAATGGGGGCTCCGCTGCGAGGACAACAAATACCCAGATCTGATTTTTATCACCGAGACGCCGCTGCCGAAATTCGATTTTCCCCCGGGCACACCGAACGACTTCGTTCTGGCCACCTATCAGCTTCAGGCGTCGCTTTACGACGGATCAACCGGGGCGAAGCTGGCCACCAGCAACCAGGTCGCCTACAACGTCGTACCGGGCATCTCGGGAACGGCAGCTCTTGTTTTGCACTCGAGCACGTCTCCATCACCGGATTTACCAGTGGACTTAAGCCAGCCGATCCAAGCCACCATCAACAAAAATCACACGTCATACGCCGGCATTGCGTTGGATGCGGCAAGGACTTTCGCGCCAGGCACCAACTATGACACCTTGCTGCTCCGAGTCGGCGTGGACTTATCGGTGCCCTACGCTTTACTCGACGCCGAGACAATCGTTCTGGATGGCGACGGCAACAACGTGACCGTCGGAAGCAACGCAAACCCGCAGCCCGTCCGAATGGGCCACAATCAAGTCGATCTCCGCATTGGAGGCTTTTTGCGGCCGACCGCCGCCTCCCTTACGATTTATCCGCGAGTCACGATTAACGGAGACCAGGTTTATAAGCTAGCTCCAATTCTTCTTCTGGTCGACAGCATCGGCATTCTCTCCATTACACCGGATCCCGCCAAGTGCGACCTCGTGACCGATCCGCAAGATTGCCTGGTCAAAAACAATGACAACAAAATTGAGGCTCGACTTGGCATAACTCCCCAACAGCCAGGCGAAACCTATTTGTTTACGCCGCTCTTGTTCCATACTGAAGACCAGAACGCCGGCAGCCCCCCACAACAGGACCTTAAGCCTCCTCCTCTTACTGTCAATGCATTGAATCGATACGATTTTAATTACACGATACCGCTCAAGTACCTAACAGATGATGTTACAGAAGTGACGGCGTTGTTTAATAGACCAGGCACGGTTGTCGCTACGTCAGCCAAGTACACCAGCTTCACCACCCGCGAAGCGCAGATCGCAGTCTCCAACGTTGCCCAGACATTTCAAGGGGTAGACTCCAAGCTCAGTGGAATACTTAGCAAGGCTGGCCGCGTACTGAGCAGCGGTAAGAAGGCGGCGCAAATCCTGACCGTCGCCTCAGAAGTCGATCAAGCCGCGCACTTCCATGCGATACCGGGACGGTCGAGCGCCAAATTGTCAGGAAAAGCTGCGAATGCGACCCCGTCCTTTCTTCCGATCAACAGCGCATGGCAATTCAATCCGCCCATCCCACAGGACGGATCGTTCTCAGCCACGCTCTCGCTGAACTATTACACGTCCGATTTTCCTGATGACCCGAATTTCGTCGAGTCCAACCTCCAGATTGTCTCGATCGATCCCAATGGCACGGTGCACACCTATCCAACCAGTCTCGACACTACGAACAAAGTCGCTTCGGCGTCGATCAACGGTTTGGACCCGTACTACACGCTGGCTGTCGCCGGTCCGTTTTCGCAAACTCCAGCCATGCTGGCGACGGCCGGTACAGGATACGCTTTGGTCAACACCGGCAGCCAGGATGTCAACCTCAGCCTGACCACCTACGCGAGCGATGGAACTGCAAACCCAGCGACACCGGTGTTGAAGTCCAACAGCCAGACGCAGTCCAGCAGTTCCAGTTGGGTGCAAGCATGGCCGAATCTCTCCACAGTCACCGGTGTTTCATGGTTCGACAACGGTTCTGTATTTGCCGTGAATCCGGCTCAGACCCCGGCTCAATTCTTCATCTTTACCGACGTCGAATACGATGCCGGCAAATCGACTGAGATCGACCTTGCCAACACGACACCATTTGGCGCCGACGTGACGCTCGACCTGTTCGCCTCCGACGGCAGCCTGCAAGGAACCTACACCCAAAGCATTGACTCCAAGGCAAGTGTCACGGCACGGGTCGAGTCCTTATTTCCGGGCTTGACTCCCGGGTTTAGCGGTTACGTTGTGGTCGGCTCGCACCAGACGCTGGCTGCGTCAGGCTACCGCTGGACCGGGCTCGCCGCGGCTGGCCTGACCGCTCAGCCCATCACCGATGCGTCGTTAGCGGCCAGGCAGTGGTTTGCGCCGCACTTGGGCGGCATAGGCACGCAGACCACTTTGCACCTGGTGAACTTCGGCCAAACCCCGGCCAACGTGACCCTCAAGGCGTGGGGGGCAGACGGGTCGGCAGCAGCAAGCAATGTGAATTTGAAGTTAGCCGTGGGGCAGCAATACTCGCAGCCCATATCGAAAATTTTCGGAATCAATTCCTCACTCGCGGGATCCATCGAGGTGGATAGCGACGCCAACGGTGTTTTCAGCGATGTTCTGGTCCAGGACGCGAGCTTCTTTTCCAGCTACTCCTTCTCGTTTCCTCTGGTGGCCCGGGGCATGACCGCCTCGGTGCTGCCCTACGCCACTCCGAACACCACGGTTCTGGTCTTTAATCCCAATTCGTCCGCGACCACTGTGACGGCCACACCTTATGGAACCGACGGCACCGCCGGATCCGGACCGAGTGTGTCGATTGCCCCCTTTGGTCTCGGTTCACTCGGAGTGTCAGCCACCGGATACGTCACCATCGGATCCAGTCAGCCCGTGGTCGCGGCCGGGAAGCTGGTGGTCGCCTCGGGAACGACAACCGGGTACGTGGCTCTGCCGGCCGCCAGTGCAATCGTCAATCCGGCCGGCCCTGCTCCCCAGGTGAGCGCGGGAGGCATCACCAATGCGGCGGTGGCGAAAACCACCCTGGCGCGCGGCGCTCTGGCGACGATTTACGGGTCGAACTTCACCGCTGGAACTACTTCATTTCAAGCCCAGACACTTCCGCTTCCCTACACCCTCGGTGGAGTTTCTGTGTCGGTGGCAGGTGTGCCTGCGCCCCTGTACTTCGTGAATGCCGATCAGATCAATTTCCAAGTGCCTTACGGCGTACCGGTCGGTTCGCTGGCCAATGTCGTGGTCACAGCCAATGGCAGTGCGACTCCCGCCGCTTCCGTAGCGATCGCCGATTACGCGATCGGGGTCTTCAGTTATTTCCGCACTTCAACAGCCTATGATCCGATCATCGTGCACAACTCGACGAACGCCCTGGTCAGTCCCTCCAATCCGGCGACGCCTGGCGAAACCGTGGTGATCTATGGGACTGGCGCGGGGAGGCTGAGCGGCAACCCGATCGATGGGCTCGCCGTGGCGGGCTTGGTGCAAACGGTCGATACCCCCGCGGTTACGGTAAACGGAGCAGCCGCCAAAGTTCTATTTTCCGGCCTCACACCCGGCGCAGTCGGGCTCATGCAATTGGATGTGACGCTGCCCGCCAGCCTGCCATCCGGTAGTTTACCGCTGCTGATTCGATTCCCCAGCGACTCCGCGCCGTCGGTGAACCTGGCGGTGCGCGGGAATACGAGCGGGAGTGGTGGCCCGGCACTGAGCTTATCGACGACATCGCTGTCGTTCGGCAACGTGACGCTTGGTCAAACGAAAGATCTGTCCCTGACAGCATCGAACGTCGGAACCGCGACCCTGACAGTCAACTCGGCCTCTGTGACTGGCGCCGGCTTCAGTCTGACAACCCCGGCCTCGTTCAACATCGCTGCGGGCGGATCGCAAACTCTGACCGTACGCTACGCGCCATCCACTTCTACTTCAGCAAACGGCACTCTGACCATCGCCAGCAACGACCCGAACTCCCCGGCCTCTATTTCGCTGAGCGGGACAGGCATCGCGGTCGCCACCAGTCCTACTATTTCCGCCACAGCATCAAACACCGACTTCGGCAATGTGAACACCGGTTCAAACAAAGATCTGACGGTCACGGTTTCCAACACCGGAACGGCTGCCTTGACCGTGTCTGCCAGCTTCACACCGAGCCCGCCTTTCAGCGTAGTGAGTCCTACTGGATCGTTCTCGCTGAATCCAGGATCATCCCAAAGCTTGACCATTCGATTCGCTCCAACCGCAGCCGGAGCGCAGACCGCCACGCTGACGCTGACAAGCAACGATCCGGTAAACCCGGCCGTGACTTTCAAGTTCACCGGCACCGGCGTGGCGTCCTCGGGCGGCGGCAGCGGCAACATCGTTTCTCTCAAGGTGGAGAGCGGAACTTACAACACCACCACTTCAACCTTCTCGACTCCTCCTGCCTTCATGTGGGATACCGACAACAGCACCACGAACTGGGTGATCGGCGTGTCGCTTCCCGGAGCATCCAATCCGTTGCTCAACAGTCCCGGGAAAGCTTTGACCGGCGCGAACCCGCAGCTGACTCCGGGCTCCTATTTCACGTATTACACACCGTACACGTGGGCGAGCGACATCCGATTGTCGGTCGGCTGGAGCAATGGCGTCACCGATGTCGGCTATTTCCATGTGGCCGGATTCAACGACAACACCGTCTGGCCATTTGAGGCAGGCGCCTCAAACCTGGCCGTGACTTTCAAGAATCTGTCGCCGGCAGCTTTTAAAGTTTTCCAGGCCTCGCCCCAACCGGGTGGCGCATCAAGCGATGTGCTGCTGCTCACGATCAACAGCGGTACCGGCGGCGGGTCTCCTGGTGGTGGCGCAAGTATCAGTGCCAGTCCGCAATCATTGGATTTTGGCAGCGTCCCCATCGGGCAAACCAGCGCCCCCAAGACAGTCACGCTGACCAACAGCGGAACTGCGCAAGTCACTGTCAACTTAGTCACCAGCCCGCCGTTCGCTGTGACACCAACGAGCCTGACGCTGCCTGCCAATGGTGGTGCCGGCACTGCCTCGGTGAAGTTCTCGCCCACCACCACCGCTTCATCCGGCAGCAATCTGAACATTACAATCAGCGGCCAATCCACTCCCGTTGCCACAGTCGCTCTGACGGGCAGCGGCTCGCAAGCCTCCACCACCGATGTGACGCTGTCTGTGGACGGCGGCGCATACGATTTCGAGGTCGGGTATCCAAGTGGCGTTGCCGCTGCGTATTTCGTGGATCGCCTAACGCCGCCGTCCTATCCGGCGACCATCAAGAGTGTGGAGGTGTTCTTCAGTACGCGATCCGATGGCGTGACACTGAACCAGCCCATTACGATCCTGTCGATGACCGATCCCAGCGGTACCTCCGCGCTCGGTCCGGGCTTTGCCGGCACAACCGACCAGGTGAACGGCCTGATCAACGCCCTGGATGTGTTTCTCAACTACACGGTGCCGCAGCGAACCATCACGGCGGGTGACTTCGTGGTGGGCTTCAAAGTCCAAAATCCGCCCAACATCTATCCAGCCGACGAAGACACGCTCACACCATCGGCGCACCGCTCCTACACCTCCACCGACGGAGTAAATTACACGCTTCTCGATTCCATTTCCGCGAACGGTGGGAATCTGGCCATCCGGGCCGTAGTCAGCGTAGGGAAGTGAGTCGAGCGAACAGCAGAGTCTCCCAGGCTGCAAGCACCCGCGCCCAACCAAGTAGAATAGTGTTGGACACATGCTAGTCGAAGGCTGCAAACACGAAGTCGAAATCACCGTTCCGGTGGATGAAGTCGCCCGCGAGACCGATCGCGTCATCGCCACTATCCAGCAAAAGGCCAAGCTTCCCGGCTTTCGTCCTGGTAAAGCTCCCGTCAGCCTGATCCGCGCAAAGTTCTCGCGGCAGGTGCGCGAAGACGTGCTGGAGAACCTGCTTCCGAAATTCTTCAAGAAGAAGATGGAGGAAGAAGAGCTGCAGCCGGTCAGCCGGCCCAGCGTCAAGGACGTCGAGTTCAAGGAAGGCGAGCCGCTCAAGTTCAAGGCCGAATTCGAAGTCGCGCCCGAGATCGAGCTCCAGGAATATCGCGGCGTCCTGGTGCATTATCACGAGCCGGAGGTAACTGACGAGGACATCGACAAACGCATCGCCGAGATCCGCGAGCAGAAGGCGCAATTCATCAACGCCGAGCCGCGCCCTATAGCCGATGGCGATTATGCGGTGGTGTCGCTCGATAGCGTTTCAGGCGTCGCCGAACCGATCCATCAGGACGAAATGCAGTTGAAGGTCGGCGATCCGGATACGATGGCGGTCTTTTCCGAGACGCTGCGCGGCATGTCGCCCGAAGAAGAAAAAGAGTTCGAAGTCACGTATCCGGAAGACTACGGCAAAGAAAACCTGGCCGGCAAAACGGTGCGCTTCCGCATGAAGCTCAAAATGATCCGCACCAAGGAGCTGCCGGAGCTGAATGACGAATTTGCGCAGGACCTGGGCGATTATCCTACGCTGAACGATCTGCGCGAGGCCATCCGCAAGTCGATTTTCCAGGAGCGCGAGTACGCGGCACAGTCCAAGGCCAAGGACGAACTGGTCGAGAGATTAGTAGAGGCGCACGATTTCCCGGTGCCTGAGGCCTACGTCGAGCGCCAGATCGAATCGCAATTGGAGTCGCAGTTCCGCTCGCTGGCCGAGCGCGGCGTAGACCCTAGCAAGCTCCAGATCGACTGGACCAAGCTCAAAGAGTCGCAGCGCTCGAAAGCGTTGCAAGCGGTGAAGGCCAGCCTGATAGTCGACAAGATTGCCGAACGCGAAGCGATCCACGCCACCAACGACGAGGTAGATCACGAAGTGCAGCGCATCGCCAAGCAGGAGCGCGAGCCGGTGGCGGCGACGCGCAAGAAGCTCGAAAAGGAAGGTCTCATTGGCCGGATCGCCTATCAGATCCGCAGCAACAAGACCATGAGTTTCCTGTTCGAGCACGCCCGCAAGGAAGCCGGCGAGCCGCCGGAGCCAAAACCGGAAGAGCCAACCGAAGCCGGAGACGCAACACCGGAAGCAGAAGTCGAGTAGACGCGATGAGGTGGTGGGCGATCTTACTGCCGGCCGCCGTTCTGCCGATTGCTCTTCCTCACCCGGCATGGTTCGATTCCTACCTGCTGTCGTCGCCTGCCATTTTCCGCGGCACGGTTGTTGATAAGAACGACGAGCCCTTGTCGGGTGTCAGTATCAGCGGTGTCGAAAACAACGGGGAATTCGCACTCCGCCTGGATGTTGCCGAAAATGGGCATTTCAACCTCCGCACAAGATCCCCATCGCTGGTATTCCGCAAAGACGGATTCCAGAGCCGGTTCGTGCGCGTCTCCAGCAGTGAAGACGGGCGGGTGGAGTTGGATACCGTCACCGCCGCTCCCTTGCCCGAATGCAGCTCCAAAGCACGCTGCGGAGAGGGAGACATGTTCTGTATTCCAGACCGGCACGGGCTAGGCC
>DATJWJ010000258.1:0-11310 GCA_035501355.1 Bryobacteraceae bacterium | reverse complement strand
TCCGAATTGTCGTACTGATAATGCATCGAAATCAGCGTGCCCTTGGGCAGCAGGACCGGCTCGCGATAGTAAAAAACCCCCTGCCAGTTGGGGTCCCAATCCGGAATCAGAATCAGCCACCGCCTCCCGCCGCCGGGCAGCGTGGCGTACGCTTCCAGCCGCTTTCCCAAATAATGCGCGTGCGGATAGATGGCCACGAGATCCACGTCCATCGGTAGCCGGAACTGGTCGGAAACAGTAAAATGCGCCGCGCCGGCCGGGATGTCCAGAGCCTGGTCGTTTTCTAATTCCACCAGCAGCGGAAACTTCGTCTGCGGTTTATCGGTGAAGTACAGCCCGACGGAAGGGCGCAGTTCTTCTGCCTTGCCCGACGGATGCACGTGCGTGTTCAGCACCAATTGATTGCCGGGGTCCAACCGCCACGCAAAGCCTTCCGGCTCCACGTGCGGCGCGCTGCCCGGTTTCCAGAAAAGAAAATTGCCGTCGGGCGTGAACGGGCTGCGGAACAAGGCCAAGTCCATTCCCGGAAACCCGCCGCCCTTACCCGCCACCGACCCTAGACGGTCGATCAAGAGGTTGGCGTGATGCACCAGGTTGCGCTGGCCCGGACGGATCTCGACAGCCCGCACGTAACGCGTGGCCGCAACCGCAGGGTTGAACACAAAGTTCCAATAAACATCCGGCCCGGATGCAGGCGCGTGAAACGGAGCCTGCGCTTCCAGCACCAGATCAGGCGGCCCAAGCTGCCAGCCCTCGGTGAACGCCGGAGGCGCGGGTGTCTCGCCCGGCACGCCCTCTGGAGATCCCTCGCTCACCCACGTCGAGATGGCCCGAATCTGCTCATCGCTGAGCCTCCGCTCGCCCTCGAAATCCCCGTAGCCGTGCTCGGGAAGCCAAGGCGGCATGTAGCGGCTGCGAGTGACCCTGACGATATCGCGCGCGTGCTTTTTCACATCCTGGTAACTCAGCAGCGGGAACGGCGCCGACTCCCCGGGCCGGTGGCATGCCGCGCAGTTCCCATAAACAATCGCAGCGATGTCGCGGGCGAACGTCACCTCCTGCGCCCACGCGGGAGCTATCCACAGACTCCCAGCGGCGCACGCCGTCGCTTGCCAAATGGAAATTCGAATCGACCACCGCATAGCGCGCTAATCTTCATGATTCCATTTTTCAGCCAGCCGGGAGTAAGATCTGCACGCGCAATCCGCCCAGTGGCGAATCTTCCAACTCAATCGAACCGGCATACAATTCCGCCAGATCGCGAACAATTGCCAGACCTAGCCCCGACCCTGGAAGATCGCAGCCTGGTGTCAGCCTTCGAAGCCGTGCGTTCTGGCAAGATTGCACCGGTGTCCGCATCGGCAGGCAAAGTATCGTACAAGGTGGATGACATCTCTTTCCTCCTGTCGTCCAACACCCCGGTGACCACCCGTCGATAAATTTGACCGCCGTACGCACAACGATTTAAGCAACAGCCTGTCACGACGCCATCGCACCGAGGCGTAAGCTTGCGCTGATGCCATTGCAGTCACAACTCTCTCCGCAAGCTCGGCACAAGCCCAAAATGATAAAACGAACCCAAGCGCAATCCGGCAGGCGCGGGATAGCGCTCGTGAAAATTTGCACAAACGAACCCAACTCCACCCGGCCATGCGGGACCCCCGCCTCGGATTTCCGCTATCCTAGCCATCAGTGAACAGGCGAAACGTCGTGGTCTTCGGCAGCCGGGGCCAGCTCGGCGTGGAACTGGTGCGCGAGTTCACCGACCGCGGTTACGTGGTCTCCGGTTTCGACCGCTCCAGCGTGGACATCGGGGATCCGGCGCAAATCGAGCAGACGCTGGTACGAGCCGATCCGGCGCTGGTCTTGAACGCCGCCGCCTACAACCAGGTGGACGTGGCCGAAAACGAACCCGTGCCCGCGTTCATCGCCAACGGCCTGGCAGTCCGCAATCTGGCCATGGCTTGCCGGCAGCTGGACGCGCGCTTCGTGCATTTTTCCACCGATTACGTCTTCGACGGCGCCGCCGGCCGCGCCTACACCGAACAGGACGAGCCGCATCCGCTAGGCGCCTACGCCGTTTCGAAACTGGCCGGGGAACTATACGCACGCGCGTATCTCGAGCGCCCGCTGGTGATTCGGACCTGCGGCGTCTTCGGACCCGGAGGTCTCAAAACCGCCCGCGGGAACTTCATCGAAACCATGCTCCGCCAAGCCGCCGCCAAGCGCCCCATCCGCGTGGTGCAGGATCACGTCGCCTCTCCCACCTACTCGCCGCTGCTGGCCGCGCGCACCGCTGATCTTCTGGAACGCGATCAACATGGTTTGTTTCACATCGGCGGCGGAACCGCGATTTCCTGGTTCGATTTCGCGGCGCTGATCTTTCGCGTGGCCGGCCTCAAACCGGAATTACAGCCAACCAACGAAAAGGAGTACCGCACCGCCGCCCGCCGTCCAAAATATTCGGTGCTCTCAAACGCCAAAATGGAAAGCTGCGGCGTCGCACCCATGCCCCCGCTCGAGAAAGCTGTCGAAATGTACATGCAGGCCCGCGGAACCTATTTCGAAAAGAACTAAGGCGATGATGCCATGCCGTTGCTGAGTGACATTCGTTCAGCGCTGCGCATTCTCGCCCGCAGCCCCGCGTACGCGCTCACGTCCATCGCGGTCCTGGCGCTCGGGATCGGCGCCAACGTCGCGATCTTCAGCGTCGTCTATTCCGTCGTACTCGCGCCGCTTCCTTATCCGGATTCCTCGCGCCTGGTCTTCGTCTGGCAACGTCTGACAACCTTATCCGATCCAATTCTCAGCCGCAGCCTGGTCTACCACAAGAGCTATTTGGAGTGGCGAAAGGACAACACGGTATTCGACCGGATGGCCGCGTTCGCTGGAGCCAGCCTGGAGGAGAGCGGCACCGGCCATCCCCAGCACGTCTCGGTGGCCTTCGCGTCCGCCAACTTGTTCCCGCTGCTGGGAGTGCAGACTCGAAACGGCCGCACCTTCCTGCCGCGGGAGGAAGATCCAAACAACAATCGCGTGGCAGTGCTCGCGGACGCATTTTTCGAGCGCCGCTTCCACCGCGACCCCGGTATTCTCGGCAAGACCGTAACTTTGGACGGCGACGTCTATACCGTTATCGGCGTGCTGCCTCCGCGATTCCATTTGCCGGCCACCCGCGAAGGACTGGACCAGCTCAAGCCCGAGGTCTGGCTTCCGCTGTCGAGGCTTTGGAAGACTCCGCAAGATGAAGCGCTCGCTCCGGTGTATGTCGCTGCCCGCCTGAAGCCAGGCGTGTCGCTGGCCCAAGCACGCACGCAGATGTCGGACATCGCGCGCCGTCAAGCCGCGGCGGATCCGAAGCTGAAACCTTGGACCGCCACCGTGTTTCCGTTCGCCGTCGAGGATGCCGCTCCCACGCTCCATCGCGCCCTCTACGTGCTTCTGGCAACCGTAGGTTTCCTGCTGCTGATCGCTTGCACCAATCTCGCCAATCTCACCTTCGCTCGCGCCACGCAACGATCCCGAGAGATGGCCGTGCGCCTGGCCCTGGGCGCCACACGAATACGCATCGTCAATCAACTGCTGGCGGAGTCCTTCGTAATTTCGCTCGGCGGCGCTTTGGCGGGACTGCTGGCCGGACGCTGGTGCATCCAGTTGATCCTGGCGCTCAAGCCGCCCGACATCCAGCGTCCGGAATTGATCGGCTTCAACGCCACGGTCTTCGCGTTTGCGGCCGCGCTCAGCGTGCTCGCCACCTTGCTGTTCGGTCTCGCACCGGCCCTGGCTGTTTCTCGCGCCGATTTGAATACAACCTTGAAGGCGGCCGGAGGCTGGGGTGGATCGGCCATGCGCCTTCGCAGCCGTCAGTTCCTGATCGCGGCCGAAGTCGCATTGGCGTTGATGCTGTTAACTGGCGCTGGCCTGATGATCCGCAGCTTCCGCGAGCTGGTGGCAACCGGCATCGGCTTTCGCACCGAGCACCTGATCACCGCCGACGTCGATCTTCCCGCCCGTGATTTTCCCGACGGCGCCAGCCAGTCCCGATTCTTCCGCAGCCTGATGGACCGCGTGCGCGAGATTCCCGGTGTGACCGAGGCCAGCGTCGTGGATCATTTGCCGCTGCACACCGTCTCGGCAACCAATTTTAGAATCGCCGGCCGCCCGGAGCCGCCCCCGGACGCGCTGACCATCGCCGACACGGCGCATGTCAGTCCCAATTATTTCCGCGTCATCGGTTTGCAGCTGCTCGCTGGCCGCTTCTTCACGGATGCGGATTTGGCGCAGGCTGAAAAAGATGGCGACTCGGTGGTCATCATCAATCAAGCCATGGCCCGCCAATATTTCCCGGGCCAAAATCCGCTGGGCCAAAGCCTGATCCAGGTCCACGCCTCTCGAATCGTCGGCGTCGTGTCCGATTACCGCGTATTCGGCGCTGACAGTCCGGCTCGGCCGCAGATGTTCTGGCCGTATCTGAAGACCGACGTCGCAACACTGGTGGCACGCACCAGCGCAAGACCGGAATCGCTAGCTAAAGCGATTCAGAGCGCCATCTGGTCGCTGGACGGTGCCATACCGGAAACCAAAGTCCTGACGATGGATTATTACCTCAACGGGTGGCAATCGCAGCGCAAGTTCAATACGCTGCTGCTCAGCATCTTCGCCGGGCTCGCTCTGCTGCTGGCGATGATCGGCATTTACGGCGTGCTGGCGAACCTGGTGATCTCGCGCGTCCGAGAAATCGGGATTCGGATGGCTATCGGGGCGGCTCCCGCCGAGATCGGACGGCTGATCCTGCGGCAAAGCATGGTCCCGATTTCGATCGGTCTCGCCGCGGGCCTGGCGGGAACGCTGCTGCTCGGACGATTCGTCGAAGCATTGCTGTTCCACGTCCGCGCGCGCGATCCGTTGACTCTAGTGCTGGCAGTGGCCGCGATTCTTCTGGTTGCACCTCTGGCGCTATTCGTGCCGCTGCGCCGCGCCACCCGCGTCGATTGCACCGTGGCGTTACGCGAGGAATGAGCATGCGTTTCGTCCGCCTTGCAGTCGTCTTCGCCATCGCCAGCCTGGCAGCTGCTCAAGTTCACCACGCTCGCTACGTCCCGGGCGACGCGGAAATCCACTCCATTCTCGAACAACGCATTGACGGTAAACATCAAAGCGTCGGCATCGTAGTCGGCGTGATCGATCGCGGCGGCCGGCGCGTGGTCAGCTATGGAAATCTGGACCGCGGCGATCCCCGGCCACTCAACGGCGACACCATATTCGAGATCGGCTCGCTGACGAAAGTATTCACGGCGCTGCTACTCACAGAGATGGCGCAACACGGCGAGGTTGCGCTTACCGATCCCCTCTCGAAATACCTGCCGGTGCGAAGTTCCATCACGCTTCAGGACCTCGCCACAAATTCCTCCGGCCTGCCACGCACTCCGGCTAATCTTCCCAAAGATCGCGCCAACCCCTTCGCCGGCTACACGCGCCAGATGCTCTTAGCCTCTCTGCCGGCCGGCGTCAGCCCGCATTGGGAGTACTCGAATTTGGGCTACGCGATCCTCGGCCAGGCAGTGGCGCCGGATTACGAGCGCGCCATAATCGCTCGCATCGCCGTTCCCCTCGCCATGAGCAGCACGCGCATTACGCTCGCATCGGAAGAAAAAGCGCGCTTGGCCGCCGGTCATGATGACCATCTCGCACCGGCTCGGCTCTCGGACTTCGGCGCGCTGGCTCCGGCGGCAGGATTGCGTTCCAGCGCTAATGATCTGCTGAAATTCCTGAGCGCGTTTCTGGGCTACACGAAAACGCCGCTAGCTCCAGCGATGGCGGCGATGCTGGACGTTCGCGAACCAACCACGCAGCCGGGCCTGGTGAACGCGCTCGGCTGGCAAATCTCCACGCCCGATGCGTTGGAAATTGTTTGGAAAGACGGCGCCACCGCGGGTTTCACCAGCTTTCTCGGATGCAATCCGCGCGCGGGCGTCGGCGTGGTTGTGCTCTCCAATGCATCCACCAGCCGCGGCGTAAACGACATTGGCATGCACATATTGGACGCCGGATCGCCGCTGTTCCGCGTGGAATAAACTCAGCCCAGCTTTTTCAGGAACCAATCGCGCGCCAGCTCAGCCACCTTCTCGAGCGCTCCCGGCTCCTCGAACAAATGAGTAGCGCCGGGGATAATGTGCAGTTCCTTTTCGCACTGCATGTGCGCCATGGCGCGGCGATTCAGATCGATGACCGCGGTGTCGGCGCCTCCCACGATCAGCAGCGTGGGCGCTTCCACCGCGGCGAGCGTTGGCCCAGCGAGATCGGGCCTTCCGCCACGCGAAACCACGGCGCGCACCAGCTCAGGAAGCTCAGCGGCAGCGACCAGCGCGGCGGCCGCTCCCGTGCTGGCTCCGAAGTGCCCCAGGTCCAAGCCTTGGACTTCGGGATGCTCCACCACCCACTCCGTGATTCCTTCCAGGCGCCGCGCCAGCAGCGGAATGTCGAAACGCAGATGCGCCGTCTGCAAGTCCACTTCCTGCTCATCTTCGGTCAGCAAATCGATCAACAGCGTCGCCAGCCCGCCCTCATTCAGAATGTCCGCTACGTAACGGTTGCGAGGGCTGTGCCGCGAGCTGCCGCTCCCATGCGCGAACAAGACCACGCCGCGCGCCGCGGTGGGCACGCTCAAAATCCCTTCCAGGTTGAGAGAATCCACCGGCGCCAGTACGGGCAGGTGCTCGATAGCAAGCCCTGCGCCTCCACTCGTCTTGGACTGGTTCATAAGGGCCTCCCTCGGCACACTTCTGTCCGAAAGTGACTAACGCGACGGCGCCGCGCAATCCGCGGCCTTGAGCAAGTCCCGCACTTCCTCATCGGAAGTCTGATCGAACTCCTCGTACCACATGCTGACCGCGTAGAAGGATTCCGGCACTTCGCAGCACACCACTTCGTCGGCTTCCTTGGCCAGACTGCGATACGTCTCCGCCGCGGCCACCGGCGCGGCCACAATGATACGCGCCGGATTGCCCTGCCTGAGGGCCCGCACTGCCGCCCGCATGGTGGACCCAGTTGCCAGCCCATCATCCACCACGATGACCGTGCGCCCGGTTAGCGACGGGAACGGTGCGTCGCCCCGATAAGCTCGCTGCTGGCGTTCCAGTTCTATCTGCTCCTGCGCCACCACCATATCGATCATGACGCTCGAAATATTCAAAGTGCGCAGCACTTCCTGGTTCAGAACCCGGACGCCTCCGCTCGAGATCGCTCCCATGGCCAGCTCACGGTGTCCCGGCACGCCCAGCTTGCGGACCACAAACACATCCAGAGGCGCGCCCAGCGCTCGGGCCACTTCATATGCTACCGGCACGCCGCCCCGCGGTAACCCCAGCACCAGCACGCTAAGGTCGTTAGCGTAAGCCGTTAGCTTCGCTGCCAACTGGACTCCCGCATCCCGGCGATTCTTGAAAAGACGAAACACGGCTCTAAAAAACATGCAAACTGGTATCCATTCCAGCCGGTGCTTTCCATCGCCAGTGTATCCTAGAGTTTAGGGGCACACTTTGAGCAGGATTGTACTAGCGTTCCGCAGCTTTTTTGCAATACTTTTTACCGGCAAACTTCCCAGTGACATCGCGCAGGCTCTGGGATTTGGCGCACCCAAGACCCAGCCTGCCGCGCCCAAGCCACCACTACCCCAGGCGCGCCCTGCCGACGGAGCGCTCCAAATCCTCGGCATACTCCAGCGCGATTCGCGCCTCATCGACTTCCTGATGGAGGACATCTCGGCGTATTCGGACGATCAAGTTGGCGCAGCCGTGCGCACCCTGCATGACCAAAGCCGTGAATCGCTGAATCGCTACCTGCATCTGGCGCCCGTCATCGACGCCGTGGAGGGCAGCTTTACGAAGCTTGAGACCAACGACCCGGCCATGGTGAAGCTTCTGGGCAATGTGCCCGTCAAAGGCAAGGCACAGGGCGGATTGCTTCGTCACAAAGGCTGGCGCGCCGAGAAGATCGATCTTCCGCCGCTCGCGCCCGGGCAAAGCGCTTCCATCCTGGCCCCGGCCGAAGTGGAAATCGAGTAGCCGGTTGCGATGAACGTCGGCATCGACCTCGGCACCACCAACTCGGCGCTGGCTTACATCGAGCCGGTTCAGGGCGAGTTGCCCGATTATCCGGAAATCAAGGTTCTCGAAATTCCGCAATACGTCGCGCCCGGCCAGATCGAGCCGCGTCGCACACTACCCTCGTTTCTTTTTCTCGGCGACCAGACTTACGTCGGGGTCTACGCGCGCGAGCAGGGGGCGCTGATCCCCACCAAGTCCGTGCATTCGGCCAAGTCCTGGCTGTCGAATCCGGAAGTGGACCGCACGGCCAAGATTCTGCCCTGGGATGCTCAGGAGGGCGGACGAGTGCTTTCGCCGGTAGAAGTATCTTCGGCGGTGCTGGCTCATATCCGCGATGCCTGGAATCAGACGCATCCTGACACGCCGCTCGCTGATCAGGATATTGTGCTGACCGTGCCGGCTTCGTTCGACGAAGAGGCTCGCGAATTGACCGTCCAGGCCGCGCGCGATGCCGGCATCGAAAAGCTCACGCTGGTGGAAGAGCCGGCGGCGGCGTTCTATTCCTGGATCGCGAATCACCTCGCCCAGTCGCAAAAAAGCCTGTTCGACGGCCAGCTCGTTCTGGTCTGCGACGTGGGCGGCGGCACCAGCGACTTCACGCTGGTTCGCGTCCATCGCGATGGCGACCGTATCGAGTTCACGCGCACCGCGGTCGGCAAGCACCTGCTCCTGGGCGGCGATAACCTCGATCTGACGCTGGCCTGGCTGGTGGAATCGAAACTCAATACCCAGCTCTCCATTCGCCAGCGCAGCGCGCTACGCCGCCAATGCGCCGCGGCTAAGGAACGGATGCTGGCGGATGCGAATCTCAAGAAGGTCGAGATCACGGTTCTGGGCGCCGGATCGTCATTGATCGGCGGCACGCTGAAGACCGAAATTCTGCGCGAAGAAGCGCTGGAATTGGCGCTGGAAGGTTTCCTGCCCTTCTGCAATCTCGACGACCGGCCGGCGGACGAGAAGCGCAGCCTGTTCCGCGAACTCGGCCTGCCTTACGTCTCCGACCCTGCAATCACAAAACATCTGGCAGCGTTTCTCAGCGCCAACGAAAACGCCAAGCCGGACGCGATTCTGTTCAACGGCGGCTTCTTCATTCCCGACATCTGCCAGCAGCGAGTCGCCGATGTCATGGAGCGCTGGTACGGTCATCGGCCGCTGATCTTAGAAAATCGCGATCTCGATCTGGCGGTCGCGGTCGGCGCGGCGTATTACTCCTACGTCAAGGCCACTGGCGCCGGTTTGCTGGTCCGCGGCGGGCTCCCGCGCGCTTACTACGTCGGCATCGGCGAAAAGGAAGCCGTTTGCCTGGTCCCGCGCGGCGCCGAAGAAGGCCAGACCATCGAGCTCGACAGCCAGGATCTGCACCTGGTGGCCAACAAGCCGGTTTCGTTTCGTTTATACAGCTCGCTGACGCGCGTGGATGACCGCGTGGGCGACATGCTGGCGTCGGTCGACGATCTGCACCTGCACGCACCCTTGAACGCGGTGATCCGCTTCGGAAAATCCGGCGAGCGCCTGGTTCCGGTGAAGCTGCGCGCGCATCTCACCGAAGTTGGCACCCTGGAAGTCTGGGCCGATTCGAAAATCAGCGAGCATCGCTGGCGCCTCCAATTCGAATTGCGGAAAACCGCGGCGGCGTCAGCTTCGAAGCCTGCGGCCGTCGTCAGTGACGAAGCTCTTTCGCGCGCCGAAGCCCTGGTCAACGAGACCTTCAGCGCGGGTACCCTCGCGCCCGAAGAGCTTCCAGCCCGGCTCGAGCAGACCCTAGGTCTCGGCCGCAATTCATGGCCCTTGAGCACTATTCGCCGCTTGGCGGATCGCATGCTGGAATTGGCGGAGGGCCGCCGCAAGTCCGCCGCCTTCGAGCTGCGCTGGCTCAACCTGTGCGGCTTCTCGCTCCGCCCCGGTTTCGGCTTTCCGGGCGACGATTTCCGCATCGAACAAGCGCGCCGCATTTACGCCGCCGGCCTGCAATTCTCCAACCAGGTTCAGAACGAAATCGACTGGTGGATTTTCTGGGGCCGTGTTGCCGGCGGCCTCAACAAGAACCAGCAGGTAGACATCTTCCAGCGCCTTTCGCCCGTGCTGCTGCCCAAGCCCGGCAAGCGTCCGCGTTTGAATAACAGCCTCATGCGCGAGATGTGGCGCGCCGCGGCCAGCCTGGAATTGCTCCCGCTGCAAACCAAAACGCAGCTTGGCGATTCCTTGATCGCGCAGATCAAGCGCGGCGAAATGGTGGAAACCGGCTTGTGGTGCCTCTCGCGCCTGGGCGCGCGGAAGCTATTCTACGGACCGATCAATCAAGTCCTGGCGGTCCAGGCAGCCACGCGTTGGGTGGAAGCGCTGCTCAAGGTGCCCAAGTCCGAAGACGCCGTAGTTGCGATCGCGCGCCGTACCGGCGACGCCACGCGCGATCTGTCGCCAGCCACTCGCGACTTGATCCGCGGCCGCATCCCCGCATCCCTGCTGCCGGCCCTCGAAGGCGAAGCGGACCAGGATCTGGGCAAAATCTTCGGCGAAGAACTGCCGTCCGGGTTAGTGGTCGCGGCGGCCGAGCCCGCCAACGTCTCGTGAACGAAGACGCTCTCACACGCAAGCTGGCGCGCCGCTGGCCGCTCATCGGAGACGATTGCGCGGTGGTTCGATCTCCAAGTGGCGTCGACCTGCTATTCACCAGCGATTTCAGTATCGAAGGCGTCCACTTCACTCGCCGGTCGAGTGCTGAAGAGATCGGCTATCGAGCGGTCGCGCGCGGCTTGAGCGATATCGCGGCCATGGGTGGAACACCACTCTACTGCTTGATCTCGTTAGCGCTCGCGCCTTGGACTAATGAACGCTGGATCGATGGCTTTTACCGTGGCGTTGAAAGACTGCTCCGCAGAACCAAGACGGCGCTGGCCGGCGGCGACATCTCGCACGCTCGTGAAGTTGTCGCGGATCTCTGGATCTGCGGCTCAGTTCCAAGGGGCAAAGCGCTCTCGCGTTCCGGCGCACGCGCTGGTGACCTAATCTACGTCTCACGCCCTCTCGGCGGATGGCGCTTCAAGCCCGTCTTCGAGCCGCGCCTGGGTTTCGGCCGCAAGCTGCTCGGCAAAGCGACCGCATGCATGGACATCAGCGACGGACTTGCGCTCGATCTGCATCGTATGGCATTTCTCTCCGGGGTCGAAGCGCGCCTGGACCGTATCCCCCTGCTAAAGGGTGCAAC
>DATJWJ010000257.1:0-23104 GCA_035501355.1 Bryobacteraceae bacterium | reverse complement strand
TCAAATCAGCATAGCGCGCGGCGCAAGAGCATTTCGGGTAGTTTGGTCAATCTGTAGGGAATACACTGCATCATCTCGCGGCTAGGAACGTCACCGACGGGATTCGCCGCGTCGAACTGATAACATATCTCGGTCAAACCTACTCGTGATGAACCCGCCGAATTCAGTGTCGCCTTGGTTCATGGATATCAAGCGGACAGCACTCGTTGTGTGCACAACGTCAGCGTTGGCTATCGTGATACCTGCGTGGCAGGCGATGCGGCAGATGGCGGCACTCGAATCAAGCCGCCCCACTATGAGGCAGTGGATGATTCCGCTCGGCGCGTTCGCGTGGCTATTCACCGCGATTTTGCCGTTGTTCTTTTTCGCTCTGTATCGTAACGAGGGAACCCTACACTTTTCCAAGTTTATCCGGCTATGCAGCTTGGTCACTGCGCTGGTGTTCGGTTTTCTGGTGGTCTTGGATCTCTGGGAGTGGAGCGGATCTCTAAGCTCTTATTGGGCAGCTATGAAGCTGGTGGATTGGAAAGGCGGAGCCACAAGCGTGTTTGCTGCCGCCCGAAATCCACGGACGATCGGCGAAACCGCCTCGGTGTTGGGCCAGGTTGGCAATTTCGCGTACATCCTGCTGCTGCTCGCGTTATGGCATCAGCCGGATGGCGAGCCGTCGGCTGATGTAGGGGCCCCCGTTTCCAGATTGCTTCGTCGTGTGACGAAGGTGGCTCTCATTGCATACGGAATTTGGGTGGCATTCAACCTTGTCCGCGTCATCGTCACGCCGTATTTCTATTTTCAAATCCGGACTACAGCATTGCGGATTGGCCGACAGCCCCCGCAATTAACGCGGATGATGGCGAGCGCACTTCGCATGTTATTGGACCAGGCTTGCCTGTTCATGGCCCCTTACATCGTCTACAACAGTTGGTTGAGACCTGACGGGAGCACCGTTGAGGGCGAATCTGAAGCGCCGGCCAAAGTCTAAGGAATCACTGATGCGGACAAACGCAACTCTATTTATCCGGGACGAGCAACCTGGCGATCGAGAGCAGGTTCGGAAAGTGAACGAGACGGCTTTCGGGCGCTCCGATGAGGCTGACTTGATCGACCGGTTGCTGGCGGAGGGAGCCGTCTTGCTGTCGCTTGTCGCCGAGGTTGACGGCCAAATCGTCGGCCACATTCTGTTCAGTCGAATGACGGTGGAGACGGAGCAAGGGCCCCTAGCCGCAGTTTCATTGGCTCCCATGGCCGTTCTGCCCGAGCAGCAAGGCCGCCACGTTGGAAGTCAACTGGTTCTCTGCGGCCTGGCTCGACTCCGCGACCAAGGGGAACGCATCGTCATCGTGCTCGGGCATCCACACTACTATCCTCGCTTTGGCTTCTCTTGCGAGAAAGCTCGACACTTGGCCAGTCCGTTTCCTCCCGAGGCATTCATGGCGCTGGAACTCGCTGACGGCGCGCTGGCGGGAGTTCATGGTGCTGTCCGGTATCCCGCTGCGTTCGGACTCAGAGCACCAACTGCGTCTGGGTGACTAGCGCGACCAGTCGCCCTTCGCGTGTCGAGATGCGAGTTTGCCAGACCTGGGTTCGTTTTCCGCGATGGATGGGCGTGCGTTCGGCGCGGACCGTCGTGCCGGCCGGTGCTGGGGCCAGGAAGTTGGTTTTGCTTTCGATGGCCGTGGTGCCCGCGCCGGGTGGGAGATTCTGAAGGGTTGCCAGGGCGCCCAAGGTGTCGGCCAACGCCATGGCCGCGCCCCCATGCAGGACCGCGGGTTGAGTACACAGGTCGTCGCGCACTAACAGTTCGGCCACGACTTTTTCCGCCGTGGACTCGATGATTTGGATTCCCAGTAGATTGGCGAAGGGCAGAGTAGGCGTCACGATTGCTCCTAGAATTTTTCGCCTAACAATGCGCGCAAGCGGTCGTATCCGGCGCGGCTTACCGGGAGTTGGGTGCCGTCCGACAGCACCGCGACGCGGCTGTCTTTGGCGTAGGGCTCGATTTTCGCGATGCGCTCCAGGTTGACGATGACGGAGCGATGGATGCGGACGAAGCGCTCCGGGTCGAGTCCGGCTTCCAGGCTCGAAATGGTCTGCTGTTTTAGATAGCTCTTGCGTTGGCTGTGCAGCGAAACGTAGTCGTCCTGGGCTTCGGCGTAATCCAGCGCCTCCACTGGGATGATGTGAACGCGCGCGCCGTCCTTGACCACGATGCGATGTAAATGTTGTTGCGGAGCACGCGCTTCGCGGGCCAACTCGGTTGGGGGCGGCAGCTTTTGGCCTAATCTCTGGCGCGCCCGCTCCAGAGCTTTTTCCAGGCGATCCTGGCTAAAAGGTTTGAGCAGATAATCCACGGCGTGCGCGTCGAAGGCCTTCATGGCGTACTGATCGTAAGCCGTCACGAAGATCACCGCGACTTCGCGGTCGATCAGCTCCAACACTTCGAAGCCGTCCAGCTTGGGCATCTGGACATCCAGGAACACCAGGTCGGGTTTGTACTCGGAGATGGCCTTCACGGCTTCGAAGCCGTTGGCGCATTCGGCGATGATGTCCACTCCCCCGGCCGATTGCAGATACTCGTGCAGCAGGTGGCGAGCGAGCTCTTCGTCATCCACGATGATGGCTTTGAGGCGGCGCGTCGCGCTGGATGCGAGATCGGCCGGCGCCGGCGCGCGTCCGGAACTCGAATCCCGATCCAAGTTTTTCAAATCCACCATTAACTCGCGCGCGGACTGATAGCGGCGCTCGGGTTGCTTCTCCAGGCATTTGCGGATCACTCGGTCAAGTTCCTGCGGGACGTCGTAGTTGAAACGCGCGGCGGCTTCGGGCATGCTTTGCAGCAGGTGCGCCATGGTTTGCTGCGCATTGGCGCCCGAGAATGGAGCGCGGCCGGCAGCTATCTCATACAGCACTACGCCCAGGCTGAAGAGGTCGGTGCGCGCATCCACCTCGCGGCCCAGCGCTTGTTCCGGGCTCATGTAGGCGACGGTTCCCATCACTACTCCGAGGCTGGTCATGAGCTGCGTTTCTTGAGTGTCGGGCGGCGCGGCCTGTTTAGCCAGGCCGAAATCCAGAATCTTGACGTGCCCGCGCGGAGTCAGCATCAAATTGGCCGGCTTGATATCGCGATGGACGATTCCTTTGGAGTGCGCGTCGTCCAGTGCGTCGGCGATCTCCAGGCCAATGGCGACGATCTCGGGTGTCTTCAGCGGGCCTTGGCGGATGCGCTCGCTCAACGGCTGGCCTTCGACGTATTCCATGGCCAGGAACCGGATTTCTTTGTCCTGCCCGATTTCGTAGATCGTGGCGACGTTGGGATGAGTGAGCGCGGAGGCTAAGCGCGCTTCCTGGACGAAGCGCTGCATGCGTTCCGGATCCGCGGCCATCTCCGGCGGCAGGATTTTCAGCGCTACGCGGCGGCCCAGGCGCGTGTCATCGGCCAGATACACTGCGCCCATGCCGCCTTGACCCAGGAGCGACACGATACGATAGTGCGCGATTCCGGCGCCCGGCGCCAGCGGCTCAGCCATTCGTATTTCCATGTTACCCATGCGCGATGCAGGGCAACTCGACATGCACTACGAACCGGCCGCTGGTCAACTCGGTATCGAGGCGCGCTTGATTTTCGTACAGCGCGCGCAGACGGGCGCGCACGTTCTGCAATCCCAGGCCATGGCGGCTGGCAGGGGGCGCATCGGGATCGAAATCGTTCTCCACTTTCACGCGCAGCCAGCCGTCCTGACAGCAGGCCGCGACTTCGATGTTCCCGCCGTCCACCATGCCGGCGACACCGTGCTTTACCGCGTTCTCCACCAGCGGCTGGAGAAACAAGGGTGGCACGATGCAGCCATTGCAATTTGGATCAGCCTGAAATGAAGTGCGCAGCCGCGCGCCGAATCGCACTTGCTCCACGGCTAGGTAGGCTTTGGCCAGCGCCAGCTCGTCTTTGAAGTGAATGCTGGTTTTGTCGCCCAGGTTTAGCGTGCTGCGCAGGAAGTCGGACAGCTTGATGCACATCTCGCGAGCGCGGGCTCCGTCGACGGTGGCGAGCGCGCTGATGGAGTTGAGGCTGTTGAACAGGAAGTGCGGATTGATCTGAGCTTTCAGCGCTTTCAACTCGGCTTCGCGGGCCAGAGCGCGGGCTTCCTGCTCGCGAGTTTCGGCTTCCCGCGACGTTTCCACCGAAAGCAGGACGTAATGCAGGGCCACCGAAAGCATGTAGAGCAGGACGCCGATCCCGAATAGCAAGGGAAGCTGGGGGCTGAATTGCTGGTCGAGATCTGGAAAATAGAACCGGGCGAGCGCCAGTGCCAGGCCTTTGCCCGCGATGATCCATAGAAGACCCGCCACCAGAGCCGCGGGGATGTGATTTCCCAAAAGTTTCAAAATCTGCGAGGGGCCGAGCGGCAGCACCTTGCACATATACCAGGGCGCCAGGCAAACGAGTGCGTAAAACAAAGCCAGCGGAACCGCTAGCGCTTCGGTCTGAAGCAGGGGGAGCCTGCCGGTGATCGACAGCAGATAGCCCAGCAGTCCGGCGAGCGGAAGCCAGGCGATCAGATACAGCGTGACCCTGCCTCTGGTAGCAAGTAGCGGATGCATGGGTGTGCGCGCTAATTGCTCACCGACAAGCCGCCGAAGACTGTCGAGCCCGTAATTATCAGCTCAGGTGTCTTGACGTTGGGGTCGGGCTTGGGATGGATGGTCTTGTCATCGAAACCGCCGAAGATTCCGACGCCCTTGGTTTGCACACTCCAGTTTTCAGGCACGCGAATCTCGACGCCTCCGAAGACCGCGGTAATATCGAGCACCGCTTTGTCGAGTGTGATGGTGGCGCGATGCAGGTCCAGGCGAACGCCCCCGAATATGGCAACGATTTCGCCGCCCCGAAAATCGGGCGTGTCGATGACGCGCCGGGAACCGGAAAAGACAGCGACAATGTTGAGCACCGGTTCGCTTTTGACGGCAGGCGCATCCTTGGAAACACTCCCCTCTAAGTAGCGCTTGCGATCCAAGGCCCTAACCAGCATGGCAAGCCCAAAGGCGATGATCACGAGCGGCCAGATCAAGTCGAAGTTGAACTGGATAATGTCCAGATTGTCGAGCAGGATCAAAGCGCCGATGAGCGCCACCCCACCGCCCCAGACCAAGCTCGAGATCGCCTGGCAGCTTAGAATGCGGGAAACGCCGTAGACGATCAGAAAAACGGGCCAGTACTGCCAGAGATCGTGGAATCGGACGATGCCCATGTTGTCGAGCAGCAGGGCCAGCCCCACCAGGACAATGATGGCGCCGATCACGATGCCTGAGCCGCCGGAATGATAGCGGCGGTTTCTCATTCGGTCTTCGAACCGGGCCATCTTGCGCTGGATGCGGTCGTGCACGTCGCGCTCGATGTTCTCTCTGAGCCTTTGTCCGTATTGATCGTCTGGCGGCACGATCTAAGCGTAGCAGTGGGCTAGGGGCTGTTGGACTACGGATCGGCGAACGGAGGTGTAGAATCGGCGAATGGCCTTGGGCGGGGGCTAGGGGGCCAGCCGCTCGATCCGCCAGGGGCCGTCGGGCTGGCGTGAATAGATGAGCCGGTCGTGCAGGCGGTTGGGGCGCCCCTGCCAAAATTCGATCGATTCGGGGCGCAGCCGGTACCCTCCCCAGTTGGGCGGTGCGGGAATACTGGAGCCCTCGTATTTGGCTTCGAGCTTTGAGACGCGAGTCTCCAAAATCTGGCGATCGGCCACGGGTGCGCTCTGCCAGGAAGCCCAGGCGCTGAGCTGGGCGCCTCGCGGGCGAGTGGTGAAGTAGGAGTCGGACTCGTCGCGGCTGGTCCTGGTCACTGTGCCGGTGATGCGCACCTGGCGGCCTAACTCCCGCCAGAAAAAGACCAGCGCCGCGCGCGGGTTCTCGGCCAGTTCGCGTCCTTTTCGGCTGCGGTAATTGCTGAAGAAAACAAAGCCATCGGCGGTCGCCTCCTTGAGCAGGACCATGCGGGCGGAGGGCTGCCCGTCGCGCGAGACAGTTGCCAGGGTCATGGCGTCGGGTTGGGCGAGGCCGGCCAAGCGGGCTTCGGCGAACCATTGTTCGAATTGGACGATCGGGTCGGGATTCAGCTCGCTCTCGCGCAGTCCGCGAATCAGGTGTTTCTCGTGAAGATCGGCCAGTTGCAGCTCGGCAGTACGGCGATGCGGCACGATGATGTAGCCGTTGGTCGAATCGCCGAGCACGTCGTTGCGCTGGCGTCCCCAATACCACCAGTGAGCGGCGATGTAGGCGCACAGCAACGCATCCAGCTGGTCTTCGCAGGCTTTGAGCGCCTTGCCTGTTCTGGGAATCTCCGGGAGGGTGGGCGGATCGAGCGCGGGGATTAGACGCGGAAGCTTATCCAGAATCAAAGAGCGAAGAGTGCCCAGGCCGGCGGCGCGTTCGGCTAGCGTGCCTTTCTTGTATTTGACGATGCGGTCCAGCTCGAAGAGTTGAACCGAGGCGGCGTGCGGATGCACTTCTATCTGGTAACGGCCGCCGCATTGCGGTGCCAGTTGGTCGCCGTGGCAGAAGCCCAGGCGTGCCAGGTCCGCGGAAAGCTGAGTTGTCCTGCGCCAAAAACTTCGGGCGCGGCTGGCAGGATAGGCGCCCGCATGAAATTTTCCGTACCGGGAGTGGGCCAAGCGGTCGGCTGCGCGCGTGCCGGTGGCGTTAGGAATAACGATGGGCGCGTCGATTCCAATCACGGCGTGCTGGCCCGCGTTTGCGTCGGCCCAGGCTGTGATCTCGCCTGGTTCAGCGAGGCATTCGAGTTTCAGCAGCCGAAGTGTGTGGCCGTCCTGCTCCAGAAGGGCCAAGCCGCTGGGATTCTTCTCCCATCCGAAGTCAATTCCGAGGAAGCGCAGAAGTTCTATTCTATCGAGTTGCTCAAGCTGGCTCGTTACTTGGCCTTGCGCAAATAGATACTGCCGTTGAATGTGGTGAGCGCGAGTTCGGCGCCGCCTCCATTGATAGTGCCCAGCATCGTTCGGTCGAAGCGGACACGGTAGCGCCCCTTGCCGGGCTTGTTTTCTTCCACTGGGGAAGCACGGCCCGACGAGCCTAGCGCAATGTCGAAGTCGCTGTAGACTGCGCCGTTGTCGGTCTTGAGCCGAAGCCGCGCCTTGGCATCGGACGGCAGAGTCACATCGATGTTGCCGTTGAGCGAGCTGAACGACATGGGTTTATCGCCGGACACTTTATCCAGCGACACCAGCACGTTGCCGTTCAGAGCGTGCACCACCGCGGCGCCTGAACTATGGGTCACAGTAGCGTTGCCGTTGGTGCAGTCGATTTCAATGTCGCCGGTGATCTGGTCCACCGCGATTTCCTTGCCGTTGACCGTATGCAGCTTCAAGGAAGTGTCGAACGGGACCTGAATGTTGAGGCTGACGTCCTGGCCCGGTGTGCGCGTGCCAACGGTTATGACGTTGTCCGATTCTTCCACGGTCAGGCCGGTGGCGTTGGTGTCGATGCGGCGGAGTCCGTCGGGGCGCTCGCGCTCGGGGCGCCGGATCCGGCCCAAACCTTTCTGCGCTTCCACGATGGCGTCCTTGCCGTCATAGCCTTTGACCGAAATGCTTCCGTTGACAAGCGAGACCTTGAGCGACTTGGGGCGCGAGGCGTCGCTAAAGGGAACGGTCACACGGTCGGGCTGCGCTTCAAGCGGCCGGACTACGCTCGCCACGGCGAGAAGCGAGATAAAGGTGCTGAGAAATTTCATAACTACTGCCCTCGTTTGACGATCCGAATGCTTCCGTTGACTGTTTCGAACTTCAATTGTGGACCGCCGGCGCCGACTCGCAGGCTCGTGGATCTGCCGGAACGATAGATGAATTTTCCGCCGCGGCGCTCGGCAACGGGCGCAGCCTGAGCCAGCGCGGTCATATCAAAGTCGGTATAAGCGCCTCCGTTCAACGTCTTCACGCTTATGTCGGCCGCGAGATTCGGCGGGAAAGACGCCTCGATGCTGCCATTGACGCTCTTGAAGGAGGTGTTGGCTGCCGGGTTTTGCGCGAACGACGCCGAGATTTTGCCATTCACGGTGTGGGCGCTGCCGGAACCGCCTGCGTCCGCGAGCTCGATTCCGCCGTTGACGTTGCTCAGATCGAAATCGCCGGCAGTGCCTTCCAGACGGATGTGGCCGTGATTCACCGCGGCCAGACGCGCAGCGGTCGCAAGCGGAACCTTGAGTTCGAAATCGTAAGTGACCCGGTAGCCGCGATGGCCGCCGCTATCTCGGTGTCGAAATGGTCCGTCCACGTAGATTCTGAGTTCGTCGCCAGACTGCGTGGTGTCCAGCTTGACCTCGCGTTTGGCGGCGTCCAGGCGATCCTTCGAATCGGCGTCGATGGTTTTCTCGGCTGTCATCTGGATTTCGGTGCCGCTGTAGCCAATCACGTGAATCAAGCCGAACACGTTATCCACTTCCAGGTGCGCCGCGGCCGGAAAGGTTTGGCGAATGGTCTCCTTTTCCTGGACGTCGAAGCCGTAGGCGAGCGAAAGCGCAGCGCACAGAACAAATAACGTCTTCATTGCAGTTGCCTCAGCGCCCATTGGGCGTGTTGCTTTACTTCGGGATTTACGTCGGTGCTGGAGATCAGAGCTTGAATGGAAGGGGCGGCGGATCGATCGCGAACTTCCACGATCTCATCCAAAATCGCAATTTGGACCAGCGGCGAATCCTGTTTGCCGAGCGCCCGCGCCAGTCCGTTTTTTCCCACCGGATTGTTGGTGAACTTCTTCAACGCATCCACCGCGGCGAGGCGCACATCCACGTTGGAATCGTGATCCACGGTAGTGAGCAGCGCCGAGAGCACCTGCGAATCGTCCGGTTCGACGCGATAAGCATAGCTGACGCCGCGCAAACGATCGCTGGCGCCTTGCTGCTGCAAAAGAGAAAGAGCCACAAGCTGGCGCATATTATCAACCTCCCCACGCAATTGCGAGACCTCCGACATTTCGCGGCCTCGCAGCATATAACCTGTTCCGATTCCCGCGGCCAGGATGAGCATCGCGGCCGCGGTTTGAAAGGCCGGATGACGCAGCCACCAGAAGGCCGGCCGCGCCTCGCGCTGGCGCCACTGGCGCAACGAATCGTAGAAGCGCGCGCGCAATCGCAGGCTGGGATCTTCCTCGGGCAGCGTGCCGAGCGCGCTCCACATGTCACGCAGGTCCTCGGCTTCCACACGGCAGCGCTCGCAGCCGGCCAGGTGCGCGTCAAAGTCGGCGCGCGAATCCGCCAGCGTGCCCCGCCAATAGTCCACGAACTGGGTTCTTGCTTCTTCGCAATTCATGACGCTCGTTCTCCGGACATTTCGAAATAGATCTGCCCCAGCGCCTTCACGGCGCGATATACGCGAACCTTCACCGCGCCCACATCGCAGCCCAGGATGGAGGCGATTTCTTCATACTTGAGATTCTGAAACCGGCTGAGCACCAGCAGCTCGCGCTTTTCTACCGGCAGCCGGGCCATGGCGCCCTTCAGAATCGAAATTTCCTGTTTGCGCTTCAAATTCTCTTCCATAACGTTCACGCTCGCGAACTCCCGTTCCGGCAGCGCCACTTCGAGTTTCCGTTTACCGATCAAGTCGGACTGCGCATTGCGCGCGATCTGATACATCCAGGCCGCGAACGCCCGCTCTGGCTGGTAGCTTTGGCGATACTTCAGAATGCGGACGAAAACATCTTGCACCAGATCCTCGCTCAGCTCGCGATTCCCATTCATGTGCACGAAGTAATTGAACAGCGGCCGATGGTGGCGCTCAAACAGGATGGCCAGCGCGCCCAGGTCGCCCTCCCGGACGGCCTGCATCAGGCTGCTGTCGCTGGCCTCGTACACGTTAGTAAATACTGGGCGGGAAGGAGAAGGTTACTCCCCAATTTCGGCCCGGCGGCATGTGCTGTTACCAGACCCGGCAGGCCGGCATGCGAACCATGGGCTGTCCAACGGGGCACGAAAAAGCCTTCTGGAACTCCGGCATGTTCTGAACGGTGCCGTTCACGCGATCCTTGGGTGGTGAATGCGGATCGGTTTGGGCGCGCAGGCGCGCCGCTTCGGGACGGACGTTGGTGCACCAGCTCTGGCCGAATGCGAGGAAGAAGCGCTGCTCGGGCGTGAATCCGTCAATGGGAGGCTGAGCATGGCCGGAGAGCGAGTCCATCATGGCCATGAACGACAGACGAAGTCCTCCGTTGTCGGCGGTGTTTTCGCCGAGCGTCAATTTGCCGTTGACGTGGACGTCGCCGGTCGCGATGAAAGCCGAATACTCCTGAATGAAACAGTCGGCGCGGCGCTCGAATTCTTTGGCGTCCTCGGGCGTCCACCAATCGTTCAGATTGCCGTGAGGGCCGAATTTGCGCCCAGTGTCGTCGAAGCCGTGCGTCAACTCGTGCCCGATGATAGCTCCGCCGGCGCCATAGTTAACCGCTGCGTCCATGCGATTGTCGTAAAAGGGCGGCTGGAGAATGCCGGCCGGGAAGTTGATGCTGTTCTCCGGCGGATAGTAATAAGCGTTCACCGTCTGAGGGGTCATGAGCCATTCGCTGTGATCAACTGGTTTTCCGATCTTGTTCAGTTCGCGATGCACTTCGAACTCGGTGGCCCGCTCATCGTTGCCGACGGCGTCGCCACGCAAGATCTTGACGGAGGAATAATCGCGCGGCTTGTCGGGATAGCCGATTTTATTGGTGACAGCGCGCAGCTTGATGAGCGCCTGCTCCTTGGTGGCCGGCGTCATCCAGGTGAGCGAATGAATGTCGTCGTTGAGCGCCTTCTCTATCTCTTCGACCATTTTGAGCGTGCGCGCCTTGCCTTCCGCGCCGAAGGTCTGGTCCACGAACTTGCGTCCCAGCGCGAATCCGAGGTCGGAGTCGACCGCTCCGACGCAGCGCTTCCAGCGGGGCTCCAATTGCTCGGCGCCAGTGAGCAGCTTGCCGTAGAAGGCGAAATCTTCATCTACGAAAGCTTTCGGCAACAGCGATGCTTCGGCATGCACCAGATGCCAGCGCATATAAGCTTTCAGGTCATCCAGGCTGGTTTGCGCGACGGCTGCGTCCATCGCTTTGAAGAAATCCGGAACCGATACGTTCAGGTCTGAAAACGCCGGCGTGTCCTGGGCCTTGAAATAGCGCGGCCAGTCGAACCCCGGCGCGAGTGATGAAAGATCGGCGAGTGGGAGCTTATGGTAGGTACGGTCGGGATCGCGCCGCGAGACGCGGTCGAGCGATCCTTTGGCGAGCGCTGTCTCCAGGTGTAGGATCGCCTGCGCGTCGGCCGTCGCCTTGGCGGCTGGTTCGCCCAGAAGCCCGAGCATCTTCTCGACATGCGCCACATATTTCTGGCGCAGATCGACCGACCGGGCGTCGGTGTTCAGGTAATAATCGCGGTCTGGGAGGCCGAGGCCGCCCTGATCGATATCCGCGATATCCATGCCGGAATTTTTCAAATCCGGGCTGGATCCGAACCCGAACAGCACATTGGCGCCGAGCAAATGCAGGCGCGCCAGTTCGCCGGCCAACGCGGATTTGCTGGCAAGCGAGTTGATGCGGTCCAGGTCGGGCTTCAAAGGCTGGATTCCGCGCTTCTCGATGCCGGCTTCGTCCATGCAGGAGAAGTAGAAGTCGCCGATCTTCTGGTCGTCCGGCCCGCGCTTCGGGTCGTTGGCGGAGGCTTTGTCGAGGATGCCGCGCAGAATGGTTTCGTTGCGCTCGTTGAGTTCGCTGGCGACGCCCCAGGTGGAGTGGTCCGCAGGGATCGGATTCTTGGCGAGCCAGGTTCCGCAGGAATATTGGTAAAAGTCGACGCATGGATTGGCGGTGGTGTCCATGTTGGCGGTGCTGAAACCGGGCGTGGTCTGAGCGGCCGCTGGAAGAGCGAGGAGAAGCAAGAGCGCAGGTTTCACACCTAATTTTACTCCCGCGCGTGGATTGACAGACGCGGGTCTCGTGTCGTAACATGTCGTCATGCGACATGTTGAGGAACGGCAGGAGCTAGGGGGAGCCAAGCCGCTCACAGAGCCCGTGCTTTTGATCCTGGCCAGCCTGGCCGCGGGGCCGTGCCACGGCTACGCGCTCATGAAGGATATCGAAGGTCTGAGCAACGGCCGGGTTCGCGTGAGCACTGGCACGCTTTACGGGGCGCTGCGGCGGTTGCTCGAAGACCAGTGGATCGAGCGCTTCGATCAGCAGGACACCTCGCGCGAGAAGCAAGCCTACCGGCTGACCATGGCGGGCCGCCGTCAACTCGAATGCGAAGTGGAACGGATGAAGCAATTGACGCGCGCCGCATCCGCCCGCTTGAGGACGAAGGAGGCGTAAGGATGAATTTAAAGGCGGTTTATCGAGCCTTGCTGCGGCTCTTTCCGGAGGATTACAGGTCGTTCTTTGAGGCCGAGATGTTGGATGCGTTTGGCCGAGCATCCGAAGAGCAGCGTGCGCGCGGCCTGATCGCGTACGGCCGATTTGTGTGCACGGAACTGGCCGGTCTGGTGCTGAGCGCGCCGCTGGAATGGATCGCTAAGACCACTACCAGCAGTTCAATCCGGGCGCGGTCTCTTCCGGATCTGCGGCTGATGCGGCCGGCCGGCGTCCCGCGTGAGGTGTGGTTCGCGTCCGCCAGAACGATGAGCGCCGCCGTGCCTGATGAAATCGCTGAAGCTGAGCGGCGCGTCGAGTTCTGTCTGCGTCGCATGGAATGCGCCATCGCCACGCACGATTTCCAGGGCGCTCGCTTCTATTCCAACGAAGACCTGAAGGCGCGGGAGAATCTTCGGCTGCTGCGCGCCAAGCGCGGCCCAAGCCAATAGCACGCCCGTCATGTTCACCGGGCATCTGGCCGTCGCTCTGGCCGGCAAAAGGATCGAGCCGAAAATCTCGCTCGGCACCTGGATGACGGCGGTGATGCTGGCCGACCTGCTCGCTTTCGTTTTCATGATGGGCGGAGTGGAGAGGTTCCGGCCTGTATCCGGCGTTGCAACGAATCGCATGCTCGGCGAGATCCCGTATAGTCACAGTCTTCTCATGAACGCACTTTGGGCGGGTCTCTTGGCGGCGGGATTTTACTTGTGGAGGCGGCATCGGCGTCGGGCCTTGCTTTTGTTCGGTGCAGTGTTGAGCCACTGGGTTCTGGACGTCATCAGCCACCGGCCCGATATGCCGCTCGCGCCGGGAGTGAGACCGCTGCTGGGTCTGGGACTGTGGAACTCGGTCCCCGCGACCCTGATAGTCGAAGGCGGTGCCTGGCTCGCCGCTGTTATTCTCTACGTGGGAGCCACCAAGAGTAGGAATTGGGTTGGCTTGATCGCATTCTGGATTGGAATTGCGCTGCTCACGGTCTCGTGGCTGGGGAACATCACCGCCGGCATCGATCCCAATCCGGTGCGCGCGGGTGTGAACGGATTGGTTTTCTTTTCGCTGATGATCGCCTGGGCTTACTGGATGAACCGCGCCCGCTATTTCAAGACTTCTTCAATGTAAGCCAGGGCGCGCGGGTCCTTGCTCTGTCCCAGCCAGAACATGGCCTGCTTGCGAACCGCGGCATTCTGGTTGTTGCGCGTGATTTGGATCAGGAGCGGCACGCCTTCGCCCGCGGGCATTTGCGTGAGCGCGAACACGGCGCGTGTTTTGACCTCGGTTTCCGGGTCGTTGGCGATGGCGTCGGAAATGGCGGCCTGCGCGGTTTTCTGCGCTGCTTTTTGGGCCAGCCAGAACAGTGCTTGGCCGCGGACGCGCGGGCTGGTGTCGTCATGCGCGGCGCGCACCACCGCGTTCATGGCTTCCGGTTCCTGGCTTTGCGTGAGAGCGAAGATGGCGTGTTCGCGGATCTTGTCATTTGGATCTTCACGCAGAATCCGGCTGACAACTTCGAACCCGCGCTGGCCTCGCGCATTGCCCAGCCAGAAAATCGCCTGGCGCCGCACTTGGTCAGATTCGGCGGGACCGGCAAGCTGCTCCAGCGCTTGATCCGCGGACGGGTCCGCGTGCAGCGCGATGGCGGACACCGCGCCCTTCACTCGCTGCGATTGTTCGCGCGTGTTGCCGGCCGCGGCTTGCTGAGTGATGCTCAGAAGATAATGAACGCTCTCGGCAGGCGTCGCGCCCGTGAGCCAGATAAACTGCAGGCCGCCCGCGTCCAGCTCGCATTCGGTGGTGACGCTTCGAATCTTTTCAACTTGATGATTTTCGACCCGGTATAGGACGACTACATGGGTGGGACCTTCCAACTTTATCGTCTGATTCGGGGACGCGGAGACCGCTTGACTGCCGGTGTGCGGCTCGAGAAAACATCCGCGCTGGTCGTCATTCCAGCAGCACATCTGCCGGCTGCCGGGAATCATCGGCTCTGCGTACCCGACCCAGGCGGGGGCGGTTTGTCCGCTCAAGATCGCGCGAAGCGTAGCGTCCAGACCACCCGATACCGGCCGTGTTTCGGCGCGCGCATTCTCAACCCGAGGCTGCTGCGCCAGCACGGAACCGGCGGCGAGCGCGATTGCAATCCAGCCCGTGTTTTTCATTTCGTGAGGATCTCCATCAGATAATCGTTCGCTTCTTTCGAGTGCATCACGGAAAGCTGATTGACGATGAGCTTCTTCAGGTTGATATCGGTCTCCTTGCGCGCGATGTCCACCAGCGCCGGTGCGTTGCCCTGAATGAAAAGCGCATTGATGATAGCTCTCTTGTTGTCCTGGTCGGTCTCTTGCGGATATAACGCGGCCAGCGTGGCGCCGGTCTTGCTGCGCCCCATGACACCAAGCTGGTTAATGGCCATGTGGCGCAAACTCGCGTCCTTTTCCGTTTTAGCGAGCTCCAGCAGCTTGTCGGCATTGCCTGAAATAAATAGCCCTTGAATGACGGCGCGCTTCACTTCCGGCGCGGATTCGCTGGAATACAACTGGGCCAGGTCCGCTGACCCGCCGGCATTTCCGAGCAACTGGATGGCATGCAGCTTCAGCTCCTGATTCGATTCCGACTTCGCGACTGCCAGCAGATTCTCGCGGCTTCCGGCCACCATGAAGCTGTTGAGAATCGCGCGCTTGATCTGCGTGTCGTTGGAATTTTTGTATACGTCGACCAAAAGCTGCAGGTTGTCGCGGCCGCCGTAGATGCCCAGATATTCGACCGCTTTGGCTTGCAGATCGGGGTTGGACCCGCCTTTGGCAACCGAGGCCAGCACCTCGCGTGCTTTGGGCGATCGGCTCTGCGCCAGCACGAACAAAGCGCGTTCCTTGAGCCGCGGCGAGTTGCTGCTCTTCAAGAGATTTTCGAGCATCGGGACGCTGCGCTCAGGATCGGAGTTCACGAGACTGTTCAGAGCCAGCAGCTTTAGATCTTCGTCGGTGGCCGACTCGGGTGACACGGGCTGGCCGCTCTGCTGCCGGATCTCCACCTGCAAAGCCTTGGCGTCGTCGAGCCAGTGGCTGGCGGCATAGTTGGTCTGCAATTCGGTGAGGGTGGCGATGGCATCGTCGCGCTGTCCCAGTTTATTTTGCGCATAGGCGCGCCAATAGAGCGCTCCATCCGCGCGGCTGCTTTTGTTCTCGATCACGCGATTAAAGGCCGCGATGGCCCGATCGTATTCTTTGCGATCCAGGAAGCTCTTGCCCTCCCGGTAGTAGCGTTCATCGCGATCCTGTTGCTGGCGGGCGACGTCCCGGGTGCGGCGCGCGGCATCGCGATCGGCACGCGAGGTGTCCTGAAAGGCCAGCAGCGCGAGGTCCGTCAAATCGGGCGGCAAAGGAGGCATGGGAGCGACCGCCGCCCGCGACGGCATAGGCGGTAAGGGCGCTAACGGCGGCAAAGGAGTAACCGGCTGCGCCGGAGGTTCCGGAGGAGGCGGCGGCTGCTGAGAAAATGCCGATGCGGCAACCAACAATCCCGGAATCAATAACAATCTGCATCTTCGAATCATGTCGATGTTCCTTACAAGTTTTTCCTGCTCTTGTCTCTTTGGCCGACCGGCGTGCTCTCTTCGCCGCGCACACGCGAGCCGAGCACCTGCACCTTGAACAGCAAGCCGCGGCTTTCAATCTGCTGTTGCAGCTCGGCCAGCTGTGCGCCGGATACCTCGGATGGGCTGTGCGCGATCTCAATCAAGACGCGCTCCAGATCGTCCAGGACGTTGGCTACTGCTGTGTCGCCAGTCGTGCGCGCTGTCTGGCGGTACAAGCGGTTGTCGTCCAGCAGATCTTCGGCCATTTGCCGCTCATCTGAAATGTCGAGCCTGCCCTTTTGATCAGGAGCATTGCTCAACTCCGCGAGCACCATTTGCGACCGCTCCAGGTGATCGCCGACGGCTACCAGTAAGATGCGCTCGCGCACCTGTTGTTGATTGGCCGCCGTTTGTCCAGTTTCGGTGCGATGCGAGAGACGTCCAGCCAAAAACGCAGCCAGCACCAACAGTGCCGTCGCGGGCGCCCAGATCCACCAAGTGAAAACGCGCCTGCGCTTACGCGTGCCAAGCTGCCCCCCGATGCGCTGCCACACGGCTTCGCCATACCCGGCGCCACGCTCGGGGATTGGGGCCGAATCCACTGCGTTCAACACCAGTTGCAAGGCGCGGAACTCGGTGCGGCATTGCTCGCACCCAGCCAAATGCTCCTCGACGCCGCCCGTTTCTCCGGACTCGCCGTAATAAAAGAGCGTCAGTTGTTCTTCGCTCAAGTGATTCATGTGGTCGTTCCTGCTACCGGCTCCAAACTCTTGCGGAGTTTCTGTACGGCTCGAAAAATACTGTGTTTGGTGGCGTTCGTCCCGGTTCCAAGCGCTTCGCCGATCTGGGCGATCGACAAGCCTTCGAAATGCCGCAGCACGAACGCGGTTCGCTCCTGGGCGCTCAGTTGGTCGAGCGCGGCGCTCACACGGTCCTTGACTTGACTGCCATAGAAGATTCGGTCCGGCCCCGGACTCGACTCCGGAATGGACTGCAGGATGTCCCGACCTTCGGAATTGCCGCGCTCGCGTTTTTCCTCGTGACGCCGGCGCGTGCGAATCAGGTCGAGCGCGTAGTTGGAAGCGATGCGATACAGCCACGTGGAGAAGCTAGACCGGGCTTCGTAGCGGGAAAGCTGGCGGTAGGCGCGCAAGAAAGTCTCCTGCACCACGTCCTCGGCGTCCTGTTCATTGCCAGTCATACGAAAAGCGAGCCGGAAGATGGCGCGGCTATGCTGCTCGACGAGCAGCCGAAAGGCGTCGCTGTCACCCGATTGCGCTCGCTCGACCGCGCCGCCGGCCTCCGCATCCATCCGTCCTTTAGACTACGGCTTTGGGTAACGGTTAGGCCGTCAACGACAGGAAAACTAACGTACTGAGGGAAGCAGCCGCTATCTTGGCTCGAAGTTTACCGTGACGTCTATCACGTGATCGCCCGTGCCCGCTTGCGTTTTGACCTCGTACTTCTTGAACTGGCGAAAATCCACGACGCGCGAGAAATCGCGGACGAAATCGTTAGGATATTCGAAATCATACGGACTGCCGGGACCTGCGCTCCAGACTTGCCGCGCCCGAGATTCCAGTGCGGGCGAAAGTCCGGTGAACCGCACGTTGCCAAAGTGATAGAGCGGGCCTTTTTCGAACGCGGCGTGGACATCCAGCACGTGAGTGTCGTCGTGTAAAACGCGATCGGTCCTGGATTGCGCGCTGAAATACCCCAGGCGCTTGACGGGTCTCTCCATGGCCCAGACGGCTTGTTGGATTTGCGTCCAATTGGCGGCCCCGCCAGGCTTCAGATTGGCAGCCTTCTGCATGGCTTCGCGCGGCAGGTCGTCCCCGGCGATTTCAACGCTTCCCAGAGTGAATTGGGAGCCCTCATCGATGCTGACTGTGACGGCTAACGATGACTGGCCTGCCTTCTGAGCGGTTATCTCGGGGAATCTCACACGGTACATCCCCAGTTCCTCATACGCGGGTCGAAGATTCAGCTCGACCAGCGTGCGGAATCGGCGATCGGTATAGCCTTGCCCGGCAATCACCTTTTGCAGGATGCTTTCAAGTTGTGGCGCGCTCAGCTTTTGCTGGCCCACGAAGTTCATGGCAGCTATGCTGGGAAGATTTTCCAGCTGGAAGGAGACGATCATTCTGGCCCGCGGTGTGAATTCCTGTTCCAGACGGGTGACCAGCCGCTGTCCGCCCAGAGCTTCTGCGGCGTGCTGCTCGATCTGTTTCGCCAGGAATTCCTGAGCCCCTGGATTGTCGGGCACTTTGTGAGCGAACGGCGGGTACTGCGATCCGAGCCACCGCCAGATTTGCTCCTCGTTCGCACCGGGGATATCGATAGCGGCATCCGTGAGTTTGCTCTGGTCGCTAAGCGACAGAGTCACGACATAGCCGTGTTTCGGTCCGGGTGCATACCGGTAGTTGATGTCTTGGAACAGGCCACTCTCTTCCAGTTTCATGCAGCCGGCCTCAATCGCTGATTTGTTAACGGGAGCCCCTACACGAAAACCCGTCAACCCGAGGATGGTGTCTTTCGGGAGAGTGGAGCCTTCAATCGAAATCGATTCGAGCGGAAATGAGGGGTCTTGTGCGTTCAATAGGCCGGATAGAACGGTGACAAGAACCAGGGTTCGCAGCATAAAGAAAGCATATTCCAAGACACTGGCCCCATGCTTGGAACGGCAATGTTTTCAGGCACGTCCAAATTGATGAACCGTACGCTCCGCGCGCTGCACGTTGCTGGCCTGTGCGGTCGCTCATTGTTGGATGGACCGACTTGCCGGATAGCGCGGCGCGGTGCGAAAATAGTTTGAGAAGACCAAAAGGTGATGGACGTAGACGTGGCTCCGGCAACATCCCCGCCTCCGACCCCTCCGGCCGCTGCCAACAAGCGGTCGTTGCTCGGTGCACTGCTGCATTGGGCGCGAGACTTGCTGTTCTCGGTGGTCCTGGCCGTCATCGTGATCTTGTTCCTCTATCAGCCGGTTAAGGTTGAGGGCACCAGCATGATGCCTACGCTTGACGATCAGGAACGGATCTTCATCAACAAATTCGTTTATCATTTTTCGAGAATCGATCGCGGCGATACGATCGTGTTTTGGTTTCCGGGAGACCCCACCAAGTCGTATATCAAGCGTGTGATCGGGGTCCCGGGAGACACCGTGGAAGTGGATCGCGGCACCGTAGTCGTAAACGGCCACGCGCTCGAGGAAGATTACGTTCCCTCTGAATATCGCGACGACAATTCCATGCCCGCTAAGAAAATGCCCGCCGGCGAATACTTCGTTCTGGGCGATCACCGCAGTTCGTCCAACGACAGCCGCGCCTGGGGGCTGGTGCCGCGCCGCTATATTTACGGAAAAGCGGTGTTCATTTATTGGCCGTTTGACAAAATGGGCGTACTAAAATAGGGCGTGAATCCGCCCAATGCGCCTGGCCCTGCCTTTCTAAAAGGAATCGACGTTTCCCATTTCCAACAGGCAGTGGATTGGGCGGCCGTGGCCGCCGCTGGAATACAGTTCTGCTTTATCAAGGCCACGGAAGGCGCCTCGCACGTGGACGCACGGTTTGCCTCCAATTGGAAAGCGGCGGCGGAAGCCGGGCTGGTCCGCGGTGCCTACCATTTTTTCCATCCCGCCATTTCAGTCACCGCACAAGCGGATTTATTTTTGAGGACGGTGAGCCGGCTCGAACCGGGCGATCTGCCGCCGGTGCTGGATCTGGAGGCTCCCGAGGAGTGGCAGGGAGTTCCGGTGCTGAACCGCGCGCTGCTCGCACTAGGTTGGCTGCGCGCGGTGGAGGATCATTTGCAGCGGACGCCAATTCTGTATTTGAGTCCGGCTTTCATGACGGATGTTCTGCATAATGCCTCCGTGTTAGAGCAATACCCGGTATGGCTGGCGCAATACACAACCGACGCGGCGCCCGATGTTCCCAAACCATGGACCAAGTGGACTTTTTGGCAACACACGCGGCAAGGAACGCTCCCTGGGGTTCTCAGCAAGGTGGATCTAAGCCGATTCAACGGCACGCTGGACGAGCTAAAGGCGCTAGGCCGCGCGCCGGTGCCCGCGACTGGCGAAATTTCGCCGGCCTAAGCCAGGAGCCCGCGGAACCTGGGATTCTTGTAGCCCGGAAACACCGCTTTGAGATTGGGGTTGCCCAGGTGCTTCGAGACCAGTTCACTCAGCACGTCGCGGAAATCGGTGGTCAGCGCGAGATCGCGGCCTTCGTTTAGTTGCTCCTCCGCCAAGCCGGGCCAGTCCCCGTAAACCTTGCCGCCCTGGACGTCGCCGCCCATGACGAACATCACGTTGGCATGGCCGTGGTCGGTTCCGCGATTGCCGTTCTCGCGCGCCGTGCGTCCGAATTCGGACATGCTGACCACGACAACATCCGCCATACGATCGCCCAGGTCCTGATAGAAAGCCGCGAGCGACTGGCCGAATTGCGCCAGGTTGTTGGCGAGCTGTCCCGAGGCCGGCTGCGCGCCGACTTCGTTGACGTGCGTGTCCCAGCCCCCGATATCGGCGAAGGCGACTTTCAAACCCACGTCCGCCTTGATCAGCCGCGAGATCTGTTGCAGACTGTTGCCGAATCCTCCGCCCGGATATTTCGCGCCGTTAGCAGGCGTGTAGCTCTGCTTCTGGATGGATTGCATGAGCTTGATGGCCTGAAAGGTCTCTTTGCCGGTGCCGTGCAGCAGGCTGTCGAGCGTCGTTTCGTACATGCTTTCGAAGCCGTCCGCGCTGTGCGGATCGCGGATCTGAAAGTCGTTCAGGTTGTTGATTGCCACGGCGTCGTTGCGCCCGCGGATGCTGCGCGCCAGGTTCGCGCCCAGGCTCACAGCGCGGACGGGCGAAACCGGGCCGGCGGCTTTAGGCAGAGCGCGATTCATCCAGCCGTCGCTGGTGGCTTTGATTCCGGGAGTGCCGGATTCCATGTAATCCTGCGCGTCGAAATGGGAGCGAGTAGGATCAGGCGAGCCGACCGCGTCCACGATCGCCAGATGTCCGGCGTCGTAGAGTGGTTTCAACGGCGCAAGCGACGGGTGCAGGCCGAAGAATCCATCCAGATCCACGGCGGTTTGCGGCGTGCCGTCGGGCTTCGGAATGGCGATCGACGGGCGCATCTCGTAATAGTGCGGCTCGCCGAACGGCACCACCATGTTGAGGCCATCCACGGCGCCGCGTTGGAAAATGGCCACCAGAATTTTCTTGCGCCGCTGCGGGCCCTCGGCCGCGTAGACCGAGCGCGAGAGCCAGGCCGGAATCGAGCCCACGCCGAAGATGGCGAAAGCCGAGCCTTTCAGGAAAACACGTCGTGACGTCATGCGAAGTACCTCAAACCTGCCTCAAACTACCGCCGTTGAAAATCCGGTGAACCGATCACCAGCCCAGCCACCAGCGCCGGAGTTTTCTTCTGTTGTTCCGCCAAGGCCTTCTGAATGCCGGCTTGCGTCTGCCGCGATGCAACGCGGCACAACAGGCTTTTCGAAACCGGCGCCGGATCGCTGCTCAGATGCGACACATCCACTTTGACGCCCGGAACGCGATTCTCCGCCAATTGCAGTGCGAAATTCATGCGGCCCAGCAGTGCCGCGGAATTCACCCAGTCCGAATTCAGATTGGAATAACCGGTGGGCTCCAGCTTGCGATACAGGGGCTCGCCCAAATTGCCCACCTGATTGGCCAGCGCGAATGCATCGGTCACCTTAGCATCCAGGGCGCGCACCGAGCTCGCCACCATCTCGAACGGAGTTTTTATCTTGGCTTGATATGCGCCCTGCGACCAGAATTCGCGCGAAGCCAGCATGGTCTTCAGCACCTCGCGAATGTCGCCATCCGTCTGGAGAAATGTCGCGGCCATTTTCTCCACCAGCGGCTCGGGCGGATTGTCGGCGACGAAGCGCTCGGCCAGCTCCCTCGAAATGAAGTGCGCGGTGGCGGGATGTGTCGCCAGGATGTCCAGCACCTTTTCACCGTCGTCCATGCCGCCGCCGGCTGGAATCACGTGTCCCAGCACTACTTTCTCGCCTTTATCATGCAGCTTGTCGTTGTAGAAAAATCCGCCGCCGCGCCGCGGCTCGATAAGCGTCCATCCGGTGAAGCAGCGCGCCACTTCGGTGACGTCTTTCTGCGTGTAGCCGCCGTTGACGCCCAGCGTGTGCAGCTCCATCAACTCGCGGCCGTAGTTCTCGTTCAAACCGCGCTTGACCTTGCGGTTTTTGTTGGTGGCGTCGAGATCGGGCCGCACGGATTCGAAATTGTCCAGATAAAACAGCATGGCTGGGCTCTTGGCCGTGGCCTCCAGCAGGTCGCGAAATTTGCCCAGCACGTTCGGCCGGATGGCTTCGCGCTCGTACTCGGGAATCGAGAAGCGGTCCGAGCCTTTGTCGTAAAACACGTTGAAGTGGTTGAACCAGAAATCGTCCAGCACTTCGGCTAGCTGGCGCTTGCTCTCGATGGCTCGCAACAGCTTGGCATCGAGCAGATCATAGGCCACCACCTGCTGCGGCGCGTTCAGCAACATAATGGTCCGGCGCGCCCCTACTGGTGCAATCGCCACCAGTTGCTGCCGCTGCGGGCGGGGCATCGCGATCAGCAATTCCTCCAGCTTCTCGGGCGGCATGTTCGCAAGCAGCGCGCGCTTCTGATCTGGGGAGCCACCGCGCAGTATCAGCAATTCCGACGGATTCAGAACTTCGTTCAGACGCCTGGCCGGTTCCAGGTCGGCATTCGGGTCGGGCGCCGCGGCGCCTTGACCTTGGGAATCCTTGCGCGCTTTGTAGCGCTGCATCATGCGCTGAACGCTGGCGCGCAACAACGGATCGGCCGGCATCGGCTGCCGGCCTTGCGCGATGGCCAGGATCATCTGCGGCGCGGGGTAATGCTGCACCGCTTCGAGCGGCGACATGCGCAACGACTCCAGCGGTTCGAGCTTCGCTTCCAGGTCCGCGCTTTCCCGGATCCGCTCGGGATGAAGCTGGAGATCGATCCACTTCTTGAGACCCGTCTTCTTCACCTGCGCGACATCGCTTGGCCGCGGACCGAACGTCAACCGATCGAGCGCGTGCAGGATCTGCTGGTCGCCGGTGAGCTTCTTCTGGAACAGTTTGGCTTGGCGCTGTTCGTCATCGGCCGGCTTGGCAGGCTTCTTG
>DATJWJ010000256.1:0-8187 GCA_035501355.1 Bryobacteraceae bacterium | reverse complement strand
ACCCCGCCTGCCGCAGGAACCGTAGCGCTTCCACTTCCGTGAAGCCCAGCCACAAGTCGGCATACATCTCGCGCGCTTCTTCATAGTTGTGCCTGATCAGGTCCAGCACCACGATCCGTCCGCCGGGCTTCAGAATCCGCCACGCCTCGGCCACCGCGCGCTCGGGATGCTGCGCGTGATGCAGAGACTGGCTAAAAAACGCGAGATCAACGCTCGCATCCCGCAGCGGCACGTCTTCCAGATCGCCTTTGCGATATTCGAGATTCTCAACGCCATGCTTGCGCGCCAGCTCGGAGCCGTACTCGACCATCTTTTCCGAATCGTCGACCGCAATCACTTTCTTGGCGCGCCGGGCCAGCAATTGCGAAAACGTGCCCTCGCCGGCGCCCAGGTCCGCGACCACCAACGGCGGCAGCAGCGCCAGCAACGTCTCGGCCAGGCCTTTCCAGGATCGCCCCGGCATATAATGCCGGCCGAACTTCCCCGCCAGCTCATCAAAATAGGAGCGCGTCTTGTCCTGCCGCCGCCGCAACGCCAGGCGCAGAGCGTCCGAGTCCTGCTCAGCCTCGGGGATCTCGTGCGCCGCGTCGCGTAATACTGCCAACAGCTGATCGAACGGCTTCGACTGGTGGCGCGGAAGCGCCTTCAGCCGGTACAGAATGCTCTTCCCGTTGCGCCGGTCCTCCACCAACCCGGCCTGCTTCAAGTGCGCCAGGTGCGTCGAGATGCGGCTTTGACCCATGCCGAGGATCTCTTGCAGCTCGGCCACGGAAAGCTCCTCGCGCTCCACCAGCAGCAGGATGCGCAACCGGCTGGGGTCGGCCAGGAGCCTAAGGTTTTTGAGGATTGACGGCATGGAGGCTCTTCGTATATTATTATATCAACATATCTAGATTTCTAGATATATCTTTCAAGACCAGGAGACAGCATGAGCACCGTAACGCTCCCGAACATCGCTACCGAATACAAAGTCGCCGACCTCGCCCTCGCCGATTGGGGCCGCAAAGAGATCTCGGTCGCCGAGCAGGAAATGCCCGGCCTGATGTCCATCCGCAAGAAATACGCGCCCGGCAAGCCGCTGAAAGGCGTGCGCGTCACCGGCTCCTTGCACATGACCATTCAGACCGCGGTGCTCATCGAGACCCTGGTCGATCTGGGCGCGAGTGTCCGCTGGGCCAGTTGCAACATTTTCTCCACCCAGGACCACGCCGCCGCCGCCATCGCCGCCTCAGGCGTCCCGGTGTTCGCCTGGAAGGGCGAGTCGCTGGAGGAATATTGGGAGTGCACCTATCGCGCCATCAGCCATCCCAATGGCAAGGGCCCAGAGTTGGTAGTCGATGACGGCGGCGACGTCACGCTGCTGATCCACAAAGGTCACGAGCTCGAAGAGGGCTCGGATTGGGTCAACACTCCGTCATCCAGTCACGAGGAGGAAGTCATCAAAGCGCTGCTCAAGCGAATTCACGCCGAAAATCCTCGCCGCTGGCACGAGATCGTGAAGGAGTGGCGCGGCGTTTCCGAAGAAACAACTACGGGCGTGCACCGGCTCTACCAGATGCTCGAACAGGGCAAGCTGCTGGTTCCAGCCATCAACGTGAACGACTCAGTGACCAAATCGAAGTTCGATAATCTGTACGGCTGCCGCGAATCCTTGGCCGATGGCATCAAGCGCGCGACAGACGTGATGATGGCCGGCAAAATCGCCGTGGTGTGCGGCTACGGCGACGTCGGCAAAGGCTCGGCCCACTCGCTACGCGGGATGGGCGCGCGCGTCATCGTCACCGAAATCGATCCCATCAACGCGCTGCAAGCCGCCATGGAAGGCTTCGAAGTGACCACCATCGAAGAAACGCTGGGCCGCGGCGACATTTACGTCACGTGCACCGGCAACGTGGACATCATCACGCTGGAGCACATGCAGCATATGAAGGATCAGGCCATCGTCTGCAATATCGGCCACTTCGACAATGAGATTCAAGTTTCGCGCCTGGCCTCAGCCGGGACCAAGAAGACCCAAATCAAGCCGCAGGTGGACATGTACACTTTCCCGGCTGGCAACAGCATTTTCCTGCTGGCCGAAGGGCGCCTGGTCAACCTGGGATGCGCCACCGGCCACCCCAGCTTCGTGATGAGCAACAGTTTTTCCAATCAAACCCTGGCGCAGATCGATCTGTGGAGGAACAAGGACACCTACAAAGTCGCGGTCTACACGCTGCCCAAAAAGCTGGACGAAGAAGTGGCCCGGCTGCACCTGGAGAAAATCGGCGTGAAGTTAACCACACTGACCAAGAAGCAGGCCGACTATCTGGGCGTCTCGGTGGAAGGCCCGTATAAATCGGACCACTACCGGTATTAGGTTCAGGCGGCTCTCCGTTTCTGCTCCGGGCAGACTCGGATCGAACATGCTCAGAGAAATCGGACGTGTGGAGGCGATCTTCCGGTATCCCGTGAAGTCCATGGGCGGCGAACCACTAGCGGTCGCCAATCTGGGCTGGCACGGCCTGGATGGAGACAGACGCCTGGCATTCCGGCGGATAGATTACCGGGGTGGCGGGTTTCCGTGGCTGTCAGCAAGCCACCTTCCCGATCTGCTGCGGTTTGCTCCGCTCCGCCGTGAGAACGGCGCCCAGGGAGACCTGCCTACGCATATTCGCACGCCCGATGGCGAAGAGATGCCGGTCTTCGGGGAGCTCTTGGCCACCGAGGTCGGACGCCGGTACGGGGCTCCCGTACAGATGATGCACTTGAAACATGGCATCTTCGATGAAGCCAACATCTCCGTAATCGCCTCCGATACGGTGCGCGAGATCGGACGACTCGCGGGGCGAAGCCTGGACGTGCGGCGATTTCGCCCCAATGTCCTAGTTCGTTTACCGCGCTCGGTTCCCTTTCAGGAAGACGAGTGGGTGGGCGGGGTCCTCTCGTTCGGCCAGGCGGACGACGCCCCCGCCATCAGCGTCACGATGCGCGACGTTCGCTGCTCGATGGTGAACCTTGATCCCGACTCGGCAAGTTCCGCGCCAGAAGTGCTGAAGGCGATCGTTGCGGCGAATCAGAACAACGCGGGAGTCTACGGCGCGGTCGCTCGCATCGGCCGGCTGGAGGTCGGGCAGACCATATTCCTCCGTGCGGCGACCGAGCAAACGGAACCCACCGAACAACAGAATTATGCGGCGCCTACGGCCGCGGCTTTTTCCGGTCCGATCACCGCCTGCATGCCCGCCGACACTACTTCTTGTGCCCGGAGGCCGTCGCGGTGCGAGGTTGGAAACGGCTTTCCGGCTAGGCAGCAGTCGATGAAAGCGGCTAACTCCGCCTTGTAGGCAGGCCCGAACCGGTCGACAAACTCGGGTAGCGGCCGCTGATAATCGCGCATGCGAAATGTGCGAAACGCCAGCGGCTCCTTCCGGCCGCGCCGGCCGTATGCCTCGACGACAATGTCGAACGGCCTTTGATCGAATCGTCCTACTCTGATTTGCCCCTCTTCACCGAACAGAATGGTCTCCACGCGATAGCCTGAAACGTGGTTGCGTGTCACCTGCACTTGCGCCACCAGCTCGCCCGGAAACCACAGATACAGCAACGCGTCGTCGAAATCCTCCTGGCAGGTAGTCAACCGGTGGCTGTAAATGCGCGACCCTATCGTCAGCGCCTCCCGCGGCATCTTCCCGGTGATCCAAAGGATCTCGTCCACGTTGTGCACCGACATATCGGGCAAAATGCCGCCGCTGCGATACCCATCGGGCGCCGGATTCGAATCCTCGAGAGCGGAATAGATCTTGAACACCCGGCCGATCAGGCCGCTGTCCATCAGCTCCTTGGCGTATTGCAAAGGCGCGTCAAACCGGCGCTGGAACGCCAGCATCAGCGCGTCGGGATGCTCCCGGTCCAGCTTGGCGGAAAATTCCCGATCGCCTTCCAGCGTTCCGGTGAGCGGCTTCTCCATCAGGACGCGCTGGCCGCCCTCGATCAATTCCGCAGCGTTGGCGCGATGGCTATCGGTCGGGGTCACCAGGACAGTGGCCTGGGAGGTCTTCGAAGCCAGCAGCTCGCGAATGGACGAGAAGGCCGCGATGTTTCCGCCCAGTTCGGCCGCCACCCGGCGTGCGCGGCCGATCTCAACATCCACAATGGCGGATAAAACACAGCTTCCGTTTTCTTTTTGGATCTCATGGGCGTGCAGAGCGTGGATGGGTCCCATGCGACCCACGCCGACGACGGCAATTCGAACAGGTTCTGGCATAAACTAGCGGCGTGCCGAAAATTAACGGCGCGCCAACAGCACAGTATAGCTGGACTCGCGCCCGCGATCAGGTCCGCTTCAATGCCATCGCATGCTTCGGCTGGTAGAGCCCGACTTCACCTCCGCCGGGAAGTTGCACCCTGGTGAGGGATCCCCAGCGTTCTTGGTGCACTTTCGAACATTGGATGCCCTTCTGCTGCAATGCGGAAATCTCGGCCTTCAGATCGTCGCACATGAAGTAGAGCTCGTGCCGGCCGTTCTCTTCGGCGGGATGAACCGCTGCTTCGGCCGGCGGCAAGGCGAAAATCAGCCATCCGTGGCCGGCGTCGACGGATGAGAAACCCAGAACGTCCCGCAAGAAATCGCGGTCGGCTTCCGCATTCTTGCTGTAAAGAATTACGTGCGCACCAAAGATCATGCAGCGTTTTCCTCCAGCGATTACTTTACATGCTTTGGATGCGGTAAAGCAGCCACTTCAAGATGCCTGATCGGTCCGAACGCTGATCGCTAGTACCATTGAAGCGCCAGCCCGCCGTCGAACCGGGCACTGAACACTTCTAGCATGATTTTTGATTCCGGCCTCGATCTCAAGTCAATGCAACAAGATAGCTGAACACACGGGCCTCTCCGGGTTCGCAACGGGCACTTTTTTCCGGTCACAGTTTCATTTCATTCTGCTATACTGGGCTTTAAGTAGCGGCCCGGTTTGTTGGATGGTAGTGTAGACTAAACCCCGAGTCAACGGAGATTCCTTTGAAACGTGCAGGTTCCGATGACGCTCTGCGTTGTTCCTTCTGCCATAAAAGCCAAGACGTAGTCGGCAAGTTAATCTCCTCCCCCAACGATTACCCGCGCGCCTACATTTGCGACGAATGCATCGCCGTATGCAATTCGATTCTTGAGGATGATCGGCACGATCAACCTTATGGAACGCCGCACAAGCTCCCCAAGCCGCTCGAACTAAAAGAATACCTGGATCAGTACGTGATCGGCCAGGACCCCACCAAGAAGAAGCTGGCCGTGGCGGTCTACAACCACTACAAGCGCATCCAGATGAACAAGCAGCGCGGCGCTGAGGTGGAGCTGTCCAAGTCAAACATTCTTTTGATTGGGCCCACCGGTACGGGTAAAACTCTTCTGGCCCAGACACTGGCGCGAATCTTGGATGTACCCTTCGCCATTGTCGACGCCACTACGCTGACCGAAGCCGGCTACGTTGGCGAAGATGTGGAGAACATCGTCCTGCGGCTGCTGCAGAACTCCGACTGGGACGTGCAGCGTTGCCAGCAGGGCATCATCTACATCGACGAAATCGACAAGATCGGCCGCAAGGACGAGAATCCTTCTATCACCCGCGATGTTTCCGGCGAAGGCGTCCAACAGGCGCTGCTGAAGATCCTGGAAGGCACCATCGCCAATGTTCCTCCGCAAGGCGGCCGCAAGCATCCGCACCAGGAATTCACACCGGTGGACACCACCAACATCCTGTTTATTTGCGGTGGAGCTTTCGTGGGTCTCGAAAAAGTGATCTCCAAGCGCGTCGGCACCAAGAGCATGGGCTTCCTTACACAAGAGGAGCAGCACAGGCCGGAGGGCGCGCATCGGCCCAATCCCAACCGCCGCGACGTCGATATGCTCGACCAGGTCCAGCCGGTCGACCTGATCAAGTTTGGCTTCATACCCGAGTTCATCGGCCGCATGCCCGTGGTGGCCGTGCTGGAAGACCTCAGCCGCGAGGCCCTGGTCCAGATTCTTACCAAACCCAAGAACGCCATCATTCGCCAGTACCAGAAACTTTTCGAGTTCGAAAATGTTAGACTGAAATTTAGCGACGACGCCCTGGAGGCCATTGCTTCACTCGCGATGGAGCGAAAGGTGGGAGCCAGGGGCTTGCGTATGATCCTCGAAGACCTGATGCTGGATCTGATGTATTATTTGCCGTCTTACAAAAAGGTCCGCGAGTTCCTGGTGACCAAGGAAATGGTCATGACGCAGAAGATCAATATGGCCCTGCTCGAAAAGGCCGGATAAGGCGTTCATTCGTTCCCTGGTGTCTGTGTCCTAGGTTGGTCGTCCGCCCCGAGCGAATGAATCAAAGCAACTAGGAATTCAAGGAACTGCTTTCCATGCTTACCTCGAAAGAAAAATCCGATAGCAAGCGCTTGCCCATGATGCCGATACGGGACGTTGTCATCTTCCCGTACATGATGACGCCGTTCGTGGTGGGCCGCGAATCGAGCGTTCGCGCTCTGGAAGAAGCGCTCGCGGCTGACAAGAAAATCTTCCTGGCCACCCAGCACGATGCCTCGGTGGATGAGCCCCGTCCCGACGAGATCTACAGCGTCGGCACGGTGGCCAATATCGTACAAAGCCTGAAGCTGCCGGACGGCAACATCAAGGTCCTGGTGGAGGGCGTCGAGCGCGGCAAGGTTATCTCGGTCAGCGAGGACGAAGGCTACTTCCGGGCGCTGGTTAAAACCTTCAATTTCAAAGTGGACGCCGGGGCGCAATTGGAAGCCCTGGTCGGACGCGTAACCGGGCTGTTTGAGCAGTACGTCAAGCTGAGCCAGAATCTGAACTACGAAACCATGATCGCCGCCATCCGCGTGGACGAGCCCGGCAAGCTGGCCGACACCGTGGGCGCGAATCTCCAGTTGACCATCGAGGAAAAGCAGGAGCTGCTCGAAATCTTCGATCCCGTGGACCGGCTCACCCGAGTGGCCGAGATGCTGGACATCGAGATCGAAAAGCTCAACGTCGACCGCACCATCCAGGGCCGCGTGAAGCGCCAGATGGAAAAGGCGCAAAAGGAATACTATCTCAACGAGAAAATCAAAGCCATCCAGAAGGAACTGGGGCGCGGCGAGAAGAGCGAATTCGACGAGCTGAAGCGCAAGATCGAGACCGCCGGCATGACCAAGGATGCCTTTGAGAAGGCCATGTCCGAGCTAAAGCGCCTGGAAAACATGCCGCCGATGTCGGCCGAATCCACCGTTTCGCGCAACTATCTGGATTGGCTGCTGGCGGTGCCGTGGAAGAAGAAGTCCAAAGAGATTCGCGATCTGAAATTCGCGCAGAACGTCCTGGAAACAGATCACTACGGCCTGGAGAAGATCAAGGAACGTATTCTCGAGTTTCTGGCGGTGCGCCGGCTGGTGCAGAATCCCAAAGGTTCGATCCTGTGCTTCGTTGGACCTCCCGGCGTCGGCAAGACCTCGCTCGGCATGTCCATCGCTAAAGCCACTGGCCGCAAATTCGTGCGCCTATCGCTCGGCGGCGTGCGCGACGAGGCCGAAATCCGCGGCCATCGCAGAACCTATATCGGAGCGTTGCCCGGGCAAATTCTTCAAATGATGAAGAAAGCCGGCACGCGCAACCCCGTCTTCATGCTGGATGAAGTGGACAAGATGTCCATGGATTTTCGCGGCGACCCTTCGGCCGCCCTGCTCGAAGTGCTCGATCCAGAACAGAATTTTATGTTCATGGACCACTACCTGGACGTCGAATACGACTTGAGCCAGGTGTTCTTCATCGCCACGGCCAACGTGTTGCATACCGTTCCTCCGGCGCTGCAGGATCGTATGGAGGTGATCCGGCTGCATGGCTACACCGAGCTGGAGAAGATGGAGATCGCCAAGCGCTTCCTGGTTCCCAAGCAGATGAAGCAGACCGGGGTCAAAGAAACCGATTTGAAGTTCACCGACGACGGGATTCAAACTTTGATCCAGGCCTACACGCGCGAAGCGGGCGTCCGGAACCTGGAGCGCGAAATCGGCAACGTGTGCCGCAAAGTAGCCCGGACCGTGGTGGATGCGCAGACCGAAAAGAACGGGGACAAGGACAAGAAGAAGACGGCCTCTCTACTCAGCTCTACAACGGCCAACGAATTCCTGGGCCCCCACAAATTCCGCGATCTGCAAACCGACCAGAAGAACGAAGTGGGC
>DATJWJ010000255.1:0-15235 GCA_035501355.1 Bryobacteraceae bacterium | reverse complement strand
CAAAGTGACCCAGCATTTCATCGTGCTGCAACCCACCGCGACGGACATCACCGTCAGCGAAGGCATCCTGTATCAGGGCGATCCAAAACTCGCTTATAGCGATCCGGTGAACGGCTCGTTCCGTTTTTATCTTCCACCCGAAGCGAACGGCAAGGTGCAAGTGACTATCAATTCGCCGGGTGGGATGCCCATCCAGCGGCCGGCGGAGAAAACCAAGCAGGCCAATGTTTACAAAATCGACTATCCCATCAAGCCGGGCGAGACGCGCTTTGATCTGAATTACGTCGTTCCCGCGACCAATCCGATGACGTTCTCTACCAAGATTCTCCACACCGAGGGGTCTTCGGATCTGGTGGCGCCGCAGGGCGTCACGTTGAAGGGTGACGACATCGAGCTGGCCGGCACGGAGCCGACCACGCAGGCCAGCATCTATCGCATCAAGAGCGCCAATTTCACGGTACAAGTCGAAGGCACCGGAGCGTTGACGCAGGCGGCCGCGGGCGCATCGTCGGGAGAAGACAACGGCGCACCGGGCATACAAGAAGTGAAGCCGCGCATCTACGACCGCTTGTACTGGATCCTCGGCATGGCGTTCGGGGTGCTGGCTCTGGGTTCGATTGTGCTGTATCGCAGCAAGCCCAACCCCACCGCCTAGCTGCCGGCAGGCTCATCCCGCACATACCATATACAAGACTGCTGGCGCGGGAGCGTGGTATCGTTACGTAATATAGTATCGATTCCAGTGAGGATAACTATGAAACCACTTCGCGCACTCGCGGCATGTGCCTTATTTGCGACTGTTCTTTCGGCGCAACAACGGTTCACGCCCCCGAAAACTCCCCTAAAAGTCGGCGACGAAGCCCCCGACTTCACGCTTCCCGACACCGATAACAAGCCCGTGAAACTCTCGGATTTTCGCGGAAAGAAGGTAGTAGTCTTAGCCTTCTTCGTGGCCGCATTTACTGGTGGTTGAACGAAGGAACTCACCGGATACCAGTCTGGTATCTCAAAGTTCGATGCAAATGATGCGCAGGTATTGGCGATAAGTACGGATTTCGGCCCCACGCTGGCTCACTGGAAAGAGGAACTTGGCGCCTCGTATCCGATGCTTAGCGACCATATGCGTAAGGTTTCCGAGCAATACGGCGTCCTGATCACACAGATGGGCGTTTCCAACCGCGCGACATTTGTGATCGATAAGGACGGCAAGATCGCCAATATCCAGGAAGGCAACGAGGCGATCGACACAACAGGCGCCGACGAAGCCTGCAGCCGTCTGGCGCACAAGAAGGCGGCGCAGGGGCAATAGGGACAGCCACAGCCAACGCGCGCTGGCCTAAAATACCGGCGCGCGGGCCGCTCGCAGCCGCTCGAGCACATCCAGCATTTCGCGCGGCTTTACAGGCTTGCGTAGAAAGCCGGAGCAGCCGGACTCGGCCGCGCCGCGAGCTTGGGAGCTGATTTCATCGGAGGATAGCAGGACGATGGGCGTCCGCGCGTTCGCGGTGCGCGTCTCCCACTCCCGGATGGCGCGAATGGCGCCGTATCCGTCCATGCCGGGCATGTGAACATCCATGAAGATGACATCGAAGCGGCGTTCCCGCACCCGGTCGATAGCCTCCAGACCCGTTTTTGCCCGAGTCAGCATTTCTTTTCGCAGCAGCAGTTCGGCCAGGGCGTAGCTTTCATCGCAGTCCTCGGCTACGAGAACATTCAGGACCTCTTGGGGCGACAGATCCTGCCAGGGCGGAAGTCCGCTGGCAATCCGATTCGGAAGAGACAGAACCAGGCGCGGCGGGCCGCTGGAGTCATCCGCCAAGGTAATCGCCCCTCCGAGGTGGCGCCAGCGTTTTCCCGCCACCAGCAGCGGGACGCCAAAGGATATATCGTCCCCGCTTTGGAACTCCACCTGATCCGGGTCCGCGCTCAGCCACTGCGCCAGCTGCTCTGCCAGTTCCGAGTTGGGCGGCGTAACATCCAGCTTGATTCCGCCGTCTGGACCGGCGTCCAGGCCAATCCGTGTTGCCCCGTGGCGAGCCAATTTCAGGGTCAGATCGAGAATGGGCGTTAGGGCCTGATCGAGGGCCTCGGCGTTTTGCCAGGCTATCACGGTTTGCGGCGGATGCTCCCACATGAGCCGGCTCTCACCGCTTCCGCGGGCGATGTTGAGCAGCTCGATGGTTTCACCGAGCCGCAGTGAAACATCGAACTCTTCGACTGCGCCTGGCATAGGCGGCGCGTCCACGAATAGTTCCCGCATGTCATCTATGAGCTGCAGCAGCCTGTCCACGCTGGTCCGATTCGAGTGGTTACATCCGGCGTCATTGGTTGGCTTGACACAATCGCAACGGCTTTCCAAAAGGCCCAGCGTCACATGCAAAGTGTTCCTAGCCTCGTTACAGAGAAGATCGAAGAGCTTTAGGGTCGTTTGGTTGGTCATGATTGAATCTCTTAGGACTACGCGTCGCGGGCCGCGCTGATAGAAAAATAGTCCACAAACCGGCGCACCGGGTTGCGCTTCTTGACAATCTCTTTGGCGGAGATGTCCTCCGCAATGCGTGCAATCTGCTTGGCCAGCGGCGATGAGCCTTGAATGGGGACGCCTTTTTGAACCGCCCGCGAAACCTCCAATGCGCTATCCGGCAACAGGTAGTGAACGTTGAGTTGGATGATGCGCTCGATATCGGCCACCGACAGAGTATTTCTGCGCTCCACGCAATTTAGTACCACGGAGACCTTATCGGCCAATCCCAGGTCGCGCAGCCAGTTGGACTTGCGGCGCGCCAGGTGCAGCGCGGCAGTGTCAGGAGTGCAAACCAGAAAGATGCGCTTGGCCCGCAGCAGCGTCTCGCATTCATGGTTTTCGGCGGTGCCGGGCAGATCCACGGACACACGCGAGTAATTTCGGAGAGCGAAATCGAGGATTGCGCTGAAGCGTTCCCAGGGCACCGTCTGGGCGAAATCCATGGGACCCGATCCGAGTATATGCAGGTTCCCACGCTGCGCCACCAGGTTAGACCAGAGGTCGTTATCGAGACGGTCGGACTGCTGCAGGGCGTCCACAATGGTGTGGGTTCCTTCGGCTTTCAATAGGAAAGATGTGACTCCCAAACGGATGTCGAAATCCAGCAGCAGGGTGGGTGCTTGATTCAGCGCGGCCGCTGCCGCGGTAACGCTGGTCGCCACCGTGGTTGCCCCACATCCAGGTTTGGCCGGCACGAAGGCGTGCAGTTCCCCCAGGCGGTCTTCCCCGGCTTCCAGTTTGAAGACAGCCCGATTCGCGGCATCGAGGATATCGCCAGGACTGAAGCCCGGTGAGACTTCGCGAATTCCGGCCTGCATCAGGCCGAGGAGTTCCTCGCGCGTGCCTCCTGAGCCGACTGCGATGCTGGCAAACTGCGGCTGCCCATCTACCGCCGCGGCCACGCCCAAGGCGCGCTGGGCATCCCTAAAATCGATGACCAGAAGGTATTTGCCGGCTTGGACGGTCCGCAGCCGGGCCACATCGCCGTAGCCCAGTTCCCAGGCCGTCTCAAAACCGAAGCGGTCGCCCAGGGCTTTCAGCACTTCCGGGTGGAAGCTACGATTTGATGAGACCGTGATCAGAACCACAAGATCCTCCTTCGTGCCCCTTTGAGCATGCGTTTGCGCACGTGATAAGGCTTATCGACTCCACTTGAGAAAAAGTGAGCCGAGGGCGCTCTTAATCTCTGGAGAAGCGTCGATGCGGGATCTATGATCGAGCAAGCTCTTCAAATCCGCATCCCAGTCCCGACGCCTTGCAGCATCGGGGCGCAAGTAATGGTGGTCGACGATGATCCGCATTTTCGTTCGCTGGCCCGCAGCCTTCTGGAAGCGGCCGGCATGACCGTGATCGAGGCCGCTAGCGCGCGGGAGGGCCTGGATTGCATGCACGCCCAGCGGATCGATCTGGTGGTTCTGGATGTGGTCCTGCCGGGCGAAGATGGGATCAAAGCCTTGGGCTTCCTTAGAGCTGGTTTTCCTGAAACGAAGGTCCTCATCGCCACCGGCCTCTATCTTCAGTTCGCAACGCCGCCGGGTGCGGATGCGGTTCTGTCGAAATCCGAGGTCGAACGCCTGTGCCCCCTGGTCGAGCGCCTGCTCGAAAGATCAAAGTGACGTTCTTGTCCAAGTGGATGAGCCTCTCCCTGCGGGCCAAGGGCCTCATCGTGAGTACCCTGTCGGCGGCCGCTTTGTTAGTGGCCGCCGGTGTTGCGTATTCGATCGCAATCAGCGCCACCGACGATGAGGTCTGGGTGAGTCACGCGCTGCAAGCAGGCGAGCAAATCCAGAATATGAGGGCCAGCGCGACGGACGCGAGCGCTCAGATACGGGCTTACTGGATTACCGGGGACGAAGCGTTTGCGGGAGCCGTCCGCCAGGACCTGGCGGTATTCGATAGCGCCATGCAGAAGCTAGTGCAGTTGACGCAGGACAATGCCGGGCAACGCCAGCGGCTAACTCAAATCGCGGCCATCGAGCGATCGCGCGTGGAGCGCATATTCGACGCACTTGGCCGGTTCCGCTCCGGCGTTTTGTCAGGCCCAGAATTGCGCCGCAGCCTTTTGGCCGGCGAGGACGAGCGCCTGCGGTTGGAAAACTTGATCTCTGCGATGGAGCAGGAGGAAAAGCAGCTGTTAGCCGCGCACTTGGCCCGCCTGGGGCGATTGCGCGTTCTGGCCACGGCCGGCAGCTGGCAAATTCTTGGTATCGCGGCCGGAAGCATCCTGCTCATGTGGATTTTGTTCGCGTACGGAATCAGCCACCGCATCCGAGTCCTGAAAGATGGCCTGGCCGCGATCGGAAGCGGTCAATTCGTTGACCCCGGTGCGAGTGACCAGTTAAAGGCGGTCTGCGAGAGCCTGGTGCGTACCACCGAGAGCCTCCATCAAAAGAACCTAGTCCTCGAAAATGCATTGCATGGTATCGCCCAAGCCGGTAGTTCCGGCCGCTACTTGTCGTTCAATCGGGCGTACGCCGAAATCTTAGGCATTTCCAAACACGAGCCGGTCACCAATGTCTTTGCCAGCGTGCACGGCGACGATTGGGAGAAGCTGGAGGAAGCTCTGCTGCGGATGCGCTCCGAGGGGCGGGCCGAAACACAGGCCAGAATAGTCCGGCCTGACGGGTCCGTCCTCGAGGCCGTCCTGACGGTTTTGCCTATATCTGGAGAACAACAGGAAGGCTACTACGTTTTCCTGCGCGACAATAGCGTCCAGAAAAGCGCCGAGGCTGCTCTGGTTCGCGCCAAGGACACCGCGGTGGCAGCGAATCTCGCCAAAACCAGCTTCTTGGCCAAAATCGGCCACGAAATCCGGACGCCTTTGAATGCGATTTTGGGCAGCGCCGACCTGCTGGCGGCAACATCCCTGACCTGCGATCAGGCCGAGTACGTAGAAATCTTTCAACGGAACTCCCGCCGCCTAGTCGCTCTCATTAACGACTTCCTCGATTTTTCCAGGATCGAAGCGGGCGCGGTGCGCGTAGATCGAGTTCCATTCCCTGTTCGGCAGACCATCTACGACGTGGTGGAAACGTTTCGCGAAACGGCGGGAAGAAAGGGACTCTCGCTCCAAGCTCGAATTGATCCCGATGTCCCGGCGTGGCAGTTGGGCGACGGGCATCGCGTGCAACAAGTGCTCATAAATCTGGTGAGCAACGCGGTAAAGTTCACCCCGGCGGGCCACGTGGAGATCCGCGCATTCGTTGCGGCCGGGCCGGATCATCCCAGGTTGCGATTCGAGGTGGCCGACACAGGACCGGGCATTCGTGCGGCGGACCGGGAGAGAATCTTCGCCCCCTTTACACAACTCAAGGATTCCGGCGCCACGGCTCAAGGTAGCGGCCTCGGGCTGACCATCTGCCGCGAGCTGGTCGAGCTGATGGACGGAAGCATTGGCATGCTGAGCGAGGCGGGCTTGGGGAGCACGTTTTATTTCGACCTTCGGCTCGAAGAGGCAGCTCCACCCGTCGCAGTGCCGCCCGGCTCGAAATCGGTGGAGCGCCTGCACGTTTCAGCGGCGAATCATCCCCTTCGAATTCTCATCGCCGAAGATGGCGCGGACAACCGCTTGCTGCTCCAAGCCTACTTGAAGAATCAACCGTTGGTCATACGGTTCGCCGAGAACGGCCAGGAGGTGATCGACGCCCTCGAGAATGGCGCGGTCTTCGATCTGATTCTGATGGACCTTGATATGCCGCTGGTGGACGGTTACACAGCTACTCGCTGGGTGCGCGCGTGGGAAGCAAAGCACGAAGTTGCTCCGACACCCATCGTGGCTCTCTCCGCGCACGCTATTCACGAGACGGTTCGCGCCAGCTTGGATGCCGGTTGTGTCGCACACGTGTCCAAGCCGGTAGACCGGCGGACGTTACTTGAGACCATAACGCGCTACGCGCGTTCCGCGGCACGGCGAAGTTCTGAAGCCGGACCGCAGTGCGTCTCGCCAGAAGTGGCTGCGCTAGTTCCAAAGTATCTTGCCTCGCAATCCAGACAGATCGACGAGGCCCGCGCCCGCCTCGGGCAGCGCGACTTCGATTCCATCCGCAGGTTCGGACACAACCTGAAAGGCACCGGACGCGGTTACGGTTTCGCGGAGATGGAGCAGATGGGCAGGGAGTTGGAGCGGGCGGCCGAGGAAATCAGCGAAGCGGGCATCGCGGCAACGTTGGAGGCTCTGCGGCGCTTCGTCAACGATGCAACAATTCAGGCCGACGACACGATCCAAGTAGCCTAGCGCGCGATTCCGAGTTTTTTCATTTTGGATTGCAGCGTGGTGCGCTTCATGCCCAACCGTGCCGCAGCTCCGTTTGGTCCGCCCACCACCCAGCTGGCTTGTTCGAGCGTTCGCCGGATGTGCTCGCGCTCGGCGTCTTCGAGCGTCGTGGGTCCGGCTTTATCGTCTGGCGCGCCGCGTAGTTCCGAAAGCGGGATCTGCAGCGTTGAGCCGCGCGTCAGGATCACCGCGCGCTCAATCAGGTTTTCCAGCTCCCGCACGTTTCCTGGCCAAGGGTAACGCGCCAGCGCCTCCATGGTCTGCTGCGAAATGTCCTCAATGGGCTTGTTCATACGCCGTGCATATTTCTGCGTGAAGTAACGCACCAGCTTGGGAACATCGTCCGCCCGTTCTCTCAGAGGCGGGATCGAGATCGGAAAAACGCTCAGCCGGTAGTACAGATCCGTTCGGAACTGGCGGTCGTTGATCATCTGCGCCAGATCGCGGTTAGTGGCGGCCACCAGGCGCACATCCACTTTGATGGTGCGCGTTCCGCCCAAGCGCTCGAACTCATGCTCCTGGAGTGCGCGCAGCAGCTTGGGTTGCAATTCCAGAGGGATGTCGCCCACCTCGTCCAGGAACAGGGTGCCCCGATGGGCCAGTTCGAAGCGGCCCACTTTTTGCGCGATGGCGCCGGTGAACGCGCCCCGTTCGTGGCCGAACAGCTCGCTTTCGAGCAGCCCGGTTGGAATGGCGGCGCAATTCAATTTCACGAACGTGCGTTCGCGCCGCGTGCTCAACTCGTGGATGGCGCGGGCGATCAACTCCTTGCCGGTTCCGGTCTCTCCCAGGATCAGGACCGAAGCGTCCGTCGGCGCCACGGTCGCCACTTGATCCAGCACTTGTTTGAACGCAGGACTGTCGCCGATAATCTCGCCGAAATTGCGGTCCGTCCGGATCTCATCTTCCAAGTACAATTTTTCCTTGGCTAATTGATCCTTCAGCTCCGCGATCTGCTGATAGGCGGTGGCGTTCTCGATAGCGATGGCCGCTTGGCCTGCCACCTGGCTCAAGAAATCAACATCCGCCGGGCCGAAGGCGTTCGAGCGCGTGCTCCCGACGTTCAGCGTGCCGAGCACGCGGGTCCGCGTAATTAAAGGCACGCAACAAACCGACTGAATTCCGGCCGCGATCAGCCGCTGGATCACGGGCGTGGGGAACCGCCGGAGCGCTTCCCGGTCGAATAGCTCCGCATGCTTCGATTCCACCGCCCGGCCGGCCGGCGCCTCATCGATCGGCGCGGTGGTGCGTTCCTGAACAATCCCCTGGTCGCCTTCGTACACCCGCGCGTGGACTCGCAGTTGATCCGTTCCCGGCACGATCAGCACCAAGCTGGAATATTCGTGCGGGACGGCCCGCCGCAAACAGCCGATGATCGAAGGAAACAGGTCCTTAATGTCCAGCTCGGAAACCAACGTATTGGTGATCTCCAGCAGGATCTGAAGCCGGTCGCGTTCCCGCGCCAGCTGCTGCTGAAACTTTTCAGCTTTCTCGAAGTTCAGCGTATTGTCGACTGCCACCGCGACTTGCGCCGCGATTTGCCGCATGAGATCCAATTGCGATTCGGCATGGCCGTCCGAACCAAAGCCAAACAACATGGCGCCTAGCCGGTGCTGCGCCGTAGTCAACGGCAGGAAGCAGGAGCTAATCACGCTGTTCTGCTGCAGCAGTTGCATGATGGCCGGCCAGCGCGTCTCTTTGCGGACATCTGGAATTACCAGCGGTTCTTGATGCAAAAACACCCATCCCGAGGGAGATTCCTCGGGCGGCAATTCGAGAGCAGGGAGGTCAGCTTCGGCGCCGGTAGCCGATGCCAGGATGTGCAACCGCATTACGTTCTGATCCGGGTCGTGCAGGATCAAATTCAGAAAATCGAAATGTAGAATTGAATGCAGCCGGTCGGAAAGATCGCGGAAAAGTCCCTTCAGGTCGCGGTGCTGCAGGATGGCCTGAGAGACATCCAACAGCGATTGGTACGCGACGGCTTCCAGTGCGGTCTTGGGAGTAGTGCTCGGACCTCGTTCCGGTTGCACGAGATGATTGGCGAAGGCCGCGTCCTTTCAAGCGCAAACCGGGCGGCGCGCACCGGCGCGCGAACTTCTAAACGACCAGTATAGCGGGAAGGCTATGCATTGCCGCGCGCTTCAGCGTGGTTGCGCTTCCATGAACGCCCGGCATACACTCGGGTTCATGGAAACACAGACGGGCGCGCAAGTGACGCGATCCGACGCGGTTTATCTCGAAAAGCGCGGGCACATCGCGGAACTGGTCTTGAATCGGCCGGCAGTGTTGAACGCCGAGAACTGGCAGATGGCCCATGCGTTTCACGCCGCGCTGGACGAATTGGAGAAAACCGCGGAAATACGCGCGGTGGTGGTGACCGGGCAAGGACGATCGTTCTCCTCTGGTATCGACTTGCGGGCGCTGGCCGGCGGGGAACTGGACATCAGTTGGTTTCGCAGCTTCGATGAAGCCATGCGCAGGCTGGAACAACTGGATGCACTGACGGTGGCCAAGATGCGCGGCTACGCGATCGGAGGCGGGCTCCAGATTGCGCTGGCCTGCGATCTGCGCATCGCCGCACCAGATACCAAGGTCGGGCTTCCCGCCGTAATGGAAGCGCTGATTCCTGGCATGGGTACTTACCGTTTGCCGCGTTTCATCGGCTTGGGTCGCGCGCGCCGCCTGGTTCTGACGGGCGAACTGATGGGGGCCGAAGAAGCCCTGCGCATCGGACTGCTCGATTGGGTGGTGCCGGAAGAGAAGCTCGATGAAACCGTCGATTCGGTCATCGCCGGTGTACTCAAAGGCAGCCCGACGGCGCAAGCTTTCTCTAAGAAACTGGTGACCGCCGCGTTTGAACGCGATTTCGATAGCGCGTTTTCGGAGTACCTCGATTATCAGCAGCAGTCATTGCGCTCCAGCGATCATGAGAAAGCCATGGCGGAGTACCGCAATCGCAAGAAGTGATCGTCCCGCTCATTCCGGCTTTTTCTTCCGGCGCCGGGCCAGTTCTCCTTTCAGGAAGCCAAGGTCAGGCTTGAGAATAGGTGGGCCGGGTTTCATTGCGGCTGGTCGTGCGACGCGCAGCGTTAGGCTGTCGATCGCGCTCCCGCTCAGTCCCTTTACGTTCGCTTGCTGGATCCATTTGATATGCTCGCGGCTCTGGAAAAATGGCTCTGTATGAAAAAGTCCGCACTCGCGAAATGCGCTTTTTCGAATCAACGCGCCGCGCAGGGAACTCGGGGATGGACTCTCCAGCCCCTCACAAAGTACCCGGCCTTGAATCCAGGAAGCTTCGGGTACGCGCTCGCAAGCATTCACCAGACTTTCGAGTGCACCCGGCTGAAGCCGATCGCCCGGTTCGAGAAAGAGCAGCAAATCCGCAAAGGACTCTCGAATCCCCCGGTTCCACGCCTCTGCACTCACCACCGGATCGTTGAAAGAGAGAAAGCGAACGTTGTCAGGGAGGGTCGCTTTTTCGCCCGCCATGGAGCAAGCTCGGCCGTCCAAAATCACCAGGAACTCCGTTCTGGGATAACCTTGCGCTTCGATCGCTTCCGCAAGCGTTCTTAATTCCTCGCGGTCTTCTTCCCAGAGATGGGCAATCACGGACACAAAAGGTTTTGGATCCGAGGGAGGTCGCCCGGACGCATCCACGCTGGCCTCTCCTTCCAGCGCCGCAGGGATGGCGGCTGGGATGCGCGCGCGATCGGTTCCCAAGTGAATCGCGGCCCGCGGAACCTGGTGTGAGACGCGACTCAGAAATTCCAGGGTGCGCATGCCCGCGTGCGGCAGATGCACCAGAGTTTCCGACGCCAGAGCCCGCTCGATTTCGAGCGGCTTCACAGGTCCCAGCGTCGTTTCGGGAGATCCCGAAAACCGCGGCTTCAGAACTAACTCGAGCGGAAGACTCTCTCGAAGCTGCTCGCGGTAGTGGTCTTCGAGAAACAGCACCACCTTGTCGAAGCCCGGCTGATATACCGTGTGGCAGCGCTTTTGAAGCTCGGGGTACTGAGTCAAAGTTCGAGGGTCCAACTTCGCGGTCGAATAGAGCCGGTAGATGCGTGGCTGCGGGTCTAGCGCCAGCGCCACATAATCGTCCCCAAGAAAATCGAACCCGTCGAGAAGACAGGCCAAAGAGGTGGAGGATTTGCCCGATCCTCCCCGGCCCGGGATCAGCACGCCATGGCCGCGATGCCCAACCGCGGCGGCGTGCACCAGTTGCCGGCCGTTGAGCTCCATCCACCAATGCAGAATGCTTCGAAGCGGTGCAGCCAGCACCCATGCCGGGACGTGTTTAGGTGAGGGAACCCAGTACACGGCCCGCCCGGTCGCGCGATCCATCACGTTGACCGAGCTCTCGCCCCACTGGTAAGCGGAGCGGCAGCGAGGGCTATCGAAGCCCCAAATGTTCCCGCGCTCGGTGAAGTCTTTGGCGGGCCGGGGCTGGGGTGCGAGCGGAGCGCCAGTGCTCTCCGAATCCCAGAGACAGACTTCGCAACGCGGTCCGGCTTCTAGCTCAGACACGGCGTTGGCAAGCCCGGGCACAATCGAGGACATTAGCGCTTGGCCGGCAAAGCGGAGACGAACCGAAGTGCCTGCCACGCGGAAATCGCGCACGATCTCGCCAGTTCGCGCAGCCGCCTCCCGGAACCCTTCGCAGAGCTGATCGAAGAACTCTGCCTGTTCCTGTTCCGTGGCGGGTGAGCTGTCCGGCTGCCTCATGATCCCGTTAGTTGCGCGCGCAAGAGGGAAAAGAGTTTCTGTGTCACCTCCTCCGAGCGACTGCAGCGGGCACCTTCTGCAAGATTCACCATCGCCGCCTTCATGTTGCCTGTTTCCATTTGCCGCCGCGCCAGCTCAAACGCCTTCAGCGCGTAGTTCTCGAGGGCTCTTCGGCACAAGGCGTCCGCCTTGTCGACTGGCAAATACGTCCGGGCGATTTCGATGGCAGCGCGCGTATCCGCGATCTGTTCACCGGAGGCGATGGCGCGAGCGCTCTCGGATCCACTGCTCCTCCGAAAAAATGCAAGCGGCTGGGGCTCAAACCAAACTGGATAGTGCGCGGCGATGCGCTGCCACATCTCCCAATCGAAAACAGAACGCGCTTGAGGGCAATACCCGCCGAGCCGCTCATAAGCCTCGCGCCGGACGACAATGGACGGGGTCTGCAAGCGGCATAAGACTGCGATGCGGTCCAGCCAACCGACGATGATACCGGGGGTTTCCCGTTCCAGCAGCGACAAACCAATGTTTTGCCCTTCTGCACCGGCATCGGTATGGCGGCAAAATGCAGCGCCGATCGCGGGTTCGCGAAGAATGCCAGCGGACAAAGCCCGGTAGAAACCGGGAGCTACCCAATCGTCGTCGTGCAGAATGTGGACCCAAAGCCCGTGCGCCCGTCTTATGCAGACATTGAATATCTCCGGCTGCCCGGCGCGGATCGGGTGCCGGTGAACACTAACCCGATCTCCCCCAATTGCCCGAGCCAGCGCTTCGATCTCGGCCTGAGCCGGCTCATCCGGGCCGTCGATGATCACCTCGATCTGCATTTCATCCGGCCCCGGCGCCTGCGCAAGTACGCTGCACAACGCCTGTTCCAGATAACAGGTTCGGCGGTACACCGTCAGCATCACCGACCAGAATGGGCGATTCCCCGACTGAATCGGTTCAATTCTCGGAAACACCACCGCGCCGGTAGTATCCGCGTTCTCCTCCGCCTGCATGATTCCCAAACGGACCAGTTGCCCGCTGTCCTCCAGCTTCACCGAATGCGCCGGATCGTAGAAGCTGAGCGAGGGCTGCTCGCGCATTCCGCGCTCATATTCCTGGTACAACATGGCTCCGCCATAATGCTCTTTACGTCGAGCCTCTTCGGAGACATGGCAGGGAAACGACGAGAAATATTTGAAGTGTAGGAGACATCCACGCTCATCCGCAATCTGCGCCGGCGCCAGATTGGTCCAGTGCTGGCCGCCGGCCAAGATGCAGTCCTCATCATACTTGAGCAACGGAACTTTGCTCAGATAATATCCGGCTTCCCCGAACACTCGCTGGCGGACTCCGCCGTAATAGGCCTTCTGGTTGTGAAACGGCCCGGCCTCTTCCTCACACTTGTGGTAAAAACGGCGATCGAAGTAGCCGCACACCTCCTCAAATGGCTGGCCCGGCGTATACTGCGTGTCCCGGATCGGACGGTCCGAGTACATGTCGAGATGAATCGCGTTGAATGCTCTCTTTGCCTTCGCATCCAAATGGCGGCATAGGTCGGCAATGCTTCGGCGTTCGCATTCGGGATAGTAGAGCAGCTCATCGGCATCGACAATCAGGCACCAGTGATCTGGCGCATGCATGCGAAGAATCGGCTCGAACCAACCCGCACCGAAGTTGGCCCGATTGAAAGAGAGATCCGATTGCCATAGGTAAACGTCGGGCTGCTCGAGCAGGTATTCAAGAGTACCGTCCGAGGAGCCATTGTCCACCGCGAGAAATGCTCGGATTCCTTTCTTGCGATAGTGCTCAAGAAAGTAGGGCAGACGTGGAAGCTCGTTCCTCACCACGGTGCAGCAGAGAATTTCCGCCGGCCCAAGACTGAGGTATCTTGAATCCTTGCGGGCGAGCCGGTAGTGCTGGAAGACCGCGTCCGGACCCCCCTCTGTTAACAGGACATTCACCAAATGTTTGTGGAACCGGGCTTCGTTAGGATTGTATTCCAGCGCTTGCCGGTAAACCTGCAGGGCTTCGTTGAGCCGCAACTGGCTCTCGAGCAGAGCGCCCAGGAGAAGCGCGGACCCAGCGTGGCCAGGATCCAGAGCCAGCGCCTCGCGGTAACCGGCAATCGCCGCTGCGAGCTTGCCCCTACTATGCCAGGCTCTGGCCAGCATGTATCGCCTTTGGGCGGAATCGGCGGAAGCTGAAACGTGACGCATGCTCGCGTCCATTATAATGGCGGCCAGGACGAACCAGACTGATGACCACCTCCACGCCGGTATCGCTACAGGTGGATGCTTCGTTGCATTGCCAGCTCGCCTGCCCGTTATGTCCAACCGCGGACGGGAGGGTTCGGCCGGCGCTGGGCGCAGGTCATCTCAAGCTGGCCGACTTTGAAGCGCTGCTGGAGCGCAATCCGCAGATTGCGCACGTCGAACTTTCCAATTATGGCGAGATGTTCCTGAATCCTCAGCTCAGCGATATTCTCGCCTGCGCCTTCGAGCACAAAGTGACAGTCAGCGGCGCCAACGGCGTCAATCTCAACTACGCGCGCGAGGATGTGCTGGAGGCCCTGGTCCGATACCGTGTCCGCGCGCTGATGTGCTCGATTGACGGCGCCACGCAGGAGACCTATGCGCGTTATCGCGTCAATGGAAATCTGGGTCGAGTGCTTGCGCATATCGACAAGATTCGCGAGCATCGTGCCAGGCTGCAGTCGGCGTTCCCGTTGCTCGGTTGGCAGTTCGTAGTGTTCGGACACAACGAGCACGAGATCGGCATCGCGCGCGCGATGGCAGCCGAGCGGGGCATGGAATTTGTACCAAAGCTAAACTGGGACGCGGACTATTCACCGGTGGGGAATCGCGATCTGGTTCGCATCGAAACCGGCCTGGGTGCTGCGAGCCGCGCAGAGTATCGTGAGCGGCGCGGCGCCGAGTATACACGCCACATTTGCTTGCAGCTGTGGAATGCGCCCGTGCTGAATTGGAACGGAGCGTTGTTGGGATGCTGTGTGAATTACTGGAGTGACTTTGGCGTGAATGCCTTCACCTCCAGCCTGGCGGAAGCCATGGCAAGCCCCAAACTGGAATATGCGCGGCGGATGCTCACGGGCGAGGCCGATCCGCGGGACGATATCCCCTGCACCAGTTGTTATCAGTACGCCGCGATCCGCGAGTCCGGACACTGGCTGCGCGCTGACGAAATCCGGCAGAACTGCGTCCCACGCTATACTGCGGGGATCAAGCTCCAGGCTGATGCATCGGTCAGGTTCGCCCAGGTATCAATCGCCGCAGGCGCCGGCGGGTCTCCAGCATGGAAGAGTGCGGGCCGGCTGTTTCGCTTCGGCGTGGATCACGCCGTGTATTTCGAGCCGCCGGTGCCGGGGACCTATACCGTGTTCATTCGCCCGCTTGGTTCGTCCGGCTGGATGCCAGACATCAGCCACTCGATCGAGGTCGCGGCCCGCCCGATTTGCCAGGAGTTTGCGTTCAACGTACTAGAACGTAGCGTACCTTCGGTCCACTCGGAATCCGTTGAATCTCTGCCACTGTGGATTAGATAATAGCGGTATGCAAGAGTCGTGCTTCCGAATCAATACGCCATCAGTGGTCTACGAGCGATTCGACAATGAGTTGGTGGCGATCCAGATGGGCACCGGCGCATATCACAGCATGGTTGGGGTAGCCGCGGATGCGTTCGATTTGTTGTCGGAAGAAGCCACG
>DATJWJ010000254.1:0-18432 GCA_035501355.1 Bryobacteraceae bacterium | reverse complement strand
TGGGCAAGAGTGAGGACGAAGCCTACCTCTTGGCCGAGACGGTAGACCAGGATCGCGCGGCATACATCAAACAATACTTCGACGTCGAGTGGCCCACTCGCCACCTTTATCATGTGATGATCAATTCGGCCCTGGGCGATGACGCGGTCGTGGATTTGATTCTCAATTCGGCCCGCCTCTCGGAAAAGACAGAAATCTCCCGATAGTGCCGATGATCGATCTACATACGCATACCAATGAATCCGATGGGACATTCTCGCCCCGGGAGCTGATCGAGGCGGCTCAAAGCATTGGCCTCAAAGCCTTAGCCATCACCGATCACGATACTTTGACTGGTTACGACCTGGCCGTTCCTCATGCAACCCGCGCCGACATCGAGCTGGTGTGCGGAGTCGAGCTGTCCATCCACTGCCGCGGCCGTTCGATTCATCTGCTGGTCTACTTTCTGAGAAACCAGCCTACTGACGATTTCCGGCAATGGCTCCTTTCGCTCCAGGCGGGCCGCCGAAGACGCAATGAGGCGCTGGTGGGGAAGTTGTGTTCTCAAGGGATGCCGATGACTCTCGAGGAGGTAGCGGCCCGCGGCGGAAAATTGTTAGCCAGACCGCATTTCGCCGCCGTGATGATCGAAAAAGGCTATGCGGCCTCTCGCCGGGAGGCGTTCGATAAGTACCTGGATGAATCCGGTTCCTGCTACGTGCCGCGGGAGGAGCCGGAGTTTGAGGAAGCCATTGGCCGGATTCGCGCCGCCCACGGTATCGCCGTTCTCCCTCATCCCTCCAGGATCGGCTGGAGCGGGGAACAGATCGAGCCCATGCTGGGCGCCATGTGCAAGGCGGGATTAAAAGGAATCGAGGTCTACCACAGCGACCATTCACCGGCTGAGATGGATTTCTATTTGCACTTGGCGCGTAAGTTCGGCATTACAGCCACCGGCGGATCGGATTTTCATGGGGCGACCAAGCCAGGGATCGAGCTAGCAACTGGCAAAGAGGGCAACCTGAAGCTGCCCTACTCCATCCTGGAAGAACTGCGGAAACTTCCGTAAGGTACTTCACTTTAGCAGGCTGAATCCAGATGAAGAAGGGATTTTGTGTCTACGAAATGGTACCTTTGGTACTTTCTGGGGAGTTGATGGCGTTACAGGACACTGTTAATTTAATATTGAAACGATTCTCAAATCGAATCGTAACCCTGTATTCAATAGTTACGCGGCGAATTGAAAATGAAGCTTCGGAAACGTGTCGTGACTGACACCATTACGGGATCCGCTCCGGGCCGCGTGTTTTGGATAACCGGGCTATCGGCTGCGGGCAAGACCAGCCTTGGTCATGCGTTGACAGCAAAACTGCGCGCCTCTGGATTTCAGGTAGTTTTTCTGGACGGAGATACTCTTCGAACCGCTATCTCCAATGATCTAGGATACAGCCCCGAAAATCGGCGAGCCGCCGCCATGCGAAACGGACGACTCTGCCGGATGCTAGCCGAGCAAGGGTTCGAAGTGGTTTGTTCGACTATTTCTCTGTTCCACGAAGTGCAACGTTGGAATCGTGAGAACATTCCCCGCTACAACGAGATTTTCGTGCGAGCGCCACTTGAAGAACTCAGGCGCCGCGATACCAAAGGCATCTACCTGGCGGCCAGCGAAACAGGTGGAAACGTGGTCGGGCTCGACATTCCGGCCGAGATACCCGAGGCGCCGGACCTCATCCTGGATAATCACGGTTCCCTAGAGGCCGAAGAAGCCGTGCGGCGGATTCTCGATAAGGCCGAGCGGTCTGACGGCCGGCTCCGCCCTCAGAGCCTGAAAGCGGTCCAATTTGGCACTAAGGCTGAAACGCTCGAGCGGCTCGCGCCCCTTCTGCGCAGCGCGTTGATTCTACCCCAGTTCCGCTTTTCGGTGGGCCAGTGGAGTAGCGATCCGGAAGGTGTGCTGAAGCAGATCGCGGCACTTCCCTGGGCCTCCCAGGCGCTGATCGTGCGCAGCAGCGCTCAATCCGAGGATTCCCGGTCCGAGTCCAAAGCCGGCGAATTTACATCCGTGGCCGGCGTGGAAGGCGCCGCTGCCATCCCACCCGCTGTGGAACGTGTTATCGCCTCCTACACCGGCGGCCATAACCAGCACGATCAGATTTTCGTTCAGCCCATGTTGAGTGAAGTATCCATGGCCGGTGTCGCGGTCACCCGGGACCCGCATGCCGGCGGGCCGTACTTCGTTATCAATTACGACGATTACTCCGGCCGCTGCGATCTGGTCACGTCCGGAACCGCTGAAAAGCTCAGTACCTTTGTCTCGCTCAAGTCGCGCCAGGAGGGAATTCCCCAGCCTCTCCAGCCAATTCTGGATCTATTGCGAGAACTCGAGTCGCTGCTCGACTGCGACGCCATTGACGTGGAATTCGCGGTTGATAAGCACGGCGCCTTGTACCTTCTCCAGGTTCGCCCGCTGGCGCTGAAGGAGCCGTCGGCGGATGCCGAAGCTACCGCAACCGCCACCGAGGAAATAGCGCAGAAGGTGGCGCTCTTAAACCGGCCGCATCCCTATCTGCATGGAAAGCGATCCGTCTTCGGTGTCATGCCGGACTGGAATCCCGCCGAAATCGTTGGGCTGAAGCCGCGGCCGCTGGCCCTCTCGCTGTATCGAGAACTGATCACCGATTCCATCTGGGCTTATCAGCGCGACAATTACGGATACAAAAATTTGCGGAGCTTTCCGCTGCTCATGAGCTTTCACGGGCTGCCCTACATCGACGTGCGCGTGAGCTTCAACTCGTTCATTCCCCGCGACATGCCCCCGGAGCTGGCCGAGCGGCTGGCGAACTATTACATCGACCGGCTGTTGGCGCAACCAACCCTGCATGACAAGGTTGAATTCGAGATCATTTTTTCGTGCTACACGCTGGATCTTCCCCAGCGGCTTTTAGCACTGCAGGAACACGGCTTTTCGGCTGACGATATTGCCGGCATCACTTCTTCGCTGCGCGATCTTACCAATAAAATCATTAATCAGAACGGCCTCTGGCGTCACGATCGCGAAAAGGTCGACGAGCTGGTGGAGCGCCTTCCCAGGATCCGGGATGCCGCTACCGACAAGATTTCCCGCGTCTACTGGCTGCTGGAGGACTGCAAGCGCTACGGTACTCTTCCATTCGCCGGTTTGGCGCGCGCCGGCTTTATCGCCACCCAGTTTCTGAATTCGCTGGTAACCGCGGGAGTATTAGACCGCGCCGGCCACGCGGCCTTCATGGCGGACCTGGAGACGGTCGGCTCACAGATCGGCCGGGATTTCGCCCGCCTGTCCAAAGATGAATTCCTGGCCCACTACGGGCATCTTCGTCCCGGCACGTACGATATTCTCTCCCCGCGTTACGACGAAGCGCCGGATCTTTACTTCGACTGGTCAAATCGCTCTCATGAACCCGCCAGTACCTCGCGCTTTTTGTTGTCGGTCGGCCAAATGCGCCTGATTGAGCGATTGCTGAAAGAACACGGCATCGAGCATGACATCCTCAGCCTGATGGACTTCATTAAGGGCGGAATCGAGGGCCGCGAGTACGCCAAATTCGTCTTTACCCGCAGCCTGAGCGACGCGCTGGCCCTAATCAAACAGATTGGGGAGGAGAATGGACTTTCGCCCGAGGACTGTTCTTTCCTGGACATCGCCGACATTCGGGCCTTGTATGCGGAAAGCGGCAACGTAGCAGCGCGCCTGAAAGCCAGCGTCGCGGAAGGCAAACGCCGCCATAGGCTCACGCGCCGCATTGTACTGCCGCCGCTGATCTCTTCCCCCGACGATGCCTTCGCGTTCCACCTGCCCACGGTCCATCCGAATTTCGTCACCAAGCATTGCGTGACGGCTCCGGTCAGTACAATCGACGATCCACCGCATTCGCTGAAGGACACCATTTTGTTTGTTCCCAGCGCCGATCCGGGATTCGACTGGATCTTCAGCCGCGGGATCGCCGGGTTTGTGACCCAGTTCGGCGGCGTGAATTCTCATATGGCGATTCGCGCCAATGAGCTCGGCATGCCGGCCGTGATCGGGGCTGGAGAAACGTTGTTCGCGCGCTGGAAGAAGGCCGCCAAGATTTGCCTGGACTGCGGCAACCAACAGGTGCAAATCATCTCATGACGAGCGTTGCCGTCACGCAGCGCGTCGTGGTCGACCCTCCGCACGGCACGCGTCGCGACTGTCTTGACCAGGTCTGGACAAAATTTCTGCTGGAGTGCGGTTTGATTCCAATTCCAGTCCCCAATTCAGTAGACGTCGCCTTGACCATCTGCGAAAAAGTCGATGGGATCGTCCTGACGGGTGGCAACGATCTATCGGCTTATGGCGGCGATGCTCCGGACCGGGACGAAACTGAGAATGCGCTGCTCGACCTGGCCGAGCGGCGCGACCTGCCCGTCTTGGGCGTTTGCCGCGGAATGCAAGTGATTCAGCACCGCTTTGGTACCTGTCTTAAAAAGGTTGACGGGCATGTGGCCGCGCGGCAGCGGATTTCGATCCATGGCCGGAGCGTGGACGTGAATAGCTTTCACCATTTCGGCGCCACCGAGGTTCACCCGCCGCTAATGAGCTGGGCCGTTGCCGACGATGGAGTTATAAAGGCGGTCCGGCATCAGAGCCGGCGGATGGTAGGGCTCATGTGGCATCCTGAGCGTCTGCAGCCGTTTGCGGGCGATGACATCGCCCTGTTTTCCCAGTTTTTCGAGGCTTGAACCATGCACGCCGTTATTCTCGCCGCCGGACGCGGTAGCCGCTTGGGTGTTCAGACTGAGGATCGCCCCAAATGCATGGTCGAACTGGCGCAACGGCCGCTTATCGCCCGGCAGATGGCCGCGCTACGCCGCGGTGGTGTTACTCGCATCGGGGTCGTGCGGGGCTATCGGGGGGATATGATCGACTTCCCCGACGTCGCGTATTTCGAAAACCCCCGCTGGGCTGAGACGAATATGGTGATGTCGCTGGTGGCGGCGGCCGACTGGTTGCGAACAGGCCCGGCGGTCATCAGCTACGCCGATATTTTTTATGGTCACGACATAGTCGAACAGCTGGCCGCTTCCCCCGGCGATCTGGCGGTCGCCTATGACCGCGGTTGGCGAAGCTTGTGGACCCGGCGCTTTGCCGATCCACTGAGCGACGCCGAAACATTTCGGACCGACGCGCTCGGCAATCTGATCGAGATCGGAAGGCGAGCCACCCGCATCGAGGAAATCGAAGGGCAGTACATGGGCTTGCTCAAATTCACGCCCCGGGCATGGTCCGCGGTGGAGGCGGTGCTGGCCGGCCTGGATCCAAAGACCCGCGATGCCATGGACATGACCACGCTTCTGCGCGCTTTGCTGGACTCCGGTTTCCCCATCAGCACTGCCGGCATTTCCGGGCAATGGGGCGAAATCGACAGTTTGGACGACTTAAACCTCTACGAAAAAATGATCCGCGAGGGCGAGCTGTGCCTGGAGAATTGAAATCGGAGTTTCACATATGACCATTCCAACTGAGTCTCTCAAAATGACTGAACCACCTATTAAGCACGGCAATTTCGATGCCCTCGCCGGCGACTATGCCCAGTATCGTCCCGGCTATGCGCCCAGCATCGTTACAGCGATTCTAGCGCTGGTGGGCCGCCCGGCACATGAAATCGACGCGGCCGATGTCGGCGCTGGAACCGGCATTTGGACCAGGATGCTGGCCGCGCAGAACCTCCATTCCGTCACCGCCGTGGAGCCCAGCGACGAGATGCGGCGGCAAGGAATCGCGACCTCGCAGGGACATAACATTATTTGGCGCCGTGGCGCTGCCGAGGAAACTGGTCTGCCCTCGGGCGCTTTCGACCTGGTCAGCATGGCTTCTTCTTTTCATTGGACCGACTTTGACAAGGCCTGTGCCGAGTTCCAGCGCATGCTTCGGCCCGGCGGCCGTTTCGCGGCTCTGTGGAATCCGCGCATGATCGAGCTCAATCCGCTGCTGGTCGAAATCGAGCAGGAAATCACGCGTCTGAACCCGGGGGTGAAACGGGTCTCCTCGGGACGCTCCGGCCTGACCGAGAAGCTCACGGAAATGTTGTGGGCCAAGGCCGGTTTCGACGACGTGGTCTATCTGGAGGGACGGCATAAAGCCACTCAAACGGTCGAGCAATACCTGGGCGCGTGGCGCTCGGTCAACGATTTGCGAGTACAGCTCGGGCCCGACCTGTTCAATCAGTTTTTAGGTTTTGTGGAGCGCAAGACCGCCGGTCTGGCGGGGATCGAAACCACCTATCTGACCCGCGCCTGGACAGCGCGGCGCACCTAGCCGGGGCGTCCACGACCTAAGGTTGCACGTTCCCATTCGCGGTATTCCGATCCATCCAGCGCTGCGCGAACTCGACCACTTGATGGCCTACGGTGGCAAGCTGCTTGGCGGCCGCTGGGTCGATGCAGGCTCCTGCGGAATCGAAGATTCTTTCCGCGATGTTCAAGCCCGCGCCTAGCGGTGTCGGCCAGCCGCGCAACGCATGCACGATGGAGCGCAAGGAATTGAGCGCCGACCCCACCGTTTGCCACCCACTGGCGGTAATGATACACCCAACCGCGCGGCCTTCCAGATAACAGCGCCGGTCATCGCGCAGGTCCTCCAGCAAGTCCAGCGCGTTCTTGACCAGGCCGGAGATGCCGCCGTGATAACCCGGACTTGCCAGGATCAGACCATCGGCTTCGCGGACCGCAGCCACCAGCTCGAGCTGTTCCGCATTACGATCAATGTGTTCCGGCGAGTAAATCGGCATGCGCGCCAGGAACGGGCCAGGAAAGACCAGGATGCGCGCGCCCTCCCGTTCCGCCGTCTGCAACGCGAGATGCAGAGCCAGCTCACCCGTAGATCTAAGCCGGTTGCTTCCGCCAATGCCGACCACCAGCGGCTTCATGGCAATGCGAGCGGGCTCGGAGCGCTAGTTGAGATACGCGGCATGAATGGCCTTGGTCACCTCCGCCGTCTTTTCGAGTGCCACCATGTGTCCCGCTTCCGGAATCATAACCAGGTCCGCACCATTGAGAGCAGATTGGAACGCCTGGGCATAGGCCGGCGGCACCAACCGGTCGCTCTCACCCCAGATCAACAGCGTTCGGGCGCGGATGCGATACAGTCTGCCGGCCAGCCCGCGTTCCGGAATCGGAAACAGGATCTTGCCCGCGGCTCCTAACTGCCGGGCATTGCGCACCAGGAAGTTCTGCAGAAACGCGGGATCGGAAAGGTCAAAATTCGCGCCGATCGCTTTCGCTCCGGCTTCCGGGTCGTGAAACAAATATTTCGGGAGCTCGAACGGCATCACGGAGAATAAATCCGGGATGGGGTGGTCGTCTAACCAGAGACCTGCCGGCGCGATCAGCGCCAGGCGCGACACGTCATGCGGCGCGATAGCCGCCATTTCACTGGCGATCATGCCGCCCATCGAGAAGCCGACGAGAATCGGGTCGCGCACCCCGAGAGCCTCCACAACGTCCCAGGTGTGCAGCGTGAAATCGAGCATATCGCGCAGCTCGGCGCATTCTTCGCTATCGCCATATCCGGGAAGCAGCGGCGCATAGACATGGTATTTTTCCGCCAGGGCGCCCAGGAAAGGGAGATCCAGCTCGACGCCGCCGGCGCCATGCAGGAACACCAGTGGCTTGCCTTGGCCGCCTTCGTAGTAACGAACGGGAACGCGCACGGTTGAGACGGTTTTCAGCTCCATATCTTTAGGCTTCCTTCCCCGCCAGTTCGCCCAGTTCCACGCTGGCCGGAAGGCTGCCGGGCCGCACGCGTCTGGGGAGCGGTTTGCACCAGAACCGGTCATCCTTCGAATGCTCGGAAAATTTCTCCGCAAACCTGGTCCGCAGTTTCGGCATCACTTTGTCGGCGAACAGGCTGGTGGAATACATGCATTTCTCTTTCGGCATGTCGCCGACATGTAGCAGGCAGAACACGTGGCCCACATGCAGGCCTTCAATCAAATCCTCCATGCGCTGGCGCACCGTTTCGGGACTGCCGGCGATGATGTGCCCGCCTTCCACCAGGTCCTTCCAGGTCAGGTTCTGAAAACCCGCCAGCGGCGCATATTGCGAAAGCACGCCTTTCTGAATGGTCTTGATGGTCCGGTAACCGGGCGCGTCGGCGAAGCCCGGGTACACATGCAAACAGCGATTGTAGAAATAGCTGACGTGCTGCGAATAGAGGCGCTCGGCCTCGGCGTCGGTATCAGCCACGCAGATGGTTTGGGCGAAGCCGCCTCGGAAAGGCGAATTGTCCGCATTGCGCTGGGCAACGCGCTCCCAATAGCCATCCATCAGTGCCTTGGCGCGTAGGTAGCCGGTGAAACTCAAGTAGGAATACGAATAGGTATTGTCGATGCAGAAGTCGAAAGTTTCGAGCGACCCTCCGCCCGGAATGTGGATGGGTGGATGCGGCTGCTGGATCGGCCGCGGCCAGATGTTCACGTAGCGCAGCTTGTTGTAACGACCGTTGAAGGCGAACGGCTCGCGCTCGTGCCAGGCCCGCATGATGAGTTCGTGCGCTTCTTTATATTTTTCGCGCGTAAGCGCCGGAATCTGGCCGTAACAGAAATTGGTATCCATCGAGGTGCCGACCGGAAAACCCGCCACCAGACGCCCGCCGGTGATGCAGTCCAGCATGGCGAATTCCTCGGCCACGCGTATCGGCGGATTGTAGAGCGCGATGGATGCGCCCAGCACCAGCAGCGCAATGTCCTCGGTCCGGCGTGCCAGAGATGCGGCAATGAGATTGGGCGACGGCATCAGGCCGTAGCCGTTTTGATGATGCTCATTGGCCCCGATCGCGTCGAATCCCAGCTTGGCCGCATATTCGAGCAGATCCAAATAAGTGTTATAGACTTCGTGGCTCTTGACCGGATCGAACAGCTTGGAATCGATGTCCACCCACACCGAGTGGTGCTTCTCTCGGAAATCGTCGGGCAGGTAGGGCCACGGCATGAGATTAAACCAGGTAAATTTCATAGCTCTCCAATGGGCGGCGTCGAGACAGCCGGATTAGTTGGCGGTATGACGCGGCGCGACCAGCGTATCATAACAGCAGCCAGCCTTGTTAGACTGGGCATTGAGCCTCGCATCGAAACCTCGCGTCTCTGTCGTCAGTTACTTGAACACCGCTCCGCTGGTCTGGGGCATGCTGCATGGCGAGCAACAGGACCTGTTTGAGCTGGAGCGCGCCATCCCATCGGAATGCGCCGATCGACTGGCGGACGGCCGCGCCGACATCGGCATCGTCCCTTCGGTCGAGCTGAACCATCAAAAGCTGGAGATCATTCCGGGCTGCGGCATCGCCTGCCATGCGGAAGTCCGGAGCATCTTCCTCATTTCCAAGGTCGCATTCGGCCAAATTCGAACTCTGGCGACCGATTCCAGCTCCCGCACCTCCGTCGCTCTCAGCCGGATCGTACTGGCGCGCAAATACGGCGTTGAACCGCAGCTTTACTCCCTGCCGCCACATCTGGCATCGATGCTGGAGCTGTGCGACGCGGCGTTAATCATCGGCGACGCCGCGCTGGTTCTCAATCCGGCCGAGCTTCCGTTTCGCGTCCTCGATTTGGGTCGGGAGTGGACTCAAATGACAGACCTGCCAATGGTATTCGCCGTCTGGGCCGCGCGCGCCGGTTTCCCCAAGCAGGATCCAGCACCTTTCGCTGCATCGCTCCGGTTTGGCATGGATCACATTGACGACATCGCGCGCCAGGAGCATGCCAAGCTCGGTATCTCCGAAGCTCTGGCGCGCGAGTACCTGACCCGCAATATCGTTTTCGAGCTGGGTGACAAAGAATACGCGGGGCTGAATCTTTTTCTACAATATGCTTCGGAGCTGGCAAACCCGGCGGAAACCAGAAAGGTTACGGTATGATGACGCGCCAGGAGGCGATCGACCTCTTTCGCAGTGATGACCTGATCGGCATCGGCATGGCGGCCGACGCGGTCCGCCGCAAGCTGCACCCGCATGGCATCGTCAGCTACATCATCGATCGCAACATCAACTACACCAATTTCTGCACCGAATACTGCAGCTTCTGCGCCTTCTACCGGCCCATGGGCCACGCTGAAGGATACCTGCATCCCAAGGAAGTGATCTTCGACAAGATTCAGGAGACCATCGATCTGGGCGGGACCGGGATTCTGATGCAAGGCGGCCTGCATCCGGAGCTCAAGATCGAGTGGTACGAAGACTTGTTGCGCTCCATCAAGCAGCGCTTTGGCGACCGCATCTGGAACCACTGCTTTTCAGCGCCGGAGATTGTCAACATCGCCGAGGTGAGCGGGCTGACCTTGCACGACACCATCGCTCGGCTGCGCGACGCTGGCCTGGAGTCCATCCCCGGCGGCGGGGCCGAGATCCTGGATAACGATGTGCGCCGCCGTATCGCGCGGCTGAAGTCTTCGGCGCAGGACTGGATCGATGTGCATCGCACCGCGCACGCGCTCGGCCTGCGCACCACCGCTACCATGATGTTCGGCTGCGGCGAAACTATCGAGCAGCGCATGAATCATTTCGATATCGTGCGCCAGATCCAGGAAGACACGGGCGGGTTCACGGCCTTCATCCCGTGGTCGTTCCAGCGCGAGAACACTTCGCTCGGACGATTCGTGAAGGAAGAAGCGACCGCGGTGGAATATCTGAAAACGCTCGCGATCTCGCGGCTGTACCTGGACAACATCGTGAACATCCAGTCGTCGTGGGTGACGCCGGGCTTGAAGACCTGCCAGGTGGGTTTGCGCTTCGGCGGCAACGACGTGGGCAGCATCATGATCGAGGAAAACGTCGTATCGGCCGCCGGCACGCACAACCGCGCGAGCGAAGAACAATTGCGCCGGTTGATCCGCGACGCCGGGTTCATCCCCAAGCAGCGCGACACGCTGTACCGGACGTATTTCTTAAATTAAATCCACTCGCCCGTCGCAATTCGGCCCGCGCTGGGTTCCCGCCGGAGGAAGTAAACCCAGGCGGTAATCTGCTTCCCCGACGGAAGCTCCACCTGCGCTCCGACACGCTCGTACTTTGCTCCCTCGTAGCGGTCCAGCGCACAGAGAGTTTGCGCCGGATTCTTCAGCAGGAAGACTTCGCCGCGCACCCACTCTCCCGGCGCTTCCGATCGAACCGCGCCAGGATGCCGGCCAAAACTATACAGTCGGCCAGCCGTGCGGGCACTGCCAAGGAACCGGGCCGCCGATTCGAGCAAACGCGCATGCCGATTCGCGGAGCCTCGGCGCAGCGTGCCGTACACGAACAAGTACGCCGGAGTCACGAAGCGGCCGTTGCTGCTGGCTGCGCGAAATAGTAAGCGATCAAGTCCAGCTTCGGCGGCGTCTTACCCATCGCTCGCAGAAATCCCGACACGGCCCCGCGATGATGCGTGCCATGATTCACTACGTGCATGACGATCTGCCAGGCCGGCATTCGAAAGGTGTTTCCGGTTGTACTGCGATAGAACGAAATGTCCTGGATAACCTGAGCGTCGCTAAGGCCGGCGGCCCAATCCTTCCAGCCCCGGAGCACGCGCGGCCAGGCCTGTTGCAATACCGCGAAATCATGATCTTCAGGGTCCACCAGACGTTCGCGGGAAAGGCCCTGCACGCGTTCCAACCAGATCCGGTCGCCCGCAAAAATATGCACCAGCGTTCCCAGGACGCTTTTGTCCGCGGTCCCGAAATCCCGGTTCAGCTCTTCGGGCGTCAGCTGGCGCGCGGCATCCACCAGGATCCCGCTGGCCCAAGCCGTGTAATCGAGGTGCGTGCGAAGCGTATCGGCGGAAACAGACATATTTCGATTATGCCTGTTCTGTCCAATAGCGGGAGCAGGCAAATTCGGTCCCGATTCCAGTAGCGAGCAGCCGCTCTTTTCGATCCTGAAGCAGCCGTGCCGTCCAGTCTGTGAAGCCACCGTCAATCACCGGATAGCGATTGCCATCTGGCGCCAGCGGCGAAATGCGGAGACACAGCCCACGATAGTAGCCGAGCCCCTCCAATCGCGCCAGATTGAACTGAAAGCAAGCCTCCGGAAACCCGCTGGCGAGCCGGTCAAATACATCGCTTTTTACGCGAGCCAGCCGATGCCGGGGACCGACGCCCCGCAGTTCCTGGACGGGGTCTCCGACGGCATCTGGTAAGTTGACTCCGCGCTCGGCCAGGAATCGTTCCGACTCACCGGGCTTGTGCGCCCGAACCGCGGCCCGTACTTCTTCGAGATCCACGCCAGCCGACGACAGCAGATCCTGAACGACAGCGGCGTCCGAGATCTCGACCAGCGGGCTCTTGAGACTGAATCCGCAGCCATTCAGGGCGCGGCAGAGTTCCAGATAGAAGCGAATATGTTCTCTCAGATGCTCGATCTCGAAGGAGTGTGAACCCCGGTCGCGCCCCGCCGTCACCAGCGCGAACAAGCGGAAGTGCGGCGTGTATCCGGGAAAATCAAAGGGCTGGAGCCGGATCACGCGCGCGCTGGCGCATAACCGAATCGCGCCGCCGCTGCGAGCCTTGATGTTCTTTCGCCTCCGGGCGCATTCCAGAGCCAGGACCGGCGTCGGATCGCCCAGCACTTCGGCATTGCGGATCGTACTCAGGACATTATTCTGATCGATCTCCCCCAGCACGTGGTTCAAGCCCAAAGGTGCCACCGGCGATAGATCCACCGGCTCAAACGCACCCGCCACCGTGAACGCCGCCTGGTCGAACCGATTCAACCGCCGCGCGCTCACTCGAGATGGCACCAGCAGCGCCCGCTCGGATGCTCGAATCAGGTCGCCCTCCCGGAGCGCGCCGGCCCTTTGCTCGAAGACGTGCAGCAGCAGCGATTGCAGGTCGCTTCCGCTGAGATGCCGCGCGAGAATGTCCGCCAACCCGGGCACGCCGGTTTCGGCGACGATTCGCGCCAGGATCTTGGACGCCATAGGGCTAGAGTAACCTGCTCTCGCCCGATATTACATAAGTCTTACAAAGCATTGAGCCAAGCCCTGTTACTGTAAAGGTGCAGCTTCCCAAAACTCTAGGAGACTTTACTTGAGCGGCGACATCGTCAGCATTTATACAAACAAGAAGCCGAACTGGTTGATAATTCTGGTCTTAACCTTTTTGCACCTGGGCGCGATCGCAGCCCTTTTTGTGTTTAGCTGGCCTCGGCTCGCCACCGCTGTGGCTCTCTATTGGGTGTCCGTTGGATTCGGCATCAGCCTCGGTTATCATCGGCTGCACACGCATCGCTCCTACAAACTTCCGCGGCTGCTCGAATATTTCCTGGCGCTCTGCGCGACGCTGACGCTGGAGGGTGGCCCGATCTTTTGGGTGGCCACGCATCGCATTCACCACCAGTTTTCCGACCGGCCCGGCGATCCGCATTCGCCGCACGACGGCCCCTGGTGGTCGCACATCGGCTGGCTGCTGGTGGGCGAATCCAAGCACAACAACACCAAGCTGATGGCCAAATATGCACCCGATCTGGCCAAAGACCCCTTCTATGTGGGTTTGAACAACTATCACTGGATTCCGGTAATCGTGCTGGCTGCGATACTGTTCGCGATTGGCGGCCTTCCCCTGATGCTGTGGGGCACCTGCCTGCGCATCACTCTTGGACTGCACGCCACCTGGCTGGTCAATTCGGCGTCGCACATGTGGGGCGGCCGCCGCTTCGACACTCGCGACGATTCACGCAATCTGTGGTGGGTCGCCTTGATGAGCTTCGGCGAAGGCTGGCACAACAACCACCACGCGCATCCCACCTCCGCGCGTCACGGCTTGGCTTGGTATGAGCTGGATCTTTCCTGGATCACCATCAGCATTCTGAAGTTTTTCGGGATCGCCAAAGCTGTTCGGGTTGCGAAGGTGAACACTCCGCAGGCCGAGCGCGAAGCGGCCTAGCGCACCTGCAGGCTGCTCCAACGAACCCGCCCACGTTAAGCTGAAAGTATGGTCATTGCCGGCCGGCGCCGGTCCATCATCTACTCCATCGGCTTGGGTGCCGGGCTCATCGCCGTCATTCTGCTGCTGTACATCGGCTGGGTGCTGCTCAACTGGCGCACCGGAATTCTGCTTTTCTTCGGCGTCCTGCTGGTCACTGTGATCATCACCGGCGTGGTTCTCAACACCACCTTTCTAGTGCGCGAGGTGCGGCGGAACGAACAACATGACGCGTTCATCAATGCCGTCACGCACGAGCTGAAGACGCCGGTGGCATCCATCCGCCTGTACCTGGAGACCTTGCAGACTCGCGCCGTGGAAGAGGCCAAGCGCCAGGAGTTCTATCGCATCATGGTGGAAGATAGCGACCGCCTGCTGGCTACCATCGAACAAGTGCTGCGTACCGGACGGATCGGTTCGGCTGCGCATCACAAACTGAATCGCGCGCGGGTAGACCTGAACGGGGTGGTGGAAGAATGCCTCACCAAGGCGCGCACACTGCACCACGTCGCCGAGGACTCGCTGGAGTTCCATCCCGGCCCGCCCGCGACCGTCTGGGCGGATCCGGATGAGGTCCGCGCCGCCGTTTCCAACCTCATCGACAACGCCGTCAAGTATTCCGGGCGGGAGGTCAAAATTCGCGTGGAGACCGCGCCCGTGGAGGGACGTTTTGTCCGAGTGCGTGTGAAGGACGAGGGCGTCGGCATCCCGAAGATGGAGCTGAAGCAGATTTTCAAGAGGTTTTATCGCGTGCCGGGGCCGCTGGCCACGCGCATCAAAGGAACTGGTTTGGGATTATATATCGTGCGGTCCGTGGCCAAACGGCACGGCGGGCGCGCCTGGGCCGAGAGCGAAGGGCCGGGGCGCGGCAGCACGTTCGTGCTGCAATTGCCGGTCGCGAAATGAACCGGGTTCTGGTGGTCGAAGACGAGCAGCATTTGGCCGACGGGTTGCGCTTCAATCTGGAAGCCGAAGGCTATCAGGTCCGGTTGGTGGATACCGGGGAAGCTGCGCTCGAACTGCTGCGCGTCGAGCCTGCGGGCATCGACGTCGTGGTGCTGGACGTAATGCTGCCCGGCAAGGACGGCTTCACAGTAATTTCTGAGATGCGCCAGGCCGGGCTTTTCATTCCGACCCTGATGCTTACAGCGCGCGGCCATCCGGACGACGTCTTGCGAGGCTTTGCGGCCGGGGCGGATGATTATCTCGCCAAGCCGTTCGAGCTCGCCATCCTGATCGCGCGCATCCGGGGTTTGCTGCGCCGCAGGCAGTGGCTGCAAACCTCCGCGGCTGCCCCCACCGCACCCGTTGTTAGTGCGCCAACCGCATCGGACGACACTTTCCGGTTCGACGGTAAGTACGTCGATTTCGATCGGCTGGAGTTGCACGTCCGCGACCAGGTGTTTCCGCTCACGCTCATGGAAGCCAATGTGCTGCGCTACCTGATCCGCCACGAGGGCAAGCACGTTTCGCGCAAGGCCATGCTGTCCGAAGTGTGGGGGCTGCACGAGGACACCGACACGCGCGCCATCGACAACTTCATCGTCCGTTTGCGGCGCTACATCGAGGACGATCCCACCAAGCCGCAGCACTTGCAGACAGTGCGCGGAGTCGGATACAAATTCGTAGCCAAGCCTCAGGGCTAAAGCGAGAAGTTCACGTCGATTTGTGTTACGACCTCGACCGGCTGGCCATTCAGCAGCGTCGGCTTGTACTCCCAAAACTGTACGGCATCGCGGGCCGCATCGACCAGCAGGGGATGCCCGCTGACTACCTGGAGGTCATGGACGCGGCCGTCTTTGCCGATAACCGCCGTGAAGCGGACACTACCTTGGGATCGCGGCTTCCCTGGCGGCCTGAGGATATACAGGATCGACTTTTCGAATGAGATTCGCCTGCTGTACATTCCCGATCACTCTGATGCGTTGCGGTAGCGCCGCCTGGGCCTTTAGACGTTTCGTATCCAGCGCCTTCTGAACCCACTGATCGGCCTGCTCGATGTCACGTCGATAGTCCTCAGGCGTGTCGCGCAAATCGGCCCGCTCGCGAATCAGCAGATTCATGTACGCCATCGCATCGTCGTATTGCGGGTCGATTTCTAAAGCTTTCTGCAAACTAGAAATGGCATGTTCGATCACGGAGGAATATTGATTCTTCAACTCCGCCTTTACAGCCGACGGCGGCAAAGGCCCGGGGTCAGAGGGCCTCATGCCCAAGGTCACGCACGCTTGTATCCATGCCGGGTACCACTTCATCCAGCCGATCACGCCAAGCGAATAGTACGCCTCTTTGTCTCGAGGGTCGGCTGCGATTAGGCGTAGATACCAGGAAGAGGACTCGTCAAGTTTGGCACTCTTTTGCGTAGAATCAGTCATCCCTTGCGCTTCTTGATAATTCAGCGCAGCCAACGACGCGAGCGCAGTTTCGTCAGTGGGTTCGAGCCGCAAGACTTCTTGGAATTCTGCTTCGGCGCGACGGGCAAACTCGCTGTTTTCCGGAGACTGGGCGCCCGGAACGTATTGGGACATCAAGGTGGTCCCCAGATACAAGCGCGCCGTAACGTCGGAAGGATTCAGGTCAACTGCTTTTTGAAATGCCGTGGCAGCTTCCGCGTATCGAGCGCTCTTGTAGTCTTGAATACCCTGGTCCATCGGTTCTCGCGCATTCTGCGCGATTGCGGCCAAGGTCAGTGCGAGCAATGCGGCTAGGAGTCGCATAAACACTCCTTTAGACAATTATGATGCCGAAAAAGTTCCGGCACGACTCGGGAACTTTCAGCCCGAGTTCTTCGTTTCAATATCAATGAGCTTGCGCGATCAAGTCGTCAAGCAGTTCTCGAAGCCCACCGGCTTTTTCGGCGTCTTGGTCGGCTACAGTTTGGCGTTCAAAAACCGCGAACGCAGCGAATGGGTCGCGTCGCTGCTCGATCTGAAGCCCCATGAGCGCGTACTAGAGATCGGATTCGGCCCCGGCACCGACATCGCCCGAGCCAGCCGAGCGGCCGCCTCCGTCGCCGGAGTGGACCATTCGGAAACCATGGTCCAGCAGGCCTCAAGCCGCAACCGAGAGGCGATCCGCGAGGGACGCGTTGATCTCAGACTGGGTTCAGCCTCGCAGCTACCCTTTTCCAACGCGCAGTTTGACTGCATCTTCGCCATTAATTCCGCCCAGTTCTGGAAGGACATGCCGAAAACTTTAGGCGAACTCCGCCGCGTGTTGAAGCCTGAAGGCCGCGTTCTGCTGGCTGTGCAGCCGCGCAACAAAGGCGCTAGCGAAGAGACCGCCCGTCAGATAGGCTTTGGACTCAATAAGGCGCTGAAAGCGGCCGGTTTCGAAGACGTCTATTGCGAATTTCGCGAAATGCGGCCTGTTTCGACAGCAGCCGTTCTCGGCCGGCGTCCGCGAGAATAACCGCCCAGTAATCCGTGCCATCCTAAGGAAATGCCCCGGTGGCTGTGTTTGTTAGTCTTCGTGTCTGCCAGCACGCCGCTGCTGACGGCACAAATTGGCGCGACAGCGCAACTTTCAGGCGAACTCACGGACCCTTCTGGTCACGTAATCACCAACCAAACCATTACTGTTCGCAACACGGAAAGCGGGCAAACGCGAACCGTTCAGACCTCGGCGGGAGGGCAGTACGAAGTGCTCAATCTCGCCCCGGGCCGCTACCAGATCGGCGCGGAAGCGCCCGGATTCGCTCCGCTGCGCGTTCCAGTGGAACTGACTGTCAACCAGCAGGCCATCGTGGACTTGCAATTCCAGCTCGCTCAGCAGCGTCAGGAAGCCACCGTCACGGCCACGCCTGAAGTGATCGAGCCCACGCGCACCGAACTCAGCCAGGTGGTGGCCGAGCGCGAGATCGAGAACCTGCCCATCAATGGGCGGCAGTTCCTCGATTTCGTGCTGCTCACGCCCAACGTCTACGCGGGACGCACCAACATTTCGAACCCGTCTTCGCCGGGCGAGCCGCAACAAGTGGATCTCTCCTTCGCGGGATTGCACGAATCCACGTCGATGATCCTGGTGGATGGCGCTAACAACATGAACCGCGTCTTCGGCCGCTCGCGCTCGGCGCCGTCGGAAGAGGCTGTGCAGGAGTTTCGCGTTCTAAACAACAATTACCCTGCGAGCCTGGGTCCAGCCGCGGGAGGCGTGGTGAATATCGTGACTAGGTCAGGCGCCAATGACCTGCACGGCTCGATCTATGAATATTTCCGCAACAACGCCATGGACGCGCGCAACATTCTGGCGCCACCTGGGTTCGACGAATTGCGCCAGAACCAGTTCGGCGCGACACTGGGCGGTAAACTGATCCCGGATCGTCTGTTTTACTTCGTAAATTACGAAGGCCAGCGCCACGAGGAATCGCCATTTTATTCTTCCATTCTGTTGAATAATCTGACGGCCATCAATCGCGCGCTCGCAGGATTCGGTCTCCCTCCCGAAGTTCTAGCGGGAAAGCTGCGCCAGATCAATTATGACGAGACCCTGGCGCGCCTA
>DATJWJ010000253.1:0-25947 GCA_035501355.1 Bryobacteraceae bacterium | reverse complement strand
CCCGCGACCATTCCACCCGCACAACACATCACAAGCGCTAGAAAGCGTCGAATTCTCATTGCTTTACTGCTTTGCCTACTATCATTAAACGGCTGGCGAGGCTGGAAGTTTACGACGAAGTTGTCTTTTCTATTTGACAATGTATTATAAGACTAGTACTCTAGAAGAGTAGATGACCTCAACCGCGCAAGATCGACGTTTTCAGGTTCGATTAGACGCGCGCAGTGGTGTACCGGCCTACCGGCAGATTATCGACCAGGTCCTGGGGGGCCTTGCGTCGGGAACCCTGAAAGCCGGCGATCAACTGCCGACGGTGCGCCAGCTCGCCGTGGATCTAGCGATAAATCCGAACACCGTGGTGCGCGCGTATCGCGAACTCGAGATTCGCGAGGTGTTGTCTACACAGCAGGGAACCGGCACATTCGTCACCGATAAGACGCCGAAAGCGAGCGAGGTGGAGCGCCGCCGGCGTGTGGCGCAGCTAGCGGGCGAATTGCTCGCCAAAGCGGGCGCCGAGGGCATCTCACTCGGAGAACTGCTGGACTATTTCGGCGAGTTGAAAAAGGAAGAAGAAAGGGGTTAGTCATGCCACTTCGAACGATCTTGAGACAAAGAGGCAGTGAGTCGGGCGCCCGTGGAGGGTCGCAGGTGAGCAGCATCGGCGTAGCTGTATTTCTGATCGCGCTGGTGGCCGGCGTGGCGACCACGCTGGTGTACAAACAGCCGGCCTTCGCGATCGCCGGAATTCTGATCGGTTTCTATTTCCTGTTCGCGATCAAGGTGGCCGAGCAATGGCAGAAGGCCGCGGTGCTGCGGATGGGCCGTTACGTCGGGCTGCGCGGGCCGGGGCTTTTCATGATCGTGCCTGTTATCGACAGCGTGAGCCAGTACGTCGATCAGCGCGTGCGCGTCACCGACGTCAAGGCGGAATCGGCCCTGACGCGCGACACGGTGCCGGTGAACGTCGACGCCATCATTTTCTGGCTGGTGTGGAATCCTGAAAAATCCATTCTGGAAGTGATGGATTTCGACAACGCCATCACCCTGAGCGCGCAGACGGCTTTGCGCGAATCTATCGGGAGGCATGATCTCGCGCAGATGATCACGGAGCGCGAGATGCTGGGCCGTGAACTGCAGCGCATTTTAGATGAGAAAACCAATCCGTGGGGCATCACGGTGCAGTCGGTGGAGATCCGCGATGTGCACATACCGCAAGCGCTGGAGGACGCCATGTCGCGGCAGGCTCAGGCCGAGCGGGAGCGCCAGGCGCGGATCATTCTGGGGACGGCCGAGACCGAGATTTCGACCAAATTTTCCGAGGCCTCGACGGTGTACCTGAATAATCCCATCGCTCTGCATCTGCGCGCGATGAACATGCTGTATGAGGCCATCAAGGAAAAAGGATCGATGGTCATCGTGCCATCGTCGGCGGTGGAAACCATGGGCCTGGGCGGATTGCTGGGGACGGCTTCGCTCTCCGGCCAAAGGCAGTAGAGGCTCGCGGAAGCTCGCAGGAGGTTGCCATGTCCAGACTGCAGCCGAACCGGGTCAGCCTTCTATAATTAAGCAATGTCCTCTTCTATCGCGGCGATCGCCACGCCGGAGGAAATCGCGAAGTACGAGCCGGTGATTGGCCTCGAAGTGCACGTTCAGCTGAACACCCGCACGAAAATATTCTGTGGCTGTCCAACTGGCTTCGGCGCGCCGCCCAACACCAACGTTTGTCCGGTTTGCCTGGGCCTGCCGGGTGCGTTGCCGGTACTCAACCGGCAGGCGGTCGAGATGGCGATTCAAGCCGCGCTCGCGATGCATTGCCGCGTCAACGCATTTTCGCGATTCGCACGCAAGAATTATTTTTATCCCGACCTGCCCAAAGGTTATCAGATCTCGCAGTACGACCAGCCGCTGGCCGAGCACGGGTGGCTGGAGATCTCGGTCGAGGGCGCCAGGAAACGGATCGGCGTGACGCGGATTCATCTGGAGGACGACGCCGGCAAAAGCATCCACGACGGCTTCAAGGATTCCGACCGTTATACCTACGTCGACCTCAATCGCAGTGGAACGCCGCTGATCGAAACCGTCAGCGAACCGGACTTGCGCTCATCGGACGAGGCCTACGAATATCTCACCGAGCTAAAGCAGGTGATGCAATACGTCGGCGTCTCCGAATGCGACATGGAAAAAGGGCAGTTGCGCTGCGATGCCAATGTTTCGGTGCGGTTGAAGGGCGCCGAGCAGTTCGGCACCAAGGCTGAGGTCAAGAATCTCAATTCGTTCCGCTTTGCCAAGTTGGCGCTGGATTACGAAGTCGCGCGGCAGGTAGCTCTAATCGAGAGCGGCGGGAGAGTGGAACAGGAAACCAGGCTGTATAACGTCGCAACCGGCGAAACGGTGGGGATGCGCAGCAAGGAACATGCGCACGACTATCGCTATTTCCCGGAACCGGATCTAGTTCCGCTGCGCGTCAGCGAAGCCTGGCTGGAGCGCATCCGTGCTGTCATGCCGGAACTCCCGGCCGACAAGCGCCGCCGTTTTATGGAAAGCTACGGGCTGCGCGAATACGACGCGCAAGTGTTGACGGCCACGCGGGCGCTCAGCGACTATTTCGAGAAAGCCGCGGCCACCTCCGGCGATCCGCGCACTGCGGCGAATTGGGTGGCTGGCGATCTCATGGGCGCGCTGAAGGGTCGGGATATTTCCGAGTCGCCGGTCTCGGCCGAGCATTTGGGCGAACTGGTGGGCCTGATCGCGAAAGGCGAGATCAGCGGCAAGCTCGCCAAAGAGATCTTCGCCAAGATGATCGAAAGCGGCGAACCGGCGCGCGTCATCATCGACCGCGAGGGACTGCGCCAGATCAGCGATACGGGAGCGCTCGGGAAAATCGTTGACGAAGTAATCGCGAACAATCCCAAGCAGGTGGAACAATACAAGTCCGGCAAGACTGCGGTGCTCGGCTACCTGATGGGACAAGTGATGAAAGCGAGCAAAGGCCAAGCCAATCCGGGCGCGGTGAACGAGTTGCTGAAATCGAAACTTAGTTAGCGGACTTTTGACGCATTAGGCGGTCGAATAACGCCGCCTGAAAGTCGCGCCTGCCGTCTATGACGGCAACAATGTCAACGCTTTCAGATCTGACTGCATATATGATTCGATACGGAGCTATGGACAATTCGCGGTAGTCAGAGATTCCATGCGCGTGAAGCTCCGGCACGATCCGACCCATGGCGGGATGATTTCTTAAGCGCCTGGTAGTTTCGCGGATCTCACGCCCGAGCTTTCGAGCTGCATTCGGCCGGTCATTCCGAATGAACTCGACGATTTCTATTAGATCTAAAGACGCTGAAGTAGACCAGCGAACTCGGACCCTTCTCAATCGCCCAGCCTCTTTCGCAGTTCGCGCTCCATCTGCGCTTGCGAAAGCCACTTTCCGTTTCGCAGTTCTTCTTCCGATTGAGCAATGAGCTTGAGCAAGATTAGGGCGTCCTGCAGTTTCTCATAGCTGTCCACGTCCATGACAACCGCGCGGGGCGACCCATTCTGGGTGATAACCACCGGGCTCCGCTTCTTATTGACCTCAGCAACGAGTTCGGCGGAGTGGGTCTTCATGTACGTGATAGGTTTAACAGCGGAAGCACGCATAGTACTGATTTTAGCACCATTTGTAGTACCACGTAACGGAGGGTGCTGCGCTAAGTTTTAGCCGACTACCTAACGGAGCTTCGCGGAAACCGCCGCGTTGATACGAGAAGTTTTCTTCCGCAGGCGGATGGGAACAAAAGTCAGGCGAGTCCTGCGGCGGTCAACGAGCTATTGAAAAGCAAGCTAGGGAGCATGCCACCGGTGCCAAAAGTATGGCGCGAGTGGCGACTATGACGAGCACTACAATTGCACCGAAAAAGGTCGCTACCGCCGCGAGGAGCACGCGCTGAATGAACCTCGATCGCGGATTTCTAATGCCGAGAAGCCACGCGAATGCGAGATCAAGGACCAGCGCGATAACTAGAAAGCACGCGGCCATGACTCGATCGGACATGTAGTTTCCAATTGCTTTGGCGCCGGTGGTCAGGGCGTAGACTCCGACGCCGAGGCACGCCGCCAGAGAGGCCAGTGCGAGGTCCAAACAGAGCACTACGACCCGAACGGCATCATGCACATTCAGGAAGCTCGCAAGGCGTTTCAAGTCTCTACCTTACGTTCTTAGCGCTGATTCGCGCGCAGGATTTTCTTCCGCAGCCTGATCGATTGCGGAGTCACTTCGACGAATTCGTCGTCGCGGATGAACTCGATGGCTTGCTCCAGGTTCAGGATTCGCGGAGGGACTAGCCGAATGGCCTCGTCCGCCGTTGAAGCGCGCATGTTGGTCAGCTTCTTCTCTTTGACGATGTTTACGTTGAGATCGGCATCTCGCGCGTTTTCGCCCACAATCATGCCTTCGTACACTTCCGTTCCCGGGGTGATGAAGATCTCGCCGCGCTCCTGCAAATTGAAGATCGCGTAGCCGGTGCAGCGGCCCGGCCGGTCGGCCACCAGCGAGCCGGTTGGGCGGGTGGGAATGTCACCCTGCCATTCGATGTACCCGTGGAACAGCGAATTCATGATGGCGGTGCCCTTGGTGTCGGTCAGCATCTCGCTGCGCAGCCCGATCAGCCCGCGCGACGGCACGTGGAATTCCAGCCGCACACGCCCCGAGCCGTGATTGATCATCTTCGACATCTTGCCCTTGCGCGAGCCTAGCTTCTCGATCACCACGCCGACGAACGACTCCGGGCAATCCACCACCAGTAGTTCCACCGGCTCGCGCAGCTTCCCGTCGATTGTTTTGGTCAGGATCTCGGGCTTTCCAACCATCAGCTCGAAACCTTCCCGTCGCATCATCTCGATCAGGATCGCCAGTTGCAGCTCGCCGCGGCCCATTACTTTGTATGCGTCCGGACCGCCCGCTTCTTCCACTCGGATCGAAACGTTGGTGAGCAGTTCTTTATCCAGGCGATCGCGCAGATTGCGCGAGGTCACGTACTGGCCTTCGCGGCCCGAGAACGGCGAGGTGTTGATGGTGAACACCATCGAGATGGTGGGCTCGTCGATTTGGATGCGCGGCAGAGGTTGGGGGGTCTCGACGCTAGTGATGGTGTCGCCGATGGTGATGCCTTCCACGCCCGCGATGGCCAGAATGTCGCCCGGACGCCCGAGCGTCTCGTCCACGCGTTTCAAGCCTTCGAACGAATAGAGCTTGGTGATGCGCGTGTTGTGATAAGACCCGTCCAGCTTGGCGATCGAGACCTCGTCGCCGTACTTCAGCACGCCCGAAAACACGCGGCCGATGGCGAGCCGCCCCAGATAATCGCTGTAGTCCAGATTGGCCACCAGGAGCTGCAATACCGACTCGGCGTTGCCAACGGGCGCGGGAATATTTTTCAAGATCGTGTCGAACAAGGGGCGCAGGTCCGCCGATTCGTCCTCCGGCTTCAGCTTCGCGATGCCCGCCTTGGCGTTGGTATAGATAACCGGAAAATCCAGTTGGTCTTCGACGGCATCGAGATCGATGAACAGATCGTACACTTCGTTCAGCACTTCCTGGATGCGGGCGTCCGGCCGATCGATTTTGTTGATCACCAGAATCGGCGGCAGCTTGGCCTCGAGCGCCTTACTGAGGACGTAGCGCGTCTGCGGCAGCGGGCCTTCGCTCGCGTCCACCAGCAGCATGACGCCGTCCACCATCATCAGCGCGCGCTCCACCTCGCCCCCAAAATCGCTGTGGCCGGGAGTGTCGACAATGTTGATCTTCACGCCGTGATAATGCACCCCGGTGGTCTTGGCGAGAATGGTGATGCCGCGCTCGCGCTCCAGCTCGTTGGAATCCATCATGCGTTCCACCACCTGCTCGTTGGAGCGGAACAGTCCGCTTTGCGTGAGCATGGCGTCCACCAGCGTGGTCTTGCCGTGATCGACGTGCGCGATGATGGCGATGTTGCGAATGGACTGGTTGGCGGCAGGCGCTTCGCTATGATCGTTAGTGTGGCTCAGAACTTCGGGTTGCATCGCTAAACTACATGGTCGCACGAGCTAATCCAGTAACCGAAACTCCGGGCGCAATTGCCCTTCCAACCGTCGTCATCGTGGGCCGCCCGAACGTCGGTAAGTCGACGCTGTTCAATGCGATAACCGGGACGCGCCGCTCCATCGTGGGCGACGAGCCGGGCATCACGCGCGACCGCATCCAGGGCGAGGCGTCCTATCTCGGGCGCCGTTTTCAACTGATCGACACCGGCGGAATCATTCAGAACGACGCCGAGCTGATTCCGAGCCAGATCCTGAAGCAGGCGCGCGTGGCCCTCGATCGAGCCGCGCAGATTATTTTTCTGATCGACGGGCGAACCGAAATTACGGGCGCCGACCGCGACTTGGCGAAGATGTTGCGGCGGTTGGGCAAGCCCGTGACGCTGGCGGTGAATAAGATCGACACCACCGCGCGCGAGTCGCTGGCGCACGAGTTCCACGCGCTCGGCTTCGCGGATCTGTTTCCCATTTCATCCGAGCATCGGATCGGACTGGACGACTTGCTGGCGCATGTCACGCGCGATTTTCCTCAGAGCGAGGCCGAAGAAGCACCCGCCGAAGAAACGCAGCCCATCAAAGTGGCGATCATCGGCCGGCCGAACGTTGGCAAATCCACGCTGTTGAACGCGCTGGTTGGCTCCGAGCGCTCCATCGTGTCGCCGGTGCCCGGCACCACCCGCGACGCGGTGGACGAAAAGCTGACTCGGCACGGGGTGGAGTTTCTATTCGTCGACACCGCAGGCATCCGCCGCAAGGGCAAGACCAGGCTCATGGCCGAGAAGCTGAGCGTGGTGATGGCGCGCCGCCACATCCGCATGGCTAATGTAGTGGTGCTGGTGCTGGATGCCACCGAAGGCGTGGTCGCCTCCGACGCTACCATCGCCGGTTATGCGCACGAGGAGGGCAGGGCAGTGATCCTGTGCGTGAACAAGTGGGACCTGCACGGCGAGAAGGGCAAGCGAAGCTTCACTGAGGCCGTTCGCGACGAGCTGAAGTTTCTCGATTACGCGCCCATCGCTTTCGTGTCGGCGAAAACCGGCACGGGTGTCAAAGGGCTGTTTCGCTTGATCCAGCAGGCCTACCAATCAGCTTCCCAGCGCGTTACCACGGGCGAATTGAATCGCTTCATCCAGACGCTGGAGCCGTCCCGCGACATCAAGCTTTACTACATGACTCAGGCTTCGGTGCGGCCTCCCGCCTTTGTCGTGTTCACCGATCAGGGCCAGGACCTGCACTTCTCCACCGAGCGCTATCTAGTAAATCAGTTGCGGAAACGGTTCGGTTTTGAAGGCACGCCGATCATGATCAAGGCCCGGAGAAGATAAAGGAGCCGCGATGTTTTCAATGAAGCCGATTGGATATGTGAGGAGTCCGTACCAGGATACCGAGCAAATTCCGAAGGGACTAGGTGCCCAGCACGACGTCGAAGGCGAGCTGGACATTTTGCCGGAATTTGAGCCAGCGCTCGCGGATATAGAAGGCTTCTCTCACTTATACGTCATCTGGGCGTTTGATCGAGCCAAAGAACCAAAGCTCGTGGTAAGTCCGCCCAGCGACAACCGGCCGCATGGCGTGTTCGCAACCCGTTCGCCGCGACGGCCGAATCCCATTGCCCTGACGGTGGTCGAGTTGATTCGCAGACACGGTCCGGTGCTGCGTGTCCGCGGAGTTGACATGCTCGATGGGACGCCGATTCTCGACATCAAACCGTATCTGTCGAGCGTGCCGCCGGAGAGGCTGCGTCGCGGCTGGCTGGCGGAAGCCGAAGCTCGCACGAAGTGAAAGCAGGTGGAATGCCGGGTGGCTATCGCCAAGCGGAACCCCCGCCCAGTTGTGAGTAAATGAGATTCGTGCAGGCCGACGCCCTACCGCCATTTCCCGAGCACTTTGATGGGAAGCGCTTCTTCAATGCGGGCGGCGCTGAGCCGCGCGGCTGGCTGGATGTATTGCGATGGAAACTCACCAGCCGGCCGGAGGCGTCCCCGCCTTTTATCTCAGATGTCGAACCAACCAAGCCGCAGTCTAGCGTGGAAGGCGCTGAGTTGCGGGCGACACTAATCAACCACTCTACCGTCCTGCTCCAACAAGCCGGGTCCAATCTCCTGACAGATCCGATTTGGTCGGAGCGCGCGAGCCCGGTCGCCTGGATCGGCCCGCGGCGCCGAAGAATCCCGGGGGTGCGCTGGGAGGATCTTCCGCGCATCGATACCGTGCTACTCAGTCACAATCACTACGATCACCTGGATCTTCTGACGTTGCAGGGGCTCGCCGAGCGCGGACAATCGCGATTCATCGTACCGGCCGGCGTAGCGCAGTTGCTGCGAGCCCGAAACATCGGCCCCATCCACGAACTGGATTGGGGCGAATCCGTTGGACTCGATGAAACTACTGTTTACAGCGTGCCCGCGGAGCACTTTTCAGCGCGCGGCATTTTCGACCGGAATCGAACCTTGTGGTGCGGCTACGTAATCGAAACGCGGGGACGCATCATCTACTTTGCGGCCGACACGGGGTTCGGACACCATTTCGCCGGCATCCGCGAGCGCTTCGGACCGCCCCGCCTGGCGCTGCTTCCGATCGGAGCATACCAGCCGCGCTGGTTTATGTCGCCCATCCACATGGATCCCGAACAGGCGCTTCAGGCTCATCAGATTCTGGGCGCGGAGACCAGCATCGCGATTCATCATGGCACCTTCCAACTTGGCGATGAGGCCGTCGACACTCCCAAGCAGGAGCTGGAGGCGTGCGGCCGGCCCGATTCGTTTCTGGTGCTGGCTAACGGCCAGTCCGTGACGCTCGTGTAGCGACGCCCCAATGATCATTGACAAACACACCCTCGCGCTGATCAGCATTGCCGGCAGCTCGCTGGACGTACTGGGCGCCTTGTACCTCGCCTATGATCTGCTGGGCGCCGAACACGGACCTCTTCGGACTCTGACGCGCGCCGTCACTTACGGAGTCCTCTTCGGAGTTGGGTACGGTCTCGCGCTCGGGCCTGTGTTTGGCCTGGCCAGCGGTTTGGCGCACGGCATCACCTTGGCCTGGGAATTTTCGCGTGCTTCGCGGCACAAACCGACGCCTGGAATCTGGTTTGACACGGCCACGAGCGCGATCCGCGGATGCGGGTTTGCCGCGGGCGCCTCCTTTTTATTCGGTGCTCGATTCGGCATCACGTTTGGCGTGCTGAGCACGCTCGGTCAGGTGATCGCATATCGCTTCGGCATCCGGCCAACGGTCGACTATAAACCCGCGACGCGCCCGCGCTTGACTCGCTTCCAATTGCTGACCGCGATCAATCGCGCCGTCGGTTACGCGGTCAGCGGCTATATCAGCAGCTTGGTGGCGAACGAGCGAGAACACGCCATTGCACTGGGATTGAGAGTGGGGCTCGCCATCGGCGTGGTCACGGTCGTGTTCGGCGCATGCACGCCTTTTGTGGAATGGACCGCCGATCATCTACCGCAAAAACGGATGGGCGTCTTTGGCGTGGCCCTGATTCTGACGGGCTTCGCGCTTCAATCCGTTCAGTATTGGCTGGCCTTGCTGGACGTGACCGTTCGTTAGAACGCGTAAACGAAATGAAAGTGCGGAAGGTTAGTTTTTGGCGCGTGTCTCAACATGATAGCCTCAATGTATAAAATCCCGAGTCCTGGAGGCCGTATGAAGAGATCGCTGAGTTTCGCCGCATTGGCTGCCCTTGTCGGATTGGCCGGTTCGGTTTATGCGCAACAGTTAGCGGTACCGGGCAGCCCGGTTTCCCGAGACGTTCCGGGAGCGAAAGAGCTGCCTGACCCGAACCGGATGTACAAAGTCGTGTTCGATATCGGAAAGGCCGCTCCAAAGCCGGATCAAGTCAGCCCGGGTTTAGTCACGATCGCGACGTACGTGAATACGCTGGCGAAATATGGCGTGCCGGCCGATCATCGGAAGATCACCGTGGTCCTCCATCGCGGCGGAGAAGACATGATTTTCACCAATGAAGCGTACCAGAAGCGCACCGAAGGTCTGAATAATCCCAATATCGAGATGATCAGGAAACTGACCAACGCCGGCGTGACGTTCCGGGTGTGCGGCCAGGGAGTGACCGGCAAGAAAATCGATCAAAAAGATATCCTGCCGGAGATTCAGGTCGATCTGTGGGCCATGGTCTCAATGGTGAACTTGCAGCTTGACGGCTACGTTCACATCGGCCCACTGTAAAGCGGACTGCAGGATCAGAACGCGTGCACGGAGCTGATGCCGTTGGACTGCAGCGCCACCTGCATCTTCTCCAGCGCCGATTTGTGGATCTGCGAAACGCGGCTTTCGTTGATCCCCAGGATGGTGCCGATTTCCTTCATGGTCATCTCGTTGCTGTAGTACAAAAAGACCACTTTCTGGTAGCGTTCCGGCAAGGTCTTCATGGCCACGTTGAGCGCCGAGCGCATCTGCTCGTGGCAACACATGTTGTCAGGCTGCGTCTCGGGCTTGCTGGGAAAATCCGGAGCGGGCAGATCATCGTGCTCGGCGGTTCGCGAGGAAGCCGAGATCAGGCCCACGCTGCGCAGATCCAGCATCATCTGACGCCAGCGCTCGACATCCACCCCGAGCTTTTCGGCGATTTCAGCTTCGGTTGGGGTGCGCTGCAAAGTAGCCGACAGCTCGCGCGTGGCGGCCTCCACTTGTTTGTGACGGCGGCGCAGATCGCGAGAAGCCCAATCCAGCTGCCGCAGGCTGTCCAGAATGGCGCCCTTGATGCGGTGCTTGGCGTAGCTGGAAAACGCCACTTGCTTATCGGGATTGAATTTCGACGCGGCGTCGAAGAGGCCCAGAACGCCGGCGTGAACCAAGTCGTCCAGATCCACATGTACTGGCAGATTCTCATGCACTCGTACGGCGATGGCCTTGACTAGCGGCAAGTGCTCGAGCACGATGCGATCCCGGCGCGCGGTCTTCGCGGTTTGGATGGATGGAGCTGTTTTGGTTTTCATTGAAGTTCTTCCCCTGGTGTCTCTTCCTTGGCTGGTCTTGCTTTGAAGCACGCCTCTCTAAATGCAAACCGCTGGCCAGTGCAGGATGGTAAGGAAGGATTTGCGCAGAGAATAAGTAATTCTCTTAGGTGGAATACCCCGCCGGTCCTAAGCTTCAATGACATGGCGCTGGTCGGAGCCGGCTGGTTCGGATGGCCGGAAGCAAGCCACCGCCTCGGTACTAGCTCGAGCCAGTATCGTAATGGAACGATCTGGCCACGCCGCCCATACCGAATCGGGACTCGCGTTCCATTTTGGAACGCAGCTGGCTTATGTTTCTTCTCTTCGTATCGGACGTTTCGCCGCCAGCTTGAGGGACTAAGGCTTTTGAAGCCGGTGGAGATAAGTTCGGAACGCTAAGTAGCCGAGAAAAAGCCAAACAGCCAGCCGAAACTTCCCGTCCAGCGTGAGCCCGGCTAGCAACGCGATGGCAGCATAGCAGGCCAGAGCTATGTAGAACCTTCGTTCCGGTTTCGGGGGTGTCGAACTAGGTGTTGATTCGGGATTCAAGCTTTCCAGTTATAGCAAGAAGAGGCACCCAGTCCTAGGCCGAATCGCGCAGGAGCCTCGCCGAGAGAACCACGCTGAGCGCACGCCCGCCTGGCGTTGTACCCTGGGTTGAATCCGGGAGATTCAACGGAGGGTGGCATGATCGCCGAAGAAAAAACACCTGGCGTGGCCAGCGGCCTGGTCGGAATGCTGAACGTGTTCATCGATCCGGCTGCGACGGCCAAGCGAATCCCGGCCAAGCTTTCCTGGCTGTGGCCTTTGATCACGTTGGGCATCATTTACGGGGTCGTCGGTTATCTCATGATGCCCTATTCCGGACAACTGGTCGACGCGGCAATCGCCGAGCGAAGCGCTCAACAGGGACTCAGGCCGGAGCAGATCGAGAACGCCCGGAATCTTGCACATACATTCAGCCGCGCGGGAGCGGTGATAAACCCGGTGGTCCTGATTTTGGCATTGGTCATTCTGGCGTGGCTGGTCAGCGTGATGGGCTCGATGACCGGAGCGCGCGCGAAGTTCCGCAACGTTTTCTCGTTAATGGCGGCTTGTTCGCTGATCCAGGCGCTTCAGTCCATTGCGACTTATGTGGTGGTGCGCGCAAAAGGAGACGAGATCCGCTCGGTCGAGCAACTGACGCCGGCTTTCGGCCTGGACATTTTTCTTCAGAACCTGCACGGCCCTTTGTTCGCTCTAGTGAATTTCTTCTCGATTTTTGAGATTTGGTATATCGTCGTGCTGACCGTCGGGCTGGCGGCTCTGACGAAATCCTCCAAAGGCAAGGCTTTTGCGGCGATCACGCCGGCCTGGGTGCTGCCGCTTCTGGTGAGAATGATTCAAATCGCCTTCACTCCGGGCGGTAGCAGCTCCTGAGCGCTGGGTCCGGGATCACCCTTCTTCCGAGCCGGGCGGCTTCTTGTGCTTCGGCTTCCGGCGGGACTTGGGCTGGATGATTTTCGGCGCCGGCACGGTCCCCACGCGCTCCCGCGCCAGCCGCCGCACGCCGGCCTTTTGATCGAATTTCTTGGGCTTCCGCAAAGTCCGCTACTCCCCGAATAACTGCCTGAGAAATTCGCGGTCCTCCAGGATCGCTTGAAACGCCGGACGGTGCGCCGCCGCTTCGAACTGGACGCGGAACGATGCGTTATCAGCCAAAGAGCGGGCCTGGCTTAGCTCGGCGAGTGCGCCGGTCTTATCGCCCGCGCTGTAATCGAGCAGGCCGAGAGTCAAATGGCCATCGGCTCGTTGCGGCGAGTAATGGATCACCTTTTGGATGGCCTCACGCGCTTGCTCGGTCTGGCCTGCGTCCAGAAACTTGCTGGTCCGATCCTGATACAGATAACCGAGATTCAGATCCAGCAGGCGGCGAAGCTCTTCGAGTGGATGGGGATTGTCATCGACATTGATGTAAATCGGGCGGTTGTTATTGAGATTGCGGCCGCCTTGTTTACGAACAAGCAGCATGGAAGCCGACTGCTTGCCGCGCGCATCCCCTCCTGCCTGGTCGCCGGCCTGGACTGCGGCATAGAGTTTTTCGGCCAGCTCGCCCTCAGTCGTCTCAAACGCGCGGCCCATGGACTCCACCACCTGCGGGCCTACCAGGATGTTGCCCTGCGCCGACCAGTTCTTGCCTTGCCGGTCGCCCGCCCAACTACTAGCTTTTGGACCGGTGTAGGCGGCGATGTTGCCTTTCGAATCGACGATGGCAACCTGGCGCCCGTCCTTGCCTTCAAATTTGTCCTCTTTGAGCAGACGATCCAGGACCTGTTTCGCGGTCATGCCCCGGCGGAGCAGCTCCAGACCGCGCGGCCCGTAGCCGACGTTCACGTTGGCCTGCGTCGCAATGGCTCCGACTCCAGCTTCCGCCCAGGGGACCACCGAGCCGACCGAAAAATATCGCGACGCCACCGCGACACCCCATTCGCCGGCGGCAGGATCGTAAGCCACGATGGAAAACGTCGCCACTTGAGCAGCCGCAGTGGCCGCCGCGAGCGGAATCAGGAGCAGGAAGCGAAGCATGCGGGCCGGCGGGCTAATGGGCGGCACGTCCTTCGGCAGCCGCGCCGTATTCCTTCAACTTATTGAACAGCGTCTTCAGGCTCAGGCCCAGGATCTCTGCCGCGCGTGTCTTGTTGGCGTGCTGCGTGGTCATCATGATTAGAGCTTTCTCGGCTTCTTTCACCGTAGTGCCGAACGGCAGATGGACCATTCCCGGCTCCACCACCTGGCGCGGAACGGCGGAGCCCGAAGGCAAACCGAAATCGGGCGGAAGATGGTGCGGCATGACCGTCCCTTCGCCCGCCACGATGAGAGCGCGCTCCAGCGTGTTCCGCATTTCGCGCACGTTTCCAGGCCAGGAATAGCGCCGGAACTGCTCGATCACCTCCTGGTGCACCTCCGCTACCCGCGTTTGGTGTTTTCGATTCAGTGCGTCGACCAGCGCGGCCGCCAGCAGGGGAATGTCGCCCTCACGCTGGCGCAGCGGCGGCAGGGGTATTTGGAAGACGTTCAAGCGGTAGTAAAGATCTTCGCGCAGCCGTCCGTCCTTCAGCACCTCCTCCAACACCTTGTTGGTGGATGCTATAACGCGCACATCCACGGCAATTTCGGTTTTGGCGCCCAGGCGGCGCACGCAGGAATCCTCCAGCACCCGCAGTAATTTGGCCTGAGTGCCGACCGGCATTTCGGCCAATTCATCCAGCAGGAGCGTGCCGTTGTGGGCCAGCTCGAAAGCGCCGATGCGCCGCTCGATAGCGTCCGTGAAAGCGCCTTTCTCGTGCCCGAACAGCTCGCTTTCAATCAAAGTGTCGGGAAGCGCGGCGCAATTGAGCGCCACGAACGGTCCCTCGCGCCGCGGGCTGAGGCGGTGAATGGCCCGCGCCACCAGCTCCTTGCCGGTTCCGCTTTCGCCCGTGACCAGGACGGATGCCTTGGAAGGGGCCACTTGCTGAATCAGCGAAAAAACCTGCTGCATGGCCGGACACACGCCCACCAGGTCCTGCAAGATGCCCTCATAGCGCAGCCGGCGTTGCAGGCGTTCGGCCTCCTCAACCAAATGACTCTGCGCGGCCGCGCGCTCCAGCAGGACCTTCAGCACGCTGGGTTGAATCGGTTTCTCGAGAAACCAGTACGCGCCCAGATCGTGGATGGTTCGGACGGCCGTGTCGATATCGCCAAACGCCGTCATGACGATGCTGGGCAGAACCGCTCCCTGTCCCTGCAAGCGCTTCAACAGCTCGAAGCCGTTGACGCGAGGCATCATCAAATCGGTCAGAAGCACGTGGGGCGACACCTGGCTTAGTTTCTCCAGCGCCTCCAGGCCGTCGACGGCAGTCTCCACAGCGATGCCCCAGGACTGCATCACCCTGGTCAGCCTGGTGCGGTGCTGCTCGTCGTCCTCGGCCAACAGCACACGCATCCCTCCCTCGACGCCGTTTCCGTTCATTTAAGACGATTTTATAACGGGAAAGGGGCGGCCGACCAAAGACGGCAGTCTAACTCGCCGATTCGAAAGCTAAAACTCCCGAAACAGATTCAATAGCGTGAGTTATTCGCGTTCAAACAACAACGTGACGGTAGGATGATCGGGACGTTCCACCGTGACGCCCAAAGTTCCGTCCGGATTTAGCCGGTAATGCTCCACCGTCGTCAGGGCGCCTTGCGTCGACGTGACCTTTAGCTCGTCGCCTTCCCATTTAGCTTTGGTCTTGTAGGCTTGTCCTTCGCGGATGGAGCTGTTCACGCGCCCGTCCATGCTGGTCTGGTAACTCACGGTTACATTCTTTCCGTCAAAAATATAGTCGTGAGAAATGTAGATATTACGGTCTCGGTAGCCAATAGTCAGGGTTCCGCTTTGAATCATCGGCTCGCCATTGAATTCGCTGCGCGTGGGAATCAATCGCCACTTGCCGTTCAACGCGTGGTGATCCATCGCCAGGGCGGCGGCGGAAACAAGAATCAGAGCGGAAATAGACGTAAGCAAAAGTCGGGCAGGGCGGCTGGGCATAGTTCCTCCGGCTGGTTCTGTTGCAAGCCGGCATCCAGAGCTTCTGGTTACTAACGAAGAGCGGACGCTGGATAGCTACCGAGGCAGCGTAAAGTGGAAGGTCGATCCCTGGTCCGGCACGGATTCCACCCAGATCCGACCGCCATTTTGCTCGACGATCCGTTTGCAAATGGCCAGCCCCACGCCGTTACCTGGATAGTCGCGGCCATGCAGCCGCTTGAAGATGGCGAAGATTTGATCGTGAAAGCGAGGATCGACGCCCAAGCCGTTGTCCTGCACTGAAAAAACGGCTTGCCCGGCTTCCTCCACCGCGGACACGTGGATTCGCGGCGGCTCCTCCCGCCGGAACGTGATGCCATTGACCAACAAGTGCCGGAACAAGTGACTGAGTTGGGTGCTGTCGCACAGCACTTTCGGCAGCGGGGCGTACGTCACGGATGCTTGGCTCTTCTGAATGAGACCGTCCAGATTCAGCAGGACGCCTTCCAGAACCGCTTCCGAATCCACCGCCAGCGGTGTTTTGTCGAGTGGCCGGAACTGGCGCGAGTACACCACCAGGTCGCTCAGAAGCTGTTCCATCCGCTGCGAGCCATCGAGAATGTAGGTGGCGAATTCGTTGGACTCGGCGTTCTCTGAGAGCTCGCGCCTTTTTTGAATTTGCACGTAGCTCCGGACCATCCGCAACAATTCGCTCAGATCGTGCATCAGCGCATAAGTTAATTGCTCCAGCGCTTCGGCGTGGCGCAGCTCTTGCTCGCGCAGCCGGGCTTTGAGCGCCTCGACAGTCCCGCTTTCCCGGAGAATTTGATCGTTTCCCTCGATGGCCTTCTCCACGGGACCGTTTTGAATTTTCGATTCTTCGATACTCATCGGCGTTTGTTCGCTAAGCACGGGAGTCGATGCACCTTCAGTCTAAACCTAAGGCGCAAGGCCAACGCAAGGGTACAGACGGACAGCAAGGGTAGCCTCGGTTCACAGGTTGCTCCTTGTTGGGCACCTAGTTAGATGTATCCGGACCGTCCCAACGTTTCGCACCCGGGTCGGGCAATCCCAACAAATCGAGGACGCGATCCACGCTGTGATCCACCAGGTCCAACACGCCCTGGGGCTGATGGTAGAAGGCGGGTATGGGGGGCGCGATGATCGCTCCCATCTCCGCCAGGGCCGTCATGGTGCGAAGGTGCCCCAAATGGAAGGGCGACTCCCGGACCATCAATATCAGCTTGCGGCGCTCTTTGAGTGCGACGTCCGCGGCCCGGATCAGCAGGTTGGAGCTGATTCCAGCCGCGATGGCCGACATGGTATGAACCGAGCAGGCCGCGATCACCATGCCATCGGTCGGAAACGATCCGCTCGCCAGGCGGCAGCCGATGTCGTCGATGGAATAACTGCAGTCGGCCAGGCCCTTGACGTCGCGAGCCAGCTTGCCAGTCTCCAGATACAGGGTTTTTTCTCCGGCGCGAGTCAGGATCAGGTGAATCTCAACTTCCGGGCGCTGCCGCAGCTTCTCCAGCAGCCGGATGCCATAGATGGACCCGCTCGCTCCCGAGATTCCGACCACAATTCTCACCACCGCCTCCTGTACGCGTCCCTTGCCAGCTTTCGAGAATAACAGAGTCGAGCCTACCGGCCCCGTCTTACGCGTTAGAATAGGCCCGGCTATGATCTGCCGAAGACTACTGGTCGCTCCGGCTTGTTTGGTGGCGGCAAGCTTCATGACAGCCGGACAGCAGCTTCCCACTTCGGCCTGCGAATTCGACGGTTTCGACGTCCAAGCAAAGGTCGCCGAAATCACCAAAGCAACCACTGCGTATTACGCCTGCGCGGCGGGTCAGAAATGCCTTCCGATGCCTTTGAAAGCAGGGGACTTAGTAGTGATCGGCCGCTCACAAGGCGACTGGACCTGCGGTTATCTGATCAGCGCCAAAGGCTCGGCGCAGGGCTGGGTTCGTTTGGTAGATTTTCGGCCGGTCGCAGCCGATCCCAACCCGCCCTTAACTGCCTGGACCGGAGCTTGGCGGCAGGGCGAGAATCGCATTACGATTGAACGTTCCAACACCCCCGGTAAGCTTTCGCTTGACGGCGAGGCATACTGGCGCGGCGGACGCGACAACGTGCATGAGGCTGCGATCGCCGGTGAAGTAACGCCGATAGGCAATCACCTGCACTACGAGGAAGGCAGCGCCGAGTCATGCATAGTGGATCTGTCGTTGATCGGCAACTATCTCCTCACCAGCGACAACAATAAGTGCGGCGGCATGAACGTCCACTTTTGGGGTGTCTGGCGCCGGACATTGCGCCGTTAGTACCCGTCCGTCTTTCGCCGCGTTCGGAATTGCTTACGTTTCCGACAGCTTTGCGAGCACCAAGCTGAATAGCCGATCACAATTCGGAGCCGCTCGCCTCACTAAACCCACGTTAATCGCCGCCAAGAGATCCGGCGCGTGTTTGGTCTTGTGATATTCGCCGGGTTTCGTGGCCTGAGTTGCTCGTTTCAGGCGTGAAAGTACGTCGGTCTTGGACACTTTCTCCACCTCTGGGTTGCCCCTGAGCGCGTCTTCTCTGAACCCCGCGCCGTAGTATTGAATCAGGCTTTCGATATCGGCGAGAAACCACGCTTCCATGACCTCGACCATCCAGAAAACTGACCCCTCGTGAGCAGGATCTATATCCTTGCTCCGACAGAGATCCGCGTGCGAGCGGTTATGGGGAGCATCGCTGTCGAGCAGTAACACGTTCCAGGCTTCTCGATTAGCCTTCAGTGCGTCCCTAAAATCCTGGACTGGAGTGCCGTCTGTGTCGATTAATCGAAACTGACAGCGCTGACTTTGTGCGATCTCTCTGATCTCTCGCAAGAACTCATGGAGTCCGGGCTTCAGCTTGTGGTCGCCCTCATAGTAGATTCGAAGCTCCCTCACCATCGATTACCACCGATTTCTCCCTTCCGCCAAAGGGCGCCCAAGCTATAGCGTTCTAGCCAGGATGAGAGTCGCTGCCGGTCGAGTCGCTTAAATTGTGTGCTGTTTTCGAAATCGCGTTCCGTCACGAGAATATCCTCGGGCCGATCCGAGAGTGCATCGACTAACGCTTCGGAATGCGTGGTGACAATAAGTTGGGTCCGTTCCGAGGCCTCGGCGAGGGCCGATGCCACGATTTGGATCGCCTCAGGGTGCAAGCCAACCTCAGGCTCCTCGATGCAAATCAAAGGAGGAAGCTCTTTTTCCAGGAGAACCGCCAAGAGGCACAGGAATTTAAGAGTCCCGTCAGACAAACGCCATGAGGCCAATGGCTCCAACAGTCCGCTTTCTTCGATGTATGTTTTCGCGATCGGCCCGTCGAGCCGGACCTTAACGTTCTCGAAGCGATCGCAGAATCTGCGGAGGTATGCCCGGATGCGATCATGCAGACCGCGAAAGTCCATCTCGAGCAGAACCAACGCCAGATTGTCGCCCCCATCATGTAAGGAATCCTTACGAGATGAGGTGGAGATTCCCGTTCTTGAAGGCGCCTCGCCTGTGGTGCGGAATTCCCGATAAATCCGTACTCGCTCGAACTTTGATCCGATCCGTGTTATCGGGGTCCGATCCGCAGGGTTTTTATACTGCCCAAATACCGATTGAGACGGAGAAATCGAACCCACTTCTTCTCCGGCGAATATCGCTTGTCCTGCCACGCGTTTGAAGTAGGGCACGCCGCCATCGATTTCAGCCAGACTCTCGTTGAGAACGACGAAGCCGTTGGCCTGTTCGGCGAAGTCCAGTCGGTATTTCAAGGGCTCGTGGTCTACACCGTCGCACTCGATCGCAGCGATAGGGTTGGAAGCCGCCAGCGAGCAAACCACCCGAACGCCCCCCAACCTCAGTATCGCCGCGCTGATATCCACTGGTGCTGCCTGCAAAAGGCTAATCGCTTCAATTAGATTGCTCTTACCGACCGCATTCGGTCCGATCAGCACATTCAGTCCGCGCAGTTCAACCGTGGTCTTCCTGAACGAGAGCAGATTTTCGAGCGTTAGCTGGCGGAGGAGCATTAGCCCATTCTAACTGCCAGGCACCGGGGCTGGTCCGTTTCTGGGGTGTCTGGCGCCGGGGCGGGCACACGCCGCCGGGCCGTTAGACCGCTGCAGCGCTCAATTCCCCACTGCAGCAGTATGGGAGCGCGGCGCCGCCTGCTGATAAATGGGATCCAGCACTGCCTCGGACCCATCCAGCTTCCCGGTCACCTTCAACCCCAATATCTTCGCGATGAATGGATACACGTTCACATTCTCGAAAGACGCGATCTTCATGGGCTTTATATTCGGGCCGATCGCATAGAAGATCCCTTGCATCTGTTTGTCCTGCTGTGGATCGTATCCGTGCATGCCTTTGGGTGGATCGCGCCGCCGCGGCTCGTCGCCGACAAGGATGGCCCGGCCCTTGGCAATGGCCACCAGGTCTCCGCTGCGGGGATTCTCGCGGTAATGCCAGGCCGCGGGCGTCTCGGCGCGCTTGTACACTTCCAGCTTCGAGTTTTTCTTGAGCTGCTGGTATATTTTGTCGATCGTCTCGGCATTCCGGCAGTAAATCAGCGCCAGGGGGCCATCGATCGCCACCCGCGCCAGCGGTTCGTTTATGCCGAGGCTTACCTCGCCTTCCACGGCCTGCATGCCGTGATCGGACACCAGGACCAAATTCACGGGCAGGCCCAGCGTGTCCAACCCCTGACGCAGCTTGCCGATCATCCCGTCCACCCATTTAGCGGCTTGGGCGGTTTCCGGGGCGTCCGGTCCGAAGCTATGCCCGGCGTGATCGACACCGCTGAAATACAGCGTGATGAAGTGCGGCCGCCTGTCCGGGGGGAGTTTCAGCCAATCCAGCACTTGCTGAACTCGCTGCTCGTCCGGGAAGCGATCGTCGTAGAGCTTCCAGTAGGCCGGGCGCACGCCTCGGATTTCGCTGTCGCACATCGGCCAGAACATGCAGGCGGCGATCAGATGTTGCTGCTCGGCCAGCACCCATAGCGGTGTGGCGCGCGGGTCCATCCAAGGCCCCTCGGTCGAGCTCGCCCGCAGGGTGAACTCGCCGTCGCGCGCCGGATCGTAAAACGAGTTGCCGACGATGCCGTGATGCTCCGGGTACAACCCCGTCGCAATCGAAATGTGATTGGGAAACGTAAGCGAAGGGAAAGAGGGAATGATCGACTCGGCGGACGCGCCGCCATCGCGCACCGCCAGTATATTCTTGGTCTGGAATCGCTGCGCGTAATCATAGCGGAAACCATCGATGGAGACCAAAATTACGTAGGGCCGCTCGGCTTGCGCGTGCAGTGCGGGCGCCCAGGGAGCCAGCCACGCAAGTAACGCGCCGGCCAGATAAGCCGGCAGCCGCCGGCGGGCGAATCGAAGAAACGTGTCCATCCGGCGCGATGATAGCATTCCCGGATTCTTCGGTGCCCGCCCCTGAAACGTCCACCAGCTTTCCAATTCCGTCGGCCGTAACGGCACGGTAGAATGTTAGTAGCGTGTCCATACTCGATACCACCCTGGCGAAAGTCTTCGGGACCAAGAACGAACGCGAAGTCAAGCGGATGCGTCCCACTGTGGCCGCTATTAACGACCTGGAGCCGCGGATTCAGCAGCTTTCCGACACCGAGCTGGCAGCCAAAACCCAGGAATTCAAGCAGCGCCTGGCCAACGGTGAGCCGCTGGACGACCTCATGATAGAGGCCTACGCCGTTACCCGTGAGGTCGGCCGGCGCGTGCTCAACATGCGCCACTTCGACGTGCAGCTGATCGGCGGCATGGTCCTGCATCGCGGCAAGATCGCCGAAATGCGAACCGGTGAAGGTAAGACGCTGGTGGCCACTCTTCCGGTGTACCTGAACGCTCTGGAAGGCAAAGGCGTGCACGTGGTAACGGTCAACGATTACCTGGCCAAGCGCGACGCCGAATGGATGGGGCGCATTTACAAGTTTTTGGGCATGTCGGTGGGCGTTATAGTGCACGACTTGGACGACGACGAGCGCCGCCAGAGCTACGCTTGCGACATCACCTACGGCACTAACAACGAGTTCGGTTTCGACTACCTGCGCGACAACATGAAGTTCCGCCTGGCCGACTGTGTTCAGCGCCAGATCCCTTCTTTCTATTTTTCGGACAGCAAGCTGGGTTCGCAGCTCAAAATATACAACTACGCCATCGTGGACGAAGTCGATTCGATCTTGATCGACGAGGCGCGCACCCCGCTCATCATCTCCGGCCCCAGCGAAGAATCCACCGACAAGTATTACAAGATCAACCGCATTATTCCCAAGCTGGTGCGCGGCGAAGAGATCAAGGGCAAGGAGCCGGGCGAGACCTACACCACCGGCGACTATACGGTGGACGAAAAACACCGCAGCTCGGCGCTTACCGAAGAAGGCATCGTGAAAGTGGAAAAGCTGCTGGGCTGCGGCAACCTGTATCAGCCGGAGAACTGGGGCACGCTGCACCATGTCCAGCAGGCGCTCAAGGCCCATGTCCTGTTCCAGCGCGACAAGGATTACCTGGTTCAAGACGGGCAGGTGATCATTGTGGACGAATTCACCGGGCGCGTGATGCCCGGCCGCCGCTGGAGCGATGGTTTGCATCAGGCCATCGAGGCCAAGGAAATGGTGAAGATCGAGCGCGAAAATCAGACGCTAGCCACCGTCACCTTCCAGAACTACTTCCGCATGTACAAAAAACTGGCGGGCATGACCGGTACGGCCGAGACGGAAGCGGCCGAGTTCGATAAGACTTACAAGCTGGAAGTGAGCGTAATTCCCACCAACCGCCACATGCAGCGCAAGGAATTTCAAGACACCGTCTATCGCACCGAGGAAGAAAAATTCCGCAACGCCGCCAAGGAAATCAAGACTCTTTATGAGAAGGGCCAGCCGGTGCTGGTGGGCACGATTTCAGTCGAAAAATCCGAGCGGCTCTCCAGCACTCTGAAAAAAATGGGCGTTAAGCACGAAGTCTTGAACGCCAAGAATCACGAGCGCGAGGCGTTCATCATCGCCCAGGCCGGCCGCAAGGGGGCCATCACGGTTTCCACCAACATGGCCGGCCGCGGCACCGACATCCTGCTGGGCGGCAATCCCGAGTTTCTGACCAAAGAGCATCTGAAGAAGGAGAACAAAGATCCGGACTTGTTGCAGACTAGCGCCGTGGGAACGCCCGAGCGGGCCGAATGGGATGCGATCTTCAACCGCTATAAGGAGGAGACATCCAAGGAGCACGATGAAGTGGTCGCCTCCGGCGGGCTGCATGTGCTGGGCACTGAGCGGCATGAATCGCGGCGCATCGACAACCAGCTCCGTGGGCGCGCCGGACGTCAGGGCGACCCGGGCAGTTCGCGCTTCTATCTATCGCTGCAAGACGACTTGATGCGCATCTTCGGCGGCGAGCGCATGCAGAAGCTGATGCTGCGGCTGGGCATGGAAGAGGACGTGCCGATCGAGTCCAAGCTCATCAGCAAGCGCATCGCCAAGGCGCAGGAGGCCGTCGAGGCGCAAAACTTCGCCTCCCGCAAGCACCTGCTCGAGTATGACGACGTCATGAACAAGCAGCGCCAGGCCGTCTACAGCATGCGGCGCGCGCTGCTGGAAGGCCAGGACCAGAAGCAGCGGGTCACCGACATCATCGTAGGCATCGTGGCTTCGTTTATCGACCGCCGCTGTCCGGAGCGCACCCATCCCAGCCAGTTCGATCTCACCGGCCTGCAATCGGACGTGCTCTCGGCATTCGGCGTTAAAGTCGATCCGGAAGAATTGACCGGCCTGAACGGACCCGAGATCGAAGAACACGTCAACACGCTGCTGAAGAAACGCTATCAGGAAAAAGAAGACCTGATCGGCCCGCAAGGCATGCGCGAGGCTGAGCGGATCGTGATGCTCAACGTCATCGACAACCAGTGGAAAGACCACCTGCTGTCGATGGATCACTTGAAGGAAGGCATCGGGCTGCGCGGCTACGGCCAGAAAGACCCGCTCATCGAGTACAAGAAAGAATCGTTCCAGATGTTCCAGGACATGATGGATCGCATCGAGGACGAGACCATCCGGTATTTGTTCTTCCTGCAAGTGACGACGGCCCAGCCGGGTGAGTTGGGCGGTCCGGGTGGCGATGGCGGCGGGATCAACGGTGGACGCGCGCGGCCGGTGCTTCCATTCTCGTCCGATGACGAGGACGAGGAAGAAGAAGAGGACCAGGAAGAAGCGCTGGTGACCGCCAACGGCGAGGATCGCCGCGCGGCGCAGAGCGTGGTGGCCGACTTCACGCGCAATATCCAGCGCAAGAAGGACAAGGAAATGGCCGAGCTGCAGTTCGCCGGCGGCAGCGGAACGGTCACCGAGAAGAAGCAGGCCATTGCGCAAAAGAAGGCCGGCCGTAACGATCCCTGTCCCTGCGGCAGCGGCAAGAAATACAAGAAATGCTGCGGAGCTTAGTTCTCGCCCTCATCTTTGGTTCGTGCGCCGGCGCGGCCATGTGGCCGCAGCAGCTGGGTAAGTATCGGCTGAAGGACGTCGGCGGCGAGGAACACCCGTCCGGTGCAAACGCCGGCTGGGATGAATACGGCCAGCAGGCGATCGAGCAAGCCAATTACGGCACGTTCATCCCAACGGCGATAAGGTTCAAAGACACAACCGGCGCGTATGCGGCGTCTTTAGAGCCTTCCGGCACGCGGTGCACCCGAATAGGCAACTATCTTGTCAACTGTAGCGGGTGTCCAAAAGACTTTTTGGCCCTCGCGGAGAAAGCCCTGCCGAATGTCTCCCACGCACCTGTTTCAGTGCTTCCCAACTATCTGCCGGAAAAGGGCAGGTTGCCCAATTCCGAACGCTACATCATGGGCCCTATCGGCCTGCATAATGACCTGCCCCAGATTTCCGAATCGGCCGTGGACCTGCAATTTGGCGCGGAAGCCGCTGTGGCGCGGTACCGCCTGCCGAAAGGGGAGGTCACGCTGGCGATTTTCTCTTACCCGACGCTCGAAATGGCCCGCCAGCAGGCGCCGGCCTACGAAAAGACCCCAGGCATCGTCGTCAAGCGCAGCGGGGCGCTGGTGGCCTTGGTAGCCCCCGCAACGGCCGATAAAGCGATTGATCCCGCCGAAGCCCAAAAACTGCTGGCGCAAATAAACTATCAGGCCTCCTTTTCCTGGAACGAACCGCTTCCGATCGTGGTCAAGCCTGAGACCGCAGCGCAGATGATCTTGGGAATCATCACCTTAGCCGGAATCGTTCTAGGCTTCTGTTTGGCGTCCGGGTTGGCCTTTGGAGCCATTCGGGTGATTGCCAGAAAGTTTGGCTACTCGAGTGCTGACGAGTCGCTTACCACGCTCAGTCTGAGCGGCAAATAACTCCTCGGCTTTCTCTACCTTAGAAACCAAGAGCCTCGGCGCAGAACCGAATTCCACAGGGTTTTCCACAAAATTTCGCAATCCGATTCACAGAAGTAAGCCATTATGCATCAGTGCCTTACTTCCGATTGATGCGCGCTCAGTTTTTCGACTTGACTCGCAACCTGCGTGGCCCTATGATCTGAATCACAAACAGGTTTTGACGGTTGCGTTTTCCGTCGAATCTGCTTCTCCCATACATCCCCTGGCTAAAACAGGGAGCCTGTAAATTCAGGCAGATGGTGGTCGAATGCTCACCTTCGGGTGAGCATTCGTTTCTCCAGCACCACTACACTGGAATATCACCCGGGTCTATGAAAGCCGTCAGAATCCATGAATACGGCGGGCCTGAGGTCCTCAAGTATGAGGACATCGAGGTTCCCGCAGCCAAAGCCAACGAAGTCCTGATCCGCGTGAAGGCCTGCGCGCTGAATCACCTGGATCTGTGGATCCGGCAGGGCAAGCCTCGCGTGAAGACGTTGCCGCACATCCTGGGCAGCGATATTTCGGGCGAAGTCGTGCAAGCCGGAGAGCTGTGCTGGCGCGTTAAACCAGGCCAGCGCGTGCTGCTGGCGCCGGGCGTCAGTTGCCGCCAGTGCGAGCAATGCGTGTCGGGCCAGGACAACCAATGCAGTCAGTACACTTTATTCGGCAGCGGCATTCCCGGCGGCAACCGCGAATACATGACCGCGCCGGAGTATGCCGTAATTCCAATTCCAGACAGTCTCGGCTTCGAGCAAGCGGCTGCGGCGCCGCTGGTTTTTCTCACCGCCTGGCACATGTTGTTCGGACGCGCTGGACTTCAGGCCGGCGAGGACGTGCTGGTGCTGGCTGCTTCGAGCGGTGTCGGAATGGCTGCGATTCAGCTTGCGAAGTTGTTTCACTGCCGCGTCATTGCAACCGCGGGCGGCGAGGCCAAAATGGCCAAGGCCACGGCGCTAGGAGCCGATTACGTGATCGATCA
>DATJWJ010000252.1:0-43196 GCA_035501355.1 Bryobacteraceae bacterium | reverse complement strand
CCTGCGCCCGCACGATATGAGGTATCAGCGCGATCAAAAGCTCGCCGCGCGATTTATCCTTGGAGGTCGATCCGAACAGATACTTGCCCAGCACCGGGATGTTTACCAGGCCCGGAATTCCGCCGATGGTCTGCGTTTCTTGGGACTGCATCAAACCACCCAACAGGCTCACTTCGCCGTCGCGCAGCCGGATGTCGGCCTCGTTCTTGCGCTGGGAAATCACGGGCTGATTCAAACCGCCCAAGTTGACGGTGGAGCTGACTTGAGAAATATCGACGCTCACGTGCAGACTGACCTCATTGGTACCATGCACGTGCGGAGTGATCTCGAGATTGACGCCGGTATCCACAAATTGAAATTGTGTACTGACCAGCGGGCTCACGCCCACGGTCCCGATGCCGGGCTGGAAACTGCCGGTGGCGTAAGGAACGCGGTCGCCGATCTTAAGGGATACCTTCTGTCCGTCGGAAGCTCGCACCTCGGGCGACTGCATGACGCGAGTCGCGCTGTCCGACATCACCGCCTGCAACATCGCGCCCGGCAGCGTGGTGGAAAAATCCGCGCTCGACAGATGCCCCAGTTGCGACAACGAGATCGCTCCGCCGGTGTTGGTTGTGGTGGTGCTCGTGGGCGTGGATCCATTCGCGGCGCTCGACCCGTTGTTGACCGTGACCGGGTTGCGCGGCGTAAACGCGAACGGAACCGCCAGCCCATTGGTGCCGTTCGACACCAGGCCTGCCGCCAACGTCCGCGAACGATCGCTATTGGCTTCCATGACAATCATGTCCACGACAATCTCGGCTTTCGGCTTGTCCATGTCGTGCAACAGCTTTTCGACTAACGCGACCTTGTCCACCGTGTCTCGCACCACCACCGCGTTCTGCGCGTTGAAGGTGAACATGCGGCGCACATCGGACACCGATCGAATCGTGGTGACAATCTCCTGAAACTCCTGCACCGAGGTCGGATTCCTCAGATAGAAAACCTTCACCACTTCATCTTCGTAATCGCGCCGCTTAGTCACATTGTCTTCGGTGACGAATATGGCGTTGGCGCTGACCGGCTTCCAAAATGTCTTGGTCAGCAGCGCGATGTAATCGAGAGCCTGCTCCAGCGTCACGTTGCTCAAATCCAAATTGGTATTTCGGCCGGCCTGCATCTGCGGATCGAACAATACATTGATGCCCGCAAGTTTTCCCACCGTTTCGTAGAGAACCTTGAGCGGCTGGTTGTTCATCTTGAGCTGCGGGATCGTGTTGGTGATGGGTTTCAGCTCGGGCACCGACTGCAGCGACTCTATCATCTCCAAGCTCTCTTTGCGGGCCTTTTCGACCGGCGTCTGAGCCTCCTTTCCCTGTTTCTTTTGATCCAGGGCGTCGGTCACTTCACGAATTTGCTGGGCGGCGATCGCCGATCCAGGGTCCAGGCTGTAAGCCCGTTGAAACTCCACCAGCGCCTGCTCGAGCTGGCCGCTATTCCGGAGCCGCATGCCCGCCTCGACGTGAGTCTGGCCGGCCAGGAACCTCATCCGGCGGGCGCCCAGTTGATAGCCAGGATCCTGTGTATCCTGGCTAAGTGCCTGTTCGTAATAGTCGAGAGCTTTGTCGTAATCCTTTTGGGCCTCGGCATCGCGGGCCAGCTTAACCAGCTTGTCGCCCTTCTTGGTGCGCGCCTCCAGGCTTCCAGCCGGAAGGGCGAGCAGCGCGGCCATGACTAACGCTAAACCTCGCAACCTATTACAAACGATCATCTTATTCCTTCATGATGCCATATGATAAAATGAACTTCGCCGGTCAAAACACCTACCACATAAACGGTTGACGCGACGGCGTTTCCCGGCGTTGAGTACAAAAGCGAAATTAGGCCGCCAGACCAATGCGGCAAGGCTAGAGGCGCCGCTCCTAGAAAATCCGTGGAAGCTCGAATCAAGGTCCTGGGCGACAACCGGCAAGCCGGTCACAATTACCATTTGCTGGAGCGCTTCGAGGCCGGAATCGCCCTGACGGGCACCGAGGTCAAAGCCGCCAAGGACGGCAAGATCCAGCTCAAGGACGCCTTCTGCGAAGTGCAGGGCAACGAGGCTTGGCTGCTCAACGCCCACATCAGCCAGTATTCGCACGGCAATCGCGAGAACCACGAGCCCACTCGGCGGCGCAAGCTGCTGCTGCATCGCGCAGAGATCGACAAGCTGCTCGGCAAAACTCGCGAAAAAGGCCTCACCCTGATCCCCACGAAAATATATATGAAGAATGGGCATATTAAGGTGGAGTTCGCGGTGGCGAAGGGCAAGAAGCTGCACGATAAACGCGAGGCTGAGCGTCAGCGGGAAATGGAAGCGGAGGCTCGCGCAGCCATCGGGCGCAGAAGATAGTTTGCTAGCGGACCTCGCTAGAATGGGACGACATGAATATCGAGCTTGAAACGCGGCCATTGGCCGAGGTGGAGTGCGACGCCATCGTGGCGGTAGCGTTCGAACAGGAAACGCCGCAAGGAGCCGCGGCAGATCAGGCCAAGGAACTGTACGACAGCGGCGAATTCAGCGGAAAAGCGCTGGAAATGGCCGTCCTGCATCGCCCCGCGGGCTTGAAAGCGAAGCGGCTGGTGCTGGCCGGCGGCGGCAAACGCGAGCGGTTCGACCCGGGCGAGCTGCGCAAGCTGGCCGGCGCGGTATTGCGTGGGTTAAAGGCCAAAGGCGCCCGCAACATTGTTCTAGCCCTGGATGAACCCTATCGATCGGACCCATTCGCAGCCGCGGCCGTGGAAGGCGCCGTGCTGGCCGATGTCGAACCGGATCGCTACAAAACCGATCCGAAGAAGAATGAGAAAAAGGTGGACCGGTTCGCCGTTCTGGGTGGTTCGCAATCGGCGCTGAATTATGGCCGCATCGTGGCTGAGTCGCAGAACTTCACGCGCAGCCTTGCAAACGAACCCTCGAACTTGCTGACACCGATGCGTCTGGCCGAGCGAGCGCGCGAAATGGCCGCCGAGCAGGGCTTGGAATGCGAGGTTTTGGACCAGGATCGCATGCGGCACCTTGGTATGGGCGCATTGCTCGGAGTGGCGCAAGGCAGCGCTGAGCCACCAGCACTCATCATCGTGCGGTACAAGCCGGCTACGCCAGGACCCTCCAAAGACCATCTGGGATTAGTGGGCAAGGGCGTAACGTTCGACACCGGCGGCATCTCCATCAAGCCGGCCGACGGCATGGAGAAAATGCGCTACGACATGGCTGGCGGCGCTGCCGTTCTAGGCGGCATGCGAGCCATCGCGCAGCTCAAGCCCGCGATCCCGGTGACTGCACTGATTCCGGCCGTGGAAAACATGCCCGGGAGCCGGGCGCAGCGGCCGGGGGATATCGTCACCACGCTGGCCGGGAAAACGGTGGAGGTTCTCAACACCGACGCCGAAGGACGCATGATCCTGATCGACGCGCTGACTTATGCCCAGCGCCTGGGCTGCACGCATCTGGTGGACGCGGCCACGCTCACCGGGGCCATCGTGGTCGCGCTCGGCGCGGTCAACGTGGGCGCGTTCAGCAACAACGAAGCGTTTTTGAATAAGCTTCTTTCGGCCGCCAAAGCGGAGGGCGAAAAGATCTGGCAATTGCCGCTCGACGAAGAATATAAGGAACAGCTCAAGAGCGCGTTCGCCGATCTGCATAATATCGGCGGGCGGCCCGCTGGATCGATCACCGCCGCCATGTTCCTGCGAGATTTCGTAGGCGACACACCTTGGATCCATCTGGATATCGCGGGCACCGCCTGGCTGGATGACGCTAAACCTTATATGGCCAAAGGCGCCTCGGGAGTGGGTGTGCGCACGTTCGTGAAATTGGCTGAAAGCTGGTAATCGCCAGTTAGCAAGATTTACCGCCGCGGGCACGCGGAGGATGTTACAACAGCCGTTTGCGCCTGATTCGAGAAGTGCTAGTCACTGGCAGGTGAATTGCACAAATATCTTTGGAGTAAAACGAAGATGCCAATGGCTGTAACCTCTGCAGCGGCGCTGGTCCTCGTCGGGATCCTTTTGTGGATCGTCAACGCATATCTTCCACTCGCGAGCAACATGAAGAGAATTGTGAATATCGTGGGGGCGCTGATCGTGGTTGGGATCGTTTTGTGGGCCATCAATACGTACATTCCAATGGCGGGAAGCATCAAGGCGATCCTCAATATCGTCGTGGTGTTCGGAACGTGCGTAGGTGTTCTGCAGGCGGTCGGTCTTCGGGATGACACCAAGGATCTCGCGAGGAATTTCACGGACTATCGGGTTGTGCGCCGGCATCGTATCGGACATCCACCCGAGCCGCACGCGTAACTTGATTTCAGGAAAGCCGCCGAGCCGCGAGTTTCCTGCGCCATGCCATGACGGCGATGAATCCGGCCGCGGCGCCAATCGCCGCACCGATCGCAATCGCGGCGCGAGAGCGCCTGTGCGCGCTTGGTTGTTTTGTTGTCTGCACATGCTCGGGCCGAACACCAACGCCGACCACATATCCCAGCGCGCGGTGGATTCCCGGAATCTGTAACGCGGCCTTCAAACCCCAGGGCGCTTGGAGCGGCCCGGTGCTCGCGAAAACGCGATCAAACGCATTATGAAGCTTGACCTGCACCGCTTGCGTCGCGCGTGCTGGAAACTCTCGCCGCTTTTGCACCGCGGCGAGCATCGCTTCCGTTACGCGCCCTTCGCGCAACCCATCCATCAGCAGATTGGCCGCGGCTACTGCATCCTGAATAGCCAGGTTGATGCCCACCCCTCCGGCGGGCGACATGGCGTGGGCGGAGTCGCCAATGCACAGCAGCCCGGGCCGATACCATTGGCGCAGACGGTTAATCTGGACCGTCAGCAACTTGACTTGATCCCACTCCCGCAGTTCATTCACGCGTCCATCCAGCCACGGACAAAGCTCCAGCAGGCCGTGGCGAAAAGCCTCGATCCCAGCCTGTTCGATATCTCCAAACGATCCTTTTCGGATAATTAATCCCGCCTGAAAATAAGCGTCGCGGTTAATCAGTATGAGCGCCTTTCCGAAGTTCACGACGCCCAGCACTTGTTCGGGATCGTTCGGCTGGCGGCCGATGCGGAACCACAGCACGTCGATTGGAACGCCGAACTCTACCAGCTCCAACTGCGCGGCTTTGCGCATAGTTGAATTGCGGCCGTCGCATCCGACAACCAGGTCGGCGCGAATGGATACAGGCGTACCGTTTGGCCCACGAGCCAGCACGCCCGTGATGATGCAATCGTCGTCGCGAGTTAGCTCCAGCGCTTCGTGCTGCATTCGCAAATCGAAATGTGGAAATGCGCGGGCCCGCTCGGACAGAAAGTTCAAGAAATCCCACTGCGGCATTAAGGCGGCGAACTTGCAGCGACCCGGCACGTGCCGGAAGTCTGGACCGCGGAATGTGAGGTCGCCAAAAATGCCTCCGACAGAGGTCACTTCCTGATGGGGGATCTTAAGGAAGTCATCGAGCAACCCCAATTCGTCCAAAACTTCCAGAGTAGATGGATGCACGGTATCGCCGCGAAAGTCCCGGAAAAAATCGCCGTGCTTTTCGAGCACGGTGACTTGTACACCTCCGCGCGCGAGCAGATAGCCCAGCATTATGCCGGAAGGACCGCCTCCCACAATGCAACAGGTGGTTCTTAGAGACTCACTTGACATAAGGCTTCGCTATCCCTCCGTAGGACGCAGGCCCGCTCGTTCGGTATCGAGCCATTGGCCAGGATACCCAATCGGTCTGCGGTGGAGCCACCCCCTTGACTCCGTCGATTGATTTATCCATTATTCTATGAGCCAGAACGGAAAGGAGGGAACTTTGGGGAACTACATGGTTACTTTGTGGATTGTTTGGGCGGCCGTTACCGCCATGCTGGTGTGCTTGATGATCTACCGGTCCTTGATCGGCCTGAAAGAGGACGACCAATTATTCCTGGATTCGGCTGAGAACAAATTGGAGGCGGAGCAGCAAGCCCTCCTGCGGAAACTCGAACGGCTTAAGCCCATGATCGCGAGCCTGGCGGTCGCTTCCGCGCTGGTCCTTTGCGCTATTGGTGGAATCTGGGTCTATCGCGGAATCGTCGGTTTTCAGGAGTAGCCGGGCAAAATTGGCTCCGAAAAGCGCGCTCATTTGCGCGCCGAATCGATGTGTACAAACTCGTCCTCCCGGACGTGCTTGCGCGGCGGCGTGAGGAGCGACGTGCGCGGCTCGCTCGCGTATTGCAAGCGGCTTAACCGGCATTCCTCTGCATAGCCCGCCGTGAAAACGGCTCCGTCGAGAGGCGATGGACGACCCTTCCCGGTACAACCTCTTTTTTTCTCTTGACAGGTCCTCCAGTCTATGACACAGTAACACTGTGCTAGTTCAGTAGTACAGTTGAGCATGCTACTGCGGCCCAATCCGGCACTGGGTGTTCCCATCTATTTGCAGTTGATGGAGCAGGTCAAGCACGCCATCGAGACCGGCGCCTTGCGGCCGGGCGAGCAGTTGCCGGGCATCCGGCCCTTGGCGGAGGAACTGGTGATTAATCCGAACACTGTAGCCAAAGCCTACCGCGAACTAGAACACGAAGGCGTCATCGAGCTGCGCCACGGCGCGGGAGCGTTCGTCCTAGGAAAGGCGCGCACACGGAATCAAGCGGATAAGCTCCGCGCCGGACAGCACGTGGTCGAGGCTGCAATCGAACAGTTACGAACGCGCGGGCTCTCGGATGAAGAGATCCGGCGGCTGTTTGAAGCGGAACTGGCCGGCTTGAGCCGAACAGGAGGTCAGAATGGCTGAACCGTGGATCATCGAAACGGTTGGTTTGCGGAAAACCTACGGCGCCGTGGAAGGGTTGCGCGGATTGGATCTGCAGGTTCCGGCAGGTTCGATCTACGGATTCCTGGGACGCAATGGGGCCGGGAAGACCACCGCCATCAAGATTCTGCTCGGCATAGCTCGCCCGACTGCCGGGCATGCCCGCGTGTTTGGTCTAGCGGCCGACGTGCCCGGGCCAAGCGTCGAGATCCGGCGCCGTACGGGTTTTGTCAGCGAGGACAAGGACTTGGTTGACAACATGACCGTAGAAGGAATCATTCGATTCACTGCGGCGTTTTACCCGAGCTGGCGCAGCGATCTGGAGCAGCGTTATTTGCGCAGGTTCGAACTGCCTTTCCTTCAGAAGGTCAAGAATCTTTCGCGCGGGACGCGCAGCATGCTCGCATTGCTACTGGCGCTGTGTCGGGGTGCAAAGCTGCTCATCTTGGACGAGCCCACGTCCGGCCTCGATCCCGCCGTCACCGAGGGCGTTCTGCAAGCGCTGGTCACCCACGTAGCCAGCGAGGAGATGACGGTGTTCTTCTCCTCGCACCAGATCGCCGAAGTGGACCAGATCGCCGATCGCGTCACCATCATTGATTCTGGCCGCGCGGTGGTCACGGGCGCGCTCGAGGACCTTCGTGAGAATTACAGCCGCGTTCAATTGGTGTTCGATGGGCAGGCGCCGGAAGCAGCGTTCCATGGGCCTGGCGTGGTGCGCGTGCGGCGCAACGGCCGAACGCTTTCGGTTCTTTCAAGCGCGGGCGCACAGCCGATCGTCGAAGAGGCGCGTGCGTTGAATCCGGCCTCGGTGGAAGTAGTTCCAGTCACGCTAAAAGAAATCTTTCTGGAAACCGTTGCGGAGGAGAACTAAGATGCTTTGGTACAAGTCCTGGCTGGAAACCCGCTGGCAGTTCCTGACTGGACTGATCGTCCTGTTCTGCGCCGCCGCCGATGTCGTGGTCTTTTGGCCCAAGGTCTTACAACTCATGCCGCTCGCGTCAAGCATTGACGCCGGTGGGGAGATAGGCCGGCAAATCAAGGAAGGTGCGGAGCTGGTTCGCGACTACCGGGGTTATATCTGGTCCCAGGGCTTCCGGCAAAGCCTGTCAAATATGGCGACGCTGTTTGCGGTGTTGCTCGGCGCGGGAGGCCTGCTCTCGCAACGCGCGGGCGGCTTATTCCTGCTCTCTCTGCCAGTTTCCCGTGGCCGATTCCTGGCCGTCAGAGCCGCAACTGGTCTCGCGGAATTGTTGGCGCTCACCTTCGTCCCCTCGCTCGTGATCTTGCTGCTCTCGCCATCGGTTGGAAAAACATACAGCGTTGTAGATGCACTGATCCACGGCACGTGTCTGTTCTTCGCCGCAGCGGCCTTTTTCAGCCTGACCCTTTTGCTCTCCACCGTCTTCGGAGACTATTGGCGGCCGCTGCTGATCACGCTATTAGTGGCCATCATCCTGGGCTTCGCCGAGCAGGCGCTACGCGACCAGTGGTCCTCTGGAATTTTTCATGTGATGAGTGGCGAGGCCTATTTCCGCCATGGTGAGCTGCCCTGGCTTGGACTGCTCGCCAGTCTTGCGGCGTCCTCCGCAATGCTGTACGGCGCCACGATCAAAATCGCGCGCCAGGATTTTTGAAAGCAAGACCCAATTTGAAAGACACACCCAACAGGAGAACACGTATGCAACTTCCATTTCGTATGTCGCTATTCACGGCGCTAGTTCTGATGTCGCCATCCTGGCTGCGCGCCCAACAAACCGCGGATCCATCCGGCCATTGGGAGGGAGCCATTCAGACGCCGGATCGCGCAGTTAACGTTGAAGTCGATCTGTTGCGAACTGAAAAAGGGGAATTCATCGGAACAATTGGAATTCCAGAGCAAAGTCTGAAGGGCCTTCCGTTTCAAAAGGTGACCGTGGTGGGGCGTTCGGTGGGACTTCAAGCTCGCACCGATCAGCCCTTCGACGGTGTGCTCTCCGATGATGGCAGGTCGCTGGCCGGTCATTTGTCTGTGAGCGGCTATTCAGTCCCGATGAACCTTACTCGAACCGGAGCGGCCCACGTCGAGACGCCCGACAAGAGCGCGGCGATAGGCAAACAGCTAGAAGGAACATGGAAAGGGACGCTGGCGGCCCAAGGCCAGCAATTGCGGATCGTCTTGACGATGTTGAACCATCCCGATGGCACCGCCAGCGGCACGGCCGTGGACCTGGATGAAGGAGGATTGGAGGTGCCTGTGACCATCACCCACACGGATTCGAAAGTGACTCTGCAATTCAAAGCCATCAGCGCCTCATTCACTGGGACGTTGAACAAAGAAGGCAGCGAGCTCGACGGCACGTACCAGCATGGACCGATTAACGCGCCCCTGGTGTTCCAGCGCGCCACACCGGAAGGGAAATAGAGAGTGAATGCCAACTGAGGACTTCCAGGGCGCGGGGAATCACCCTCGCGCCTTGACGCAATTGACGTGCCGTTCACTTGTGCGCGGAATCGATTTGCACTAAGTCGTCTTCCAGGGACCTTTTGTTCGGCGGCGTGAGCAGCGACTTGGGCAGCTTAGCCGAGTAGATCAACCGCTCAATGCGCGGCAGCCATTTGCGGACGGTGCGGCCGTGCAGGATCAGGCTTCCCGCCACCAGCATGGGATGCGGGATGGTGGTCCGGCAGCGCGAGCACATGTCGATCTCACCAGCGCGCCCGGCGGCATGCAGAGCCCGCAGGCGCTGCATTTCCTCCGCGTTCCAAATCGCATGAAGCGGCGCTTCCGCGAGGTTTCCGATCGCGCGGCCGTCCAGCATGTAACTCTGGCAGCACGGATAAACATCGCCGTTGTGCTTGATGTACGCCGGACCGCGCCATAAGTAATGGCAGGGATGCTTCCAGTCCTGCGCAGCGTGCCCGCCCTCGGGCTGCAGCAGGTTGGTCTCGTCTTCCTTGACGCGCACCTGGTCCACTCCTGGAACAGCACTCCAGTAGCGCACGAAATCGTCGACCTCGCCCGAGTTGCGCTGCATGCGCACCATTTGCACCACCACCTGGACCTTGGCGCGCCGCGCGTGCTTCATGCGCGCGAAACGCACGAAATTGTCGCGCACTTTCTCGAAATTCGCGCCCTTGCGGTAGTACTCATACGATGCTTTGGTGGCACCGTCGAAACTCAGCGTGATGTGCTCGAGCGCCGTGTCAAGCAGCCGGGCGCAGGTCTTCTCGTCGAAGAAAGTCCCGTTGGTTGAAAGCAGCGTCGAGATGTGATGGCGCTCGCAGTACTCGATGCGGTCGAAAATCTTCCGGTCCATGAACGGCTCGCCCAGGCCGATCAGCATCATGTGCTCGGCGCTCTGTCCCGACTCGCGCACCAGACGCGTGAAAATCTCGTCCGTCATGTCCTCCTTGGGTTGCTTGTGAGTTTCGCGCGGGCACATGGGGCAATACAGGTTGCACTTGGCGGTGGTTTCGACGATATACTCAACCGGCAGCCCGTTGAGGACGGGCTTGCGCCTTAGATAGCCCCACAGCAATTTGGCACGATTCCAGGCGCGCATGTCGACAATTCATTGTAGCCGCAGCTTACGGCGCCCATCTTAGGCGCGGTGCGGTATAAGTCGTAAGAAGGCATGCGGAGCGCACGATGAACGTCACCTTGACCGGCGCTACCGGGTTCGTGGGGAGCCGTCTGGTTGCGAAGCTCCTCGCCGGCGGCCACCAGGTGCATGTCTTGGGGCGAAGACGCAGCTCAAAGCTCCCGGCGTCCGTTTCCTTCTCGGAATGGAACGCGGCCTCGGAACCTCCGCCAGACACCGTGGCCGGCGCGGATGCCGTCATTCATCTGGCCGGCGAACCGGTGGGGCAGCGCTGGACATCGCAAGCGAAGGCTCGCATCCGTGACAGCCGAGTGGAAGGAACCCGCCTGCTGGTGAGTGCTCTCGCGCGGCAGCCCCGGCGGCCGGCTGTCTTAGTGTGCGCCTCCGCTATCGGTATTTACGGATCGCGCGGCGACGAAACCCTGACCGAAACTTCGGCCTCCGGTCAGGGTTTCTTAGCAGAGGTAGTGACCGATTGGGAGAGCGCCGCCCAGGCCGCGGAGCCGTTTGGCATTCGCGTGGTCCCGGTGCGTTTCGGAATCGTGCTGGGTCCGGGTGGCGCTCTGGCCAAGATGCTGCCGGCGTTCCGGCTCGGCGTCGGAGGACGCATCGGTTCGGGCCGGCAATGGATGTCCTGGATTCACATTGTGGATGCCGTCGATTTGAGCCTGTTTGCCCTCGGAAATTCCGCTCTGCGGGGTCCGGTGAATGCCGTCTCGCCGCACCCCGTCACAAATCTCGAATTTACTCGGGAGTTCGCGGCGGCCTTGCATCGGCCAGCCATTTTTCCAGTGCCTGAGGCGGCGCTGAAATTGGTGTTTGGCGAAATGGCCGGAATGCTTCTGGGGAGCCAGCGCGTGCTGCCTGAGGCCGCTGAAGCAGCCGGTTTTCGGTTCCGCTATCCCGAGCTTCGCCCCGCCCTGGAGGACGTTTTGGCGTCCCGAAACTCTGATTCTGAGGCACAATAAGAATATGCGGTATTTGTTTCCGAATATCCGGCATTTGCTCGTCCTGGTTTCAGCCGCTACCTTGTTCGCCGCCTCGCAAATGAGCCTGACGGTGGAGAAGCTGAAAACTTTCATCGAATCGACCATTCAGATGAAGCAGTCCGATGTCCAGGTTGCGCAATATCTGCGATCGGTGAAGCTGACCGAGAAGCTCGACGACGCCACCGTTGAGGAGCTTCAGAGCAAAGGCGCCGGACCGAAGACAGTCATGGCGCTGCGCGGCATGGTGGAGGCTACGGCCAATCTTCCCGAACCTCCGCCTCCCGCGCCGAAGCCCGTAGTCGTGCCAATCCCGCCTCCGGACTCCATCGAACAGGGTAAGATCCTGGATGAAGCTCGCGAGTACGTGATGAATTACACCAAGAATCTTCCAAATTTCATCTGCGTACAGGTGACCCGGCGCTTTATTGATGCGTCGGGCAAGGGCACTGCTTTCCACACGACGGACACCATCACGGCCAAGCTGACCTACGACGGCCAGCACGAGGACTATGATGTGATCCTCGAGAACAATCAGCCCGTGACCAATGTCAAGATGGAAGACCTGGGCGGCACTACATCCTCGGGCGAATTCGGCACGATGATGAAACAGATTTTCGATCCGGAAAGCAATACGCGATTCGGATGGGATCATTGGGCGACGCTGCGCGGCCGGCGAACCTACGTGTTCGCCTATGATATTGCGCAAACTTACTCGCGATACCACATCGAGGAAAAAGACACTAAGCAATCCATCGTGCCGGCCTACCGAGGCTTGGTCTTTATAGACCGCGACACGAAGATGGTGACCAAGATCACGCTCAACCCCTACGATGTTCCTCCCGACTTTCCGATTCGGGACGTCCACGTGTCGCTGGATTATGATTTAGCGAAGATTGCGGACGGCGAATACATGCTGCCCTTGAAGGCGGTTCTCACGTCGCGAGCCGATCGCTACGCCACCAAGAACGAAATCGAATTCCGGCTGTATCGCAAGTTCGAAACCGGCAGCACGATCAAGTTCGACACGCCCGAGCCTCTGCCCGACGATCAGACCAAAGAAAAGCCGCCCGAAGATAACAAAGTCAAGAAACAGTAAAACCGAGCGTTGACAGAAGTGCCAGCGCGTTCCGCACCAGTGCGTGCGCCGCGGCTGGATCGTCCGCGCGGAGAATGTGCGCGCTCGGCGGGCGCCAGCGTTGGAGCATGCGCTCGGAAGCAAATCCGGAGAAGATGCTAATCAGCGGAACGCCGCACGCGGACGCCACGTGACCGCCCGCCGAATCGTAGCCAACGTACAGCCGGCTGCGCGCGATGTGCTGGGCGAATCCGGCGAATGAGCCGTCCCAAGTCGCGACTCCCGGCCCGGCCCTGGCCACGGCCCGCTCGACGCGCGCGGCTTCTTCTCCACCCGCTCCTTTGTCAATGAGAATGGGCCGGGGAAGTTGCCGCAAGAGCTCTTCTTCAAACGGATCGGCGATGCGTTTTTCGGGATTCTCGCCAACACCGAAGCTGACCGTGGTTGTGAATTGCGATGCATCCAGGCCGGTGGAAATATAAGGGCGCGGATCGGCGGCGCCGAAGGTTTCAGCCGCCCATTGCGTGGCCAGCGCGCACAGCTTTTCGTCGCTCGCACCTCCGTAAGAGCGGCTCTCGAAGAAGTAGTAATCTTCTTCCGGACAAATCGGCAGAAGCCCGAGTTGAGTAAGCCGCGAGTCGGGGTCGATCACGATACTCGCCGGCCGCGACACTGCATTGCGCAGTTCCTCCCAAATCGAAAGCCGGTCGTCCAGCGCGCCGCTGCGGCGATAAGCGATGGCAAGATGGCTCAAGCCGGGATCAGCCTGAAACAATTCCCAATTCTTTTGCGGGCCAACGAACCAGATGCGCGCGTTCGTGAAGCGCTGCTTGGCCGCATCCAGCAAGACGCTGGTGATGGCAACATCGGCGCCCAAGGTGACACGCGAGAGTACGAAGACGTTGCGGATCGCGGCCGGATCGCGATCAAACGCGCGCGGACCCCGCACGCGCTCGTAGCGCGCCGCCAGATGTTCGGCGTGCAGGCCAGGAATGCACCGCGCGATCACCTGGGAGAACAGCTCGGCGTAGACGCTGCAGAGCTTCGGCTCGAACAGATCGCCGAGCCGCTCCACCACGATGCGAAACAGGGCGCGGCTTCCGTCCGCATCCAGCAGGCCGTTGATCAGGTGGTCGGGCCAGGGCCGGCCTTCCAGGCAGTAGTCCAGCAACTCGTGCGCGAGGCGCTTAGCGGAGGTACTTTGCAACCAGCAACTCCAGCTTCTTGCGCGTGACGGGCGGCACCGTGACCGGATCGGTGATCAGCGCATGCGCCAACGCCGATCCACATTTGCATTCGCGCTGGGCGGGCATGCTCGCAACGCTGGCGGCCACAACCTTACAGGCGTTCTCGGCATTGCGCTGCAAATTCTCGAGAATGTCGGTGACGGTCACCGCATCGTGTTCTTCATGCCAGCAGTCGTAGTCCGTTACCATCGCGACCGTGACATAACAAATCTCAGCCTCGCGCGCCAGCTTGGCCTCTTGCAGATTGGTCATGCCAATCACGTCCATGCCCCAGCTGCGATACACGTTCGATTCGGCGAGCGTTGAGAACGCCGGCCCTTCCATGCAGAGATATGTTCCGCCCCTGGCGACGCCCACTCCAGTTTGCACGCAAGCCTGCGACACGACTTCGGAAAGCTGCGGACAAATCGGATGAGCGAAACTGATATGGGCCACCAGTCCTTCGCCGAAAAAAGTGGAAGCGCGGCCGCGCGTGCGATCGAAAAACTGATCGGGAATAACGAACTTGAGCGGCGGATGCTCTTCCTTGAGCGAGCCCACGGCGCTGAGCGAAATGATCCGCTCAACACCCAGCGATTTGAAGCCGTAGATATTCGCGCGGAAGTTCAGCTCGGACGGCGAGATGCGATGGCCACGGCCATGCCGGCTCAGAAAAGCCACCTCTTTGCCCGCCAGCCGTCCGACCATGTAATCGTCCGACGGACGCCCCCAGGGGCTGTCGAGCAATACTTCTTCCTGCGCTTCGAAACCTGGCATGGAATACAGCCCACTTCCGCCTATGATGCCTATGGTTGGTTTCATTCCTGTATCAACTCCAGCAACACGCCTCCGGTTGAAGATGGATGCACGAATACGTAGAGATGTCCGCCGGCTCCGGGCCGCGGGTCGTTCAACAGGCGCGCACCGCCAGCCTTCAAACGCTCTACCGTAGCCGCCAGATCGGGAACTTTGACAGCCACATGATGCAAACCCTCGCCACGCTTTTCGATGAACTTCGCGATCACCGAATCCGGCCCCGTGGCTTCGAGCAATTCGATGCGCGATCCGCCCGCCGGGAGCATCGCCACATGAACGCGTTCTTGTTCCACAGTCTCGCGCAGCCCCACCGGGAAGCCCAGCTGCTTTTGGTAAAACTCGAGCGCCGCGTCGAGCGAGCGCACCGCGATGCCCAAGTGATCAATCGAGAATTTGTTTGAGCCAGCCATCGATAGTTGTGTAAGGATCCGTGCGGCGCGCCGCGATTTCTTCCGCCGCATGCTCGAAATTCAAGCCCGCGAAGCGATCCAGCAGCCGCTCGCGCAGCATCTCGCGCAGCCGCAAATTCCAGTTCTCGACTGCCCGGTTCTTGGCGCCGCTGCGTTCCAGAAACGATCGTACCGCGGCCAGCAGCTCGCCGATTCCCTTCCCTTCCGTGGCTACGGTATGGACGATGGGAGGCACCCAGCCGTCCTTGCGTGTGGAAAGACTCTGAATGGCTTTGATCTCGCGCTGCAGCCGATCCGCGCCGGACTGATCGGATTTGTTGATCACGAAAACATCGGCGATCTCCATGATGCCGGCTTTGATGGCCTGGACATCGTCGCCCATGCCGGGCACCAGCACGACCACGGTGACGTCGGCCAGTTTCGCGATCTCTACTTCATCCTGGCCGACGCCGACAGTCTCCACCAGCACCACATCTTTTCCAGCAGCGTCCAGCAGCAGCGCCATGTCCGTAGTGGCCGCCGCCAGCCCGCCCAGCCAGCCGCGCGTCGCCATGGAACGAATGAATACGGCGGAGTCGGCGTGATGGCTGAGCATGCGGATGCGGTCGCCCAGGATGGCGCCGCCGGTGTAAGGGCTGGTGGGGTCAACCGCGAGCACGCCCACTTGTTTGCCTTCGCGCCGAAGTTCGCGGATCAGACAATCCACCAGAGAACTTTTCCCTGCGCCGGGAGCGCCCGTGATCCCTACCACCGTTGCACGTCCAGTGTGGGCGAACAGTTCCTTGAGCAAATGCTCAGCCGCCGGCCTGCGATTTTCGACAGCCGTCGCGGCCCGCGCCAGGGCGCGCGGATTTCCCGCCAGGATTTGCTCGGACCAGGAATCCATCAACTTTTCAGAAGCTGCCGCGCAATCACCAGCCGCTGGATCTCACTGGTGCCTTCTCCGATGGTGCACAGCTTAACGTCGCGATAGAATTTTTCAACCGGATAGTCTTTGATAAAGCCGTAGCCGCCGTGAATCTGCACCGCCTCGTTGGCAGCGCGCACCGCAATCTCGGAAGCGAACAGTTTGGCCATGGCGGATTCCTTGGTGACACGCTCGCCCTGGTCCTTCATCCAGCCGGCGCGATAGGTGAGCAGGCGCGCTGCATCGATCTCCGTCGCCATATCCGCCAGCTTGTTCTGGATGGCCTGAAACTCGGAAATGGGCCGGCCGAACTGTTTGCGTTGCTTCGAGTAGCTGAGCGCAGCTTCGTAGGCTCCCTGCGCGGTGCCGACCGAAAGCGCCGCGATGGAAATGCGTCCGCCGTCGAGAATACGCAGGCTGTCGACGAAGCCCTCGCCCGGCTTGCCGAGCAGCTGCGATTCCGGCAGACGGCAATCGGTGAAAAGAACTTCGCCCGTGGCGCTGGCGCGCATACCCATTTTGTTTTCTTTTTTGCCGACGCGATAACCGGGGATTCCTTTCTCGAGAATGAAGGCGGAAATGCCGTGATGCGAGGCGGCCCGATTGGTCACGGCCATGGCCACGCATACATCGGCGTACTGCGCGTTGGTGGTGAAGGTTTTTCCTCCGTTGAGCACCCAGCAGGCGCCGTCCTTCACCGCTCGCGTCCGCGTGCCGGCGGCATCAGACCCTGCTTCGGGCTCGGTTAGTGACCAGCAGCCGATCCATTCCGCTGTGGCCAGCCGAGGAATGTACTTGCGGCGCTGCTCCTCGCTGCCTGCCAGAAAGATATGGTTGGAACAGAGCGAATTGTGCGCCGCGACGATCAAGCCCACCGAAGGATCGACCCGCGCGAGTTCTTCAATGATGATGGCGTAGTCGATGTAGCCCAGCCCAGCGCCACCCAAGTCTTCAGGAAAGATCGCTCCCATGTAGCCGAGCTCGCCGGCCTTCTTGATAGCTTCGAGCGGGAAGATCTGGTTCTCATCCCAATCCAAAACGTGGGGAGCGATCTCGGCTTCCGCGAATTCGCGGACCGCCTTGCGAAGCTGCACCTGCTCCGATGTAAGTGAAAATTCCATGGAGAAGAGTAACTTCTATGTTGACACGGTGCGGAAGGAGAGCGCTATCGCCGCCTCTGGCCACCGCGGACATCCCGTGTTAGATCCGCGGGAAAAATGATTGCCCATAATAAGGGTTTCCCTTATTATGGGAAGATGAACGTGACTCTGACTTTGGATGATGATCTGATCAAAAAAGTTCGGAAAGTTGCGGCGGAACGCGACACTACGCTGACAGCGATGATTCGCTCCTACCTGGAGCAAGTGGCTTCAGAGGACGCAGCCACTGGACGCAGACGCCGCCAACGCGAAGCCCTGGAACATTCGTTTGATAGGTACAAGTTCAAAATCGGTAAGCGCAAGTGGAAGCGTCCGGATCTTTATGAGCGCTCCTGATTTCCTGGATACCAACGTACTCGTGTATGCGTACGATCTGACGGATCGCCGCAAACAAGCACGTGCTCAGGAGCTGGTCCGCAAAGCGCTGGCGGGTGAAATGGTGCTCTCTACCCAGGTTCTAGGCGAGTTTGCCGCGACTTTTCTTCACAAGGTCTCTCCTGGGCCAAAGCCAGCGGAGGTTGTAGCCATGCTGGACGCTCTGGAGCCTATTCGCGCGATTGCGCCAGACCCTGAGATCGTCAACCGAGCCGTAGCAGTGCACGCAAGGTATGGATTGCACTTTTACGATGGCATGATCATTGCCTGCGCCGAGCGCGCTGGCTCGAAGCGCATATGGTCGGAAGATTTGAGTGACGGCCATACCTATTTCGGGATTCGGGTTGAGAATCCTTTTGTTTAGTCGAGTCGCGTGTTAGCTGATTAGTGCTTCCACTTCTCCGCGCGACGGGATCGACGATTGCGCACCGGCCCGAGTTACCGAAATCCCCGCGGCGGCGTTGGCGAGCCGCAGCGCTTCGGCGATAGGGCGATCTTCAGCCAGGCCGACCGCAAGTGCAGCGTTGAACACGTCGCCCGCGGCCGTCGTGTCGCGAGCCGTGACGGGAAACGCATCGCTGAACAGCTCGATCTGGCCGTCGTAATAAAAACTCCCGCGGTCGCCCAGCTTCAGCACTACCGACTGGGGGCCGAGACCGCCCAAGAACCCCGCTAGCGGCGGCGCCTGAGCCCGCTCGACCCGGCCCGGCGGATGGCCCAGCAAGAGCAGCGCTTCGCTTTCGTTCGGAGTCAGGATGTCCACATTCTCAAGTAACTCGGCTGGCAGCGGCTGCGCCGGAGCAGGATCCAAAATCGTCCGCGCGCCCTCCTCCCGAGCCAGCCGCAATGCCGCCGACACGGTATCGAGCGGCGACTCCAGTTGGAACAGCACCACGCGCGCGCCTCGAAATACCGGCCGCATGGCTTCGACGTCCGACGCTGCCAACGCATGGTTGGCCCCAGAAGCTACAACGATGGAATTTTGCCCGGAACGATCGACAGAAATAAGCGCGACACCGGTGGCTGAAGCGCGCGTAGCGTGCACCGCACTTACATCGACGCCCGCGGCCGAGAGACTGGCCTTGAGATGATCGCCGAAAACATCGTAGCCCACGCGGCCCACCATTTTCACTCGCGTGGACGGACTGGCCAACCGTGCTGCGGCACACGCCTGATTGGCACCCTTGCCGCCGGGGATCATCTGGAAATCCCGCCCGAGCACGGTCTCGCCGGGCGCAGGCAGACGCTCCACTGCCGCTACGAAATCCATGTTGAGGCTGCCCACGACGACGATCGTGGCCGCGCTCATCGGTTCAGATCGATGCCGAACTTCTTCAGTTCCTCGGCGTAATAACGCCGGTGGAGCAGATCCCACTCCTCGGTGCCTTCTGGAATTTCTTTTTTCTGCGAGCGGATCTTGGTGCGGGCGGCGCGGTCGACTTTTTCCTCCACCGCCAGCAGCTCGGTCATCGAGCGCACTATTTCCAGCCGCACGTCGTTAGGATCCTTCTTGACGCGGAATTCGCGCGCCTTGCGGAAGGCAGTGACCAGCTTGTGGGAGATGTCGTTGATTTTGTCGCGCGACAGCTTCATGTTGTCGCCAGTGTCGCGGCCGGAGGCGCGAATCACTTTGCGCTGCGAGATCAGCGTGTTCTTGATGCGCCGGAACATCTCCTGGTAGCTGACGCCCTCACGGCGCATGTAATCGCTGTATTGAGCCAACAGCTCGCGCACCTCGTCATTAAGCCGGTCCTCCACCTGCAGCTCGTCCTGTATGATCGTCCCGATCATCTCTCCCGCGGCGTTGGGGTCGCTGGTTTCGATGATCTGCGGAGTCAACCGCTTGACGAGTTGCCTGGACAGGTACGCAACGAATTCTCGGCTCAGCAGCATGCTTGATTTTGAGAGATCGACCGGTTAGAGACGACTGTTCTCAATTCTCGCACATCAGTTGGCCAAGTCGCCTTGGTGATGTTCGAGAAATTCATGATCGATTGGTTTGCGTCCGCGAAAGCCTTCCTCGACGCCATGCCAAAACTGGATGCCGCTCTCGCCGAGCTTCCAGCAAAGGTAGACTTCCTGACCGTTGAAGAGCGTCGGGAAATCGATCAGACCCACATCCAGATCCTTCACCAGGCATCCATATTCGTGGATTTTTTCGATGGCATGCTGGAGGTGCCGGGCGCTGGAATCGCGCCGATGCTTGCGGTCGAGCAGCTTGGAGTGGTCCACCACGACACCGCCTTGCAGCATGATTCGCCGTTGAAATTGCTGGCACTCGGACTCCGCCTCTTGGTATTCGGCCTTGAACGCGATGGCTTCGCGAATAGCAGACTCAACCTGGGGAAGCAAGTGCTGCGCTTGTTCGAGCGTAAAGAATCGGGCCACAGCTCTAGATGCCGGAAACCTGCACCGCGAGCGAGCGGCTGCGAGGCCCGTCGAACTCGGCGAAAATGATGCTCTGCCAGGTCCCCAGCAACACACTAGCGTTGCGGACTTGCAGGCACAGCGTCTGGCCCATCAACATGCCGCGCAAATGCGAATCGGCATTCTTGCGCTCGCAGTCGGAGTGCTCCGGGTCGTTGTGCCGATAATACCGGTCGCGCTCCACCATCTGCTCCAGGAAACCCTTGACATCGTCCAGCAGCGCGTCCTGCCATTCATTGAGGAATACGGCGGAAGTGGTGTGCAGGGATTGCAGATGAACCAGACCGTCGCCAATGCCGCTTTTCCGGACGATCTCGTTGATGCGCTCGGTGATATTCAACAACTGCAGACGATCGTTGGTAATCCAATCGACGATGCGATTGAACACCTTGTAATTCCCCAGACTCGAGGCAACCACGCCGGCCTCGATAGGTTGAACTTTGGATGTGCTCATTTACTTAGAATTCCCCTACAAGCTTAAATACGCGTTACGGCGTAAATAGGATTCAAGTATTTCAATCGCCTAACTTGCTCGATTATAGCAGTGCGTGTCCGGCGAAGTTCACCGGCTTTTACGCGAGGCCAGCTAGGGCCGATACTCCAATACCAGGGTCGTGATGTCGTCGCCCGGATCGGCGTCTTCCGTAAATTCCTTCACCGCTTCGATCAGACGCTCGTGCAACTCCGCGCTTCCGGCTGAAGCATGCGCTTTGAGCACCTGGCGCATGCCCCGGTCGAAAAACTCGCCCTCGGCGTTTTCTGCTTCCGACAGGCCGTCGCTAAAAAGCACGATCTTGTCCCCGGGCTCGAGTTGCAGCGTCTTGGTTTCGTAGCCCGCCGCGTCCAGCATCCCCAGCGGCAATCCCGTGCTGTCCAGCGGCACGATTTCGGACGCGGACCGCACCAGGAACGGTTTGGGGTGTCCGGCATTTACCCAATGGATTTGGCCGTTCCGCTGGATGGTGCAGTAAAAGACGGTCGCGTATTTTTCGCCCTGCGCGCGCTCGTTCAAGAAGCGATTGACGCGGCCCATCAGATCGTCGATCCGGGCGGGCCCCTCGCTGGTAATCGAAAAGGCGCCCTGCAGCAAGGCCGCCAGCAGCGCCGCGCTCATGCCTTTACCGGACACGTCGGCGATGGTGCAAGCATAGGCGTCCGGACCCGCGGGACGAACGTCGAAATAGTCGCCCCCCACCTGCCGCGAAGCGATGCTGGAACCGGCCGCGCGAAACCAGCCGTCGGCAGGGAGCGCACCAGGCAGCAGGTCGCGCTGAATGCCCCGGGCAATGTTGAGCTCTTCCTCCAGACGTTGCTTCTCGCGTTCTTCAAGCAGCAGCCGGGCGTTTTCCAGGATGGTTGAGGCTTCCAGCGCGAGCGTTTGCAGTATCTCGCGATTTCCCAACGACAGGTCGGCGGCCGAGAGCCGCGAATCCATGTAGAGCAAACCCACCGTATCCTGAACAGAGGCCGCCAGCGTTTCCTCGCTGGATGCCAGGCGCACTCGAATTAGCGGCACACACAATACACTGCGCAGGTCCAGGTCCGCCACCGAGGTTTCAGGACGGACGCCTTCCTCGCCGGCGCGATCGAACGTCATGGAAAGAAGTTCGCGCCGGGTCCGCAGAGCGCGCAAGATGAGAGAGCGTGGAACCTGCAGGTCCGCGCTGGCCAGCGGCACTCCACGACGGTCGCGCGCCACGTTCACATCCAGCTGGTCTCCCTTCTTGAGCAACAGAAAACCTCGCTCGGCGCCCGTGACGGCCAGCGCTGCATCCACCACCGCCGCCAGCACGTCCTGGGGAGAAAGCGAGCTTTGCAGAGCCCGTGCGACTTCTACCAGCGATCGCAATTTCGACAGATTGCTCGCGGCGGCCACACCCGGCGGCGAGAACTGATCCAGGAAGCGGTGAATCTCATCCGGCTCGAAGCTGAAAGCCAGCCGGTATGAATCGGCCAAACCGAAATCGATACGGTCCGAGCCCGACAGTTTTTGGCGCGTGATGCGTTCTCCGTTTACGTAAACGCCCTGCCGGCTATTCAGGTCTTCGATGAAATACGCGCCGTTCTCGCCGACGATTCGTGCATGGCTGCGTGAAATGCGATTGTCGCGCAGCACCAGATGATTGTCGCCTTGCCGTCCTATCTGAAAAGGCAGCGGCGCGATCGGGACCCGGCTGCGGTTTCCGGACGGATTGACGACTTCGAGCACGGGAATTCGCGCGGGTTCTGAACCCGGAGTCGCCATCAACGCCTCCGGCGCCGGGGTGCGCTGCGCTCGGCCACAGCCTGAGTCTCGTTCGCTGCCGCGGCCATTTCCTTGGCGCGCAACACCTGGCAGTGGGCGCAATATCCACCTACTTCCGTGCGGGCCAATACGATCTCAAAACCGAAGTGGCTCTGAATCTGTTCCCGCATTTTACGCAACGGATCGCCGAAAAACTCTTCAATTTTGCCGCAACGCAGGCAGATCACGTGCGCGTGTTCTTGCTTGAGCCGGGTCTCATAATAGTGCTGGTCGCCGGAGTGGTGCATTAGATCCAGCTCGTCCACCAGGCCGCCGGCCTTCAGCAGCTTGAGCGTACGGTACACGGTGACGCGATTTAGCTTGGGATCCTTTTCCCGGCCCAACTGGTACAGACGCTCCGCATCCAGATGCTGGCCGGACTGGTCGATCAGGTCCAGCAGGATTTGGCGCTGGCGAGTGAGCCGGACGCCTTGCTGTTTGAGCGAATCTTTGATGCCGGAAACGGCCATGGGCTGTGCCTGCTGGCTCATTTGAGCGTATCAAACTCTTGCTACAATCAGCCTGCATGTTTCGAAAGGTACTGATCGCCAATCGCGGCGAAATCGCGGTGCGCCTGGTTCGCGCGCTGCGGGAAATGGAGATTACCAGCGTAGCCGTGTTTTCCGACGCCGACCGCGGCGCGCTACACGTCCGGCTGGCGGACGAAGCCGAACACATCGGACCGGCCCCGTCGTCGGAGAGCTATCTAAACATCGAAAAGATTCTGGAAGCTGCGCACCAGCACGGCGCGCAGGCGATTCATCCCGGCTACGGCTTTCTCAGCGAGAACGCGAAATTCGCGGCCGCATGCGAAGCGGCCGGGTTGGTGTTCATCGGCCCATCGTCGGAAACCATCCAGCGCCTGGGTTCGAAGACGGCGGCACGGACTCTTGCCAAGCAGGTTTTTGTTCCAGTGGTGCCGGGCAGCGAAGAGCCCGCCACCGATCTCGACCAGGCGCGCAAGTTGGCGCGCAAGCTGGGCTACCCGGTGCTGTTGAAGGCGGCCGCGGGAGGCGGCGGCAAGGGCATGCGGCGCGTGGACGCAGAGAGTGAATTGGAAGCCTCCATCCGCGACGCCTCCAGCGAAGCCGAGCGCGCTTTTCACAACCGCGAGATCTACATCGAAAAAGTCATTGAGCGCCCGCGCCACATTGAAATTCAGATCGCCGGCGATCGCTACGGCAACCTGGTGCACCTGGGAGAGCGGGAATGCTCCCTGCAGCGCCGGCACCAGAAGATTGTCGAAGAGTGCCCGTCGCCATTGGTTTCGCGGAATCCCGAGATGCGCCAGGAAATGGGAGAGGCGGCCCTGCGCATTGCCCGAGCGGCCCGATACTACAACTTGGGCACTGTGGAATTTCTGGCCGATCAAGACGGAAATTTCTATTTCCTGGAAGTCAATACGCGCCTGCAGGTGGAGCATCCCGTCACCGAGCTGGTGACCGGGCTGGATCTGGTGCAGCTCCAATTGCGAATCGCCTCCGGAGAGGCTCTGCCTTTCAGCCAGGAGGATGTGCGCTGGAAGGGTTGCGCTATGGAGTGCCGCATCTGCGCCGAGGATCCGGACAATCAATTCTTTCCCTCACCCGGCCAGATCCTGCAGCTGCGCGAACCGGCCGGGCCGGGCATCCGCTTAGATTCCGGAGTGTACCCGGGCTGGACCATACCTCTCGACTACGACTCCTTGTTGGCCAAACTGGTGGCCTGGGCGCCCGATCGCGACGCCGTCATCCGGCGCCTCGACCGGGCGCTGGCCGAATACGTGATCACGGGCGTGGAGACAAATGTAGCGTTTTTCCGCGAAATCCTGGGGGATCCTGAATTCGCCCGCGGCGCCCTGCATACCGGCTTCATCGCGGATCTGATGGCGCGCCGGAAACCGCCCGAAGCGCCTTCCGGACAGCTCGATGTGGCGATCGCTCTGGCCGCCGCAGCCGCTGTTTCTCGCAATGGCAGCGCGGAAACCCCGATGGAGAAGCCGGCCTACAGCAACTGGCTCATAGAGGGGCGAGGCCATTTGCTGCGATGAATTGGCAGATCGTGATCGATGGGCGTCCCGTCGAGATTGACAAGGCGCAGCTGGAAAACGCAATCGAGGTCGAGCCGGGCGTATTTTCTGTTTTGGTCGAGGGCCGTAGCTTCGAAGTACGCCTGCCGGCCGCCAGCCCAGCGGAGACGGCAACCGTCCAGGGCCGGCGTTATAACGTAGAAGTTCGCGATCCGCGCAACACTGGCCGGGGATCGAAATCCGCGCTGGGAAGCGGGCGCCAGAACATCATCGCACCCATGCCTGGAAAGATCGTACGGATGCTGGTCCAGCGAGGCGATACGGTGGAAACCGGTCAGGGCCTGGCGGTGGTGGAGGCGATGAAGATGCAAAACGAAATGAAGGCGCCGCGTCCCGCGCGCGTCACCGAAGTCCGTGTGCGGGACGGCGATACCGTAGCCGCAGGCGAGACGCTGGTGGTGCTGGAGTAGATTTTGGGACAATAGGAATTGCCATTCGATTCCAAGCTTTACGGGAGCCGTGTGGCTCGGATCCTGGCTCTCGATCAAGACGGAAATCGCTTGATTCCACTCCTATCCAGCGGAACCATGCCGAAGGAGGCGCACGCGGCCCTATCGAAACAGAAAGCGTCAGATTTGTTCCCGGATGCGCGGGCTCCCGAAGCAGCGCTCGCTGGGCTATGGACATATTTTTCCTGTTTTGACCAAGGCCACAAGATCGCGCAGGATATCGAAACCCCGGAAGGAAGCTTCTGGCACGCGATTCTGCATCGGCAGGAGCCGGACCCCGGCAATGCCGCCTATTGGTTCCGGCAAGCTGGTTCTCATCTCGTTTTCGACGATCTCGCAAACGCAGCCGCTTCTATAGCCGGCCAGTATCCCGAAGCCGGATTCCGCGTGGACGGCCGCTGGGATCCATTCGCGTTCATCGACTTTTGCGAGCAGGCGCGGCGCATGCCGGGAACGCCGGCCGAGCGCGCCGCGCTCGAGATCCAGCGCGCCGAATGGCAGCTTCTGTTTGACTACTGTGCGAGGTCGCGTTCGTGAGCCGCGGCCGCACACTCCTGGCGGTTATATTGGGCGCCGGTTTGTTTCTGGTCGCCTGGATCGTTTCTAAGAAGACCAAGCCGCCGGGAATTGAGTTCACCAAGGTCACGCGGGAAAACATAGTGAGCATGCTCTCCACCAACGGTAAAGTGGAACCCATCGAATGGATGCCCGCGCGCGCCGAGCGGTCCGGAGTAGTCGCACGAGTGCTGATCAGCCGCGGCCAGCAAGTCCACCAGGGCCAACCGCTGGTGGAGCTCGATACTCGCGTCGCGCAGGCGGAGCTTTCCCGTGCCCAGGCCGGAATTCAGCAGGCCCAGACCGAGCAACAGGTACTCGATCAAGGCGGACGGATCGCGCAGCGCCAGCAGGTGGATGCGGATCTGTCCCGCGCGCGCCTTGATCTGGATGCCGCCAAGAAACAGGCGCAAGCTCTGCAACGTCTGGTGGACAAGCAAGCCGCCACGCGCGTCGAGCTGGATGCCGCGCGCCAGTCGGCCGATCAACTGCAGTTGCGCATCCAGGCGCTCGAAGCGCAGAAATCGGCGCTCGTCACTGGAACCGACAAGGAGATTGCGAAATCCAAGTTGCAGGAGGCGCAAGCGGCCGCCCAAATCGCGCGAACCAACCTGGAACTCAGCGTGGTGCGTGCCCCCATGGACGGGGTGCTCTACGATTTCGACTTGAAGCAAGGCGCGTTCGTCAACCCGGGCGACCTGATCGGCAGAGTCGGCAAGCTGGATCGCGTTCGGGTCACAGTCTATGTCGATGAGCCGGATCTCGGCAGGGTCCGCATCGGCGAGCCGGTGGTTATTACTTGGGATGCGATGCCCGGACATCAATGGAAAGGCGCCGTGGACAAGCTTCCAACCCAGGTCATCAAGCTGGACACCCGGCAAGTGGGAGAAGTGGGCTGCGTAATCGAGAATCCGGATCGCGACCTGCTGCCGAACGCCAACATCACGGCCGAGATCCAGGCCACCACCGCAGAGAACGCTCTGGTTGTCCCCAAGGAGGTCATCCGGCGGCTGGGCGCCGAAACCGGAGTCTTCCTGCTTCAAGACGATCGAGCGGTGTGGCGCAAAGTGAGCCTGGGCGTAGCCAGCTATACCAAGACGCAGGTGCTGTCGGGATTGAACGAGGGCGACGCCGTGGCGCTGCCCAGCGAGAAAGCGCTCAAGGATGGCTTGCGGGTCGAGCCCGTGTTTCAGTAGCGGCTTCGGGCGAGTCGATGGAAAGCGGCTCGACCGGAAAACCCAACTCGCGCCAGGTTTCGATCCCGCCCTTGAGCGGCCGCACCCGCAGCACGCCTTTACGTAAGAGCTGTAGCGCCGCACGGGCGCTGGAGGCTTCGTTCGGTCAAGAACAATAAAGCACCACTTCTTTGTCTCGCGGGATCTCTTCGTGGCGCCGCTCCAGGTCTTCGAGGGCGATCCAGAGCGCGCCAGGCAGCTTGACGCAGTCGTACTGCACTTCCAGAGCCCGGCGCAGGTCTACGATCACTAGATCGCTTCCCAGTTGGAGCATTTCTCGCAGCTCTTCCGGCGTCACGCGTGCCACCCGCAGATCGCGGATGAATCTCTGGCGCTCGTAATACTTCCAGCAAATGTAGACAGCCAGGAGCCCGATGAGCACCAGCAATAGTCCCGATCCCATCCGGCGCAGGTAGTCTGCAACATCTTCGAGCTGATTGCGAAAAATGAAACCGGCCCCCAGATAGACCCCGCTCCAGATGACAGCTCCGGCCGCATCCGCACTCAGGAACTTCCAGGCCGGCATGCGCGTGAGTCCGGCCAGCGGCGCCGCAGCCGCACCGAGCCCGGGTACAAACTTGGCAAATACCAGCGCTAGCGCGCCGAAGCGCGAGAAAAGACCCTTGGTGTTACTGACGCAGGAATCGGGTTCCAGCGACAGGCGGCACAGCAGGTTCAATATGGATCGGCCGCGTATGCGCCCCAGCCGGAACCAGATGGCATCGCTCAGCATGGCTGCACACACCGCCAGGACCAATGAGACGTCGAACGACCTGAATCCGAGCCCCGCCAGCGCGCCCATCGCCAGCAAGACCGGGAATGAGGGTACCGGCAGCCCGAGCTGCTCGGCGAATACGTTCGCCACCAGCACCCAATATCCATGGCGTAGCAGGAATGGAATGACCGCGTGCATCGACTCTAGTGTAGATGCGCGGCGACGCCAGATGATTCACATTGGCGCGCGGGACAGGCTCGTCAGGAACTTGATTCCGGGGATATTCTTTTGGCTGAGGCGTTCGTCGTTGGTGATGAAAAGATCGATATCGGCCGACGACGCGCAGGCCAATTGGATCGCGTCAGCGGGCTGGATGGAGCGATCCTGCCGGATTCTCCCGTAGGATTCCGCCGCCGAAAAATCGAACGGGCAGACGCTGATCTGGTCCGATGAGAAGAGCATTCGATACCGGTCCACTAAAGCGGTATTTCCGCGCGAGATCGGCTTCACCAGGACTTCACCTACCGTCATCGCGCTGGTGAAGAGCCGATCATTCCGACCCAACATTCGGCGCCTTAAGTCTAGTACTGGTTTTCCAGACTGAGGATGGTCTTCCAAAAGATAGATGAAAAGGTTGGTGTCCCAGAAAATGTTAGCCAGGAGCGCTTACCTTTCCTGGGACTGGTCGCCGTACCAGTTGGCTCGAAGACCTCGGACGTATTCGTCGGCGTCCGTGTCGACCCAAATCTCTTTGCCGAGGCCGCGCATCTGTAGGATCGGATCGTCTTCTTCTTTCATCGGTATTCCTCTTCCAGAATAGGTGCGTTCATACCAGTCCAGCAGATAGTGGTATTGCTCTGGCAGTTCTTCTCTTTTGGGTTCGATTTTTCCCCGGCGAGCGGGATGGGCGCGATCACCGGAACGGAACAAACGGTAAGTGTCGTCCGGCAGACGATAGAACATCCGGTATCTGGCCGAGTTGGGCTCTAGATTGGCCACATTATGCAAGTAAATATGAGCCTGCAGCCCTGGCCTGAGTTCAGGCGTTGCCCGTTCGGTGCGGAGCCGCTCCAAGATTTCCCGCGCGGTGAAAGATTCCCTGTCCTGATGCTCGTGATGAAGCAGAGCTAAACCAACCCAGGCTTCATCCGCAACCCGGATCTGCTTCGCCATCTTGGCTTTGGTACTCATCTGCTAACTCCAATACCATTATAAACAGATTTACCAGGTTATTGTCAATAGTTCTGTTCATTCAGAATAGAAACGCTGGGGCCGGTATGATATAATTCCTTTACAATGAACCGGTTGCATGTACTGCTCCTGGCAGGTTCCAACCTACTGGCACAGCCTTATGACCTGGTCATCCGAAATGGCCATGTTATCGATGGAACAGGTTCACCCTGGTATTCAGCCGACATCGCGATTCAGGGTGGCCGGGTTGCAGCCATCGGCCAACTGAGCCAAGCTCAGGCCAAGCGCAGTATCGATGCTCGGGGACTTACGGTGGCGCCCGGATTCATCGATATGCTCGGTCAATCCGAGCTGACGATTCTCGTCAACCCGCATCTTCCGTCGAAAATCTTCCAGGGCATTACAACCGAGATCACTGGCGAGGGCGACTCCGTGGCACCGCTCAGTGATGCGATGAAGCGCGCACGACAAACCGCATACGAACACCTCGGCATCCAGCCGGACTGGACCACGTTTCGCGAGTACTTTGCGCGCCTTGAAAAACAGGGGCTGGGAATCAACCTGGCGAGCTACGTTGGAGCGACCTCCGTGCGGCGGATGGTGATCGGCGAGGACGATCGCGCGCCCACGCCCGCTGAACTGGAGCGCATGCAGCAACTGGTTCGAAAAGCCATGCGCGACGGAGCGGTGGGGCTGTCAACGGCCCTGCAATATGCGCCCGCTCCGTACGCCACCACGGAAGAACTGATCGCGCTCGCGTCGGAGAGCGCGAAACTAGGCGGAATCTATGCTACCCACATGCGCAGCGAAGGCGATGCTGAGACCGCGGCCATCGATGAAGTGATCCGCATCGCGCGCGAGGCCAAGACGCCGGCCGAAATCTGGCATCTGAAAGCCGCGGGTAAGAAGAACTGGGGCCGGATGCCGGAGATCGTCGCGCAGATCGAAAAGGCGCGCGCGGAGGGGCTTGAAATCAGCGCCAACACTTATGCCTACCCGGCGTGGTTCAACGATTTTTCCGCATTCATTCCACCCTGGGCGCATGACGGCGGCGATGCGAAGATGATCGAGCGATTGAAAGATCCCAGCATGCGCGCCCGAATTCGCAAGGATATGGAGACGCCGAGCAAAGATTGGGACAACGAATGGCAGGAGATCCCAGGTCCGGAAGCGATCCTGATTAGCGTGGCGCACAATCCGAAGCTCGTTCCGCTGCAGGGCAAGACCATCGCCGAAATCGCGAAATTGTGGAACAAGGATCCGATCGATACTATTTTCGATTTCCTCATCGAGGACAATGCGTTCACTTCCGTGGCGGTATTCGGGATGTCCGAGCCTGACGTGGCCTTGGCGCTCCGGCAACCGTGGGTTTCCATTTGCAACGACTCCCAGGGTACGGCGCCGGATGGCGTGCTGGGCCGCCAGCATCCGCATCCGCGCGCTTATGGAACCTTCCCGCGCATTCTGCGCAAGTACGTCCGCGAGGAACACCAACTTTCGCTCGAAGACGCCATCCGTAAGTTCAGCGCTTTACCAGCTCAGAAACTTCGCTTGACAGATCGAGGAGTACTGAAGAAAGGCATGTGGGCCGACATCGTCGTTTTTGATCCAGCGACGATCCGCGATGTCGCGACGTTTGACCAGCCCAATCGGTTGTCGGAGGGCATGCGGTTCGTTTTGGTGAACGGTGTGCCTGTGATTGACAACGGCAAGCAGACCACCGCGCTCCCGGGTAAAGTGCTGCGCGGACCCGCCTACGTTAAGTAGTGCTGCTTCAGCCAGTCCCTACTGGTACATCCGGCGCTCACGGCGCATGAAGGCCGGAACCTCGAGGTCATCCACTGCAACCGGCGCGGGCTCCTCCTCAGCAACAGGCGGCGCGGGAGCGGGCGTGTCGCGGAATAGCGATGTCGGCATAGGCGCGGGCTCGGGAGCGGGAGGAGGAGGCGGCGGAGGAGGAGGCGCCAGAGCGGCCACGGGTTCCGGCATCGACCAATCGGAAACGCCGACGGTCGCGCGCCGCGCCAACTGCGGCAAACTGTCGCGTTGGAAGCCCGTGGCAATCACCGTGATCTTCACTTCGTCTTTCATGGCTTCGTTCATGACCACGCCAAAGTTGATCTGCGCGTCTTCGTTCGCCGTAGCTCCGCGGATCAGCGAGCACGCTTCGTTGACGTCGTGCAGGCTGAGCTTGCTCGATCCGGTGATGTTGATCAACACGCCACGCGCGCCCTTCACGCCGCCTTCTTCCATCAACGGAGAACTGATAGCCTGGCGAGCGGCTTCGATGGACGCGTTCTCCCCTTTGGCCGACGCGGTGCCCATCATGGCGTAACCCATTCCGAGCATGATGGCGCGAATGTCCGAGAAGTCGCGATTGATCAGGCCCGGCGTGGTGATGATATCGCTGATGCCTTGCACCGCCTGGCGCAGGATGTCGTCGGCGGTGCGAAATGCCTCGAAGAAACTGGTGCCTCGGGGAACCAATTCGAGTAGCCGGTCATTTGGAACCGTGATCACCGTGTCCACGGTGCCGCCGAGCTCGGATAATCCGCGATCGGCCTGCTTCATGCGCCGCGGCCCTTCGAACGCGAAAGGTTTCGTGACCACCGCGACCGTCAAGGCGTTCAATTCCTTGGCGAGCGAAGCCACCACGGGCGCAGCTCCGGTGCCGGTTCCACCGCCCAGGCCCGCGGTGACGAACACCATGTCGGCGCCTTCCAGAACCTCGATGATGCGCTCGGTGTCTTCGAGCGCCGCTTGCTTGCCAAGCGCGGGATCCGACCCTGCGCCCAAGCCGTTGGTTACTTTGGAGCCGATGGATAGCTTGTTCGGTACCGGTGAGGCGTTGAGCGCCTGGGCGTCCGTGTTGAGAATGTGAAATTCAACTCCGGTCAGCCCCTCGTTCATCATGCGGGCGACGGCGTTTGATCCGCCGCCGCCCACTCCCACCACCTTAATCCTGGTTCCGAGCAGAGCTTCTTCCTGGATGGCAAACTTCAACGTGTCCATTCAAATCCTCCTCTAACAACCAAAAATGTCACCTGCGGCGTAGAACTCATCGGAACAACAACCCCATCAGGCCGGGAGTCTTGCGCTTGCTCTCCCGGTTGGTCTTCAATCGTGCGGAATATTTCGCCAGCCCGGCCGCCGTGGTCCAGGCCGGCGTGCAAAGATCGTCGGGAAAATTTTCGATGCCGGTTGGCAGCGCGTTGCGCGCCGGGCAATTGAGAACGCGCTCGGCCATGTCGCACATGCCGTTGAGCAGCGCGCCGCCGCCGGCCAGGATCACGCCTTCGAGCAGCTTCTGATCCATGCGGATGGTCACCAGCTCGGAGCCCACATGGATGAACAGCTCTTCGGCGCGCGCTTCCAGAATCTCGTTCAACTGCTTGCGCGACGCTTCGCGAGGCGCGCGGCCATCCGCCGACGGCAGCTCGATATAACTGTTGTCGGCGGTGAGGCCGAGGATGGCGCAGCCGTATTCGATCTTCAGGTGCTCGGCATCGTCGTATTGCAAGGTCAAACCGACCGCCACATCGCGCGTAAAGTGATCCGCCGAGATCGGCAACGTGCGCGCTAGCATGACCGCTTCGCCTTCATAAACGACCATCTCGGTGGAATGCATTCCGATATCCAGCACGGCCACACCGCGGTTGCGATCGTCGCGCGAGACAGCGGCGTAGGCGGCGCCCACGGGCTCGAACAGGGTTTCCTCCACCGCATAGGAGGCCTGCTGCACAGCGGTGATGATCGATTCGTGCTCCTGTTCGGAGACCGTCGCGATGTGGACGTTGGCCTCCAGGCGCGAGCAGGTGGAACCGCGCGGGTAGCGCTTGCCGGAACGGCCATCGAGCGTAAAGTCCTGCGGGAACAGTTGCAGGATCATGCGGTCTTCCTCGAGCCGCACCATCTCGGCGCGTTCTACCGCATACGCCATGTCTTCGAGAGTGATGGCGCGGGGCCGTCCAAATTCATACAGGCCGCGCACATTGTGCCCGTCGACACTGCTGCCGCCGATTCCCACCACCATGGCGTCGACCACTGCCTGCGCTTCGAATTCAGCTCGCCGCACCGCAGCCTGGACGCAGGACATGAGCGCCTGCTGGTCAGCCAACCTGCTCTTGTGCCACCCGGTGGACGCCACTTCGCCGTGCCCGCGATATTTCAACCGGCCGTCTTCGAGCCCGAGGATGATGCAGCGCGTGCAGGCGCTGCCCAGGTCTAGTCCCACCGCGAGCGGCGTCCTATCGTGCACTGCTGGAATCCTCCAAGCCGGTGATGCGGTCATCCAGACGCAGGTCGAAGGTCGAGGCCTGCGGCATCTTGCGGTGAATATCGGAATAATGCTCCAGGAAATTTTCCAGGCGCGATGAAAAATTGTTCTCGCCCAGCAACAGCGTCACGGCGCGGCCTTGTACGGCCCAGGAAATCTTCAGGTCGTCCAGATCGCTCACATCCACTTCGGACACGCCGTCGGCATGCCGGCCCAGATCTTTCATCAACTGCAGCATTCGTCTGACTCGCTTGGCGCGCTTGCCCGGTGGTTCGCCGGGTGGAACGCCGGAGAGGACAGGGAGCTTGAACGGCGCACGGGCCGGTGGATCGAGAATGACGCCTTCGTCGTCGATCAACGCCCAACGCGTGATGCCATCGGCCGGCAACTTTACGAAAGCGACCGGTTTTCGTTCCGTCACCGCCACCATCAGCCGGTCCGGCCAAACGCGCACGATGGAAGCTTGCTGAACCCAACCGACATTCAGCAGGGCATCTCTTCTTGTCTTCAATGGGAGCAGGTACACGCTGCGCCCGTAGTCCTGGTCGAACAGGCGCAGGATCCGCGCGCGTGAAGCGTACCGAACACCACTCAACTGGATATTCGCGCTTTCCCGGCCATAGTCGGCCGGACCCGCCAAAAAGAAACGGGGGTCGCGAATCAGGAATTGCTCGAACCGTTGGGCAGCGTAGATTCCAGCGGCCAGCACCAGACACATCGCGGCTGCGATAACGCTGTAGCGCACGATCGTCCTGGTGGGGATGGGCCGTCGCTTCTTGGGGGCGTCCTGCGGCATTTAAGCAGCCTCCCGAAGCTTTTCGAGCACTCGATCGCCCACCTGCCAAACATTACCCGCGCCCAAGGTCAGCACCAGATCGCGCTCGCGGGATTTCCGCGCGACAGTGTCGGCGGTTTGCTCGAGGGTTCCGGTGTATTCCACGGAGCGCTGCCCGAAATCGCGCATGCGCTGGGCGAGCGCCTCAGCCGTGACGCCTTCGATGGGACGCTCGGATGCCGCGTAGATGTCCAAAAGGAACACCAGGTCGGCCTGGTGAAAACTCTTGGCGAACTCATCCATAAGGTGCTGCGTGCGCGTGTAACGGTGTGGCTGGAAGACCACCAGGATACGGCCGAAGTTGCAGAGCTTGGCGGCGTCGAGCGTGGCGCGAATTTCGGTGGGGTGGTGGCCGTAATCGTCGATCACGGTTACGCCGCGCGCCTGGCCGCGCTTCTGGAATCTGCGGTCCACGCCGGAGAAGCTCGCGATAGCTTGTCGAATGGTATCGAGCGGAACTTCCAGCTCCAGGCCCACCGCAATGGCCGCGGTAGCATTCAGCACGTTGTGCATGCCTGGGACGCGCAGGTGAAACTCGCCCAGGTCCTGACGCCGGCCGCGAACCGTGAAACGGCTTTCGAACGCGCCGCAGTCCGTATCGACAATTTGCAGCGCAGCCTGGCTGCTGCGGCCGTAAGTGATGCTGCGCCGGTTGATGGACGGAAGAAGCTGCTGGATGTTTTCGTCATCCAGGCACAGAATCGCGGCGCCATAGAACGGCACTTTCTGGATAAATTCGAGAAAGGCAGCGCGGATCTCGACGATGGAAGGGTAATGATCCAGATGCTCCTGATCGATGTTGGTCACGATGGCGAGAATCGGGCTGAGCTTGAGAAACGAGCCGTCGCTTTCGTCCGATTCGACCACCAGAAAATCGCTCTGGCCCACGCGCGCGTTGGAGCCGCCCATGGACGCGGTTTTGCCGCCCACGACCACCGTGGGGTCCAGCCCCGCAGTGTTGAGGACGGTCGCGGTCATGGAGGTTGTGGTGGTCTTGCCATGGCTGCCGGCGATCGCGATTCCGTATTTCAGGCGCATCAACTCGGCCAGCAGCTCACCGCGCGGAATCACGGGGATCTTGAGACGACGCGCTTCGGCGAGCTCCGGGTTTCGCTCATCGATGGCCGAGCTAACCACGATGGCTTTGGCCGTGCCGACGTTGGAAGCGGTGTGCCCCTCGTAAATCCGCGCTCCTAGCCGCGCCAGTCGCTCGGTGGTCGCGCTTAGTTTCAGATCCGATCCGCTGATCTGGTAGCCCAAGTTCAGCAACACTTCGGCGATTCCGCTCATGCCGATGCCGCCGATTCCGACGAAGTGCAGGTGTTGGGGCTTAAAAAACATTTTAAATACGTATTGTTTCGGTTTTGGAGCGCAAAGTCAATTCCGAACAGCCGCGCCGGCGACGGCCTCCTCCACAATTTCCGCAGCGCGCCGGGCCGCGCCGGGATGGGCGAACGTTCGGGCCTGCTCTCCCATGTGTTTCAAAACGCCCGGTTGCGAAGCGAGCTTGCGTACTTCTTCGAAGAATCGGCCGCCGTCCATCTCGTGATCGAGAACCAGCCTTGCAGCGCCGGAGCGCGTGAAGGCCTCCGCGTTGCGAAGCTGGTGCTGATCGGCAGCATGCGGCAGTGGAACCAGAACGGAGGGTTTTCCGGCCGCGGCAAGTTCGGCGACCGCACCCGCGCCGGCTCGGCAAATCACGAGGTCGGCTTCGGCGAAGGCAGCGGGCATGTCGTCAATGAACGGGACGATCCGGCCTTCGAGACCACTCTCGTTGAATTTCTTCGCCAGCGCTTCAAACGCCGCCGATCCGGTCTGATGGATGAAACGAACGCTGGAGGCGGCCTCGCGGAAGTAGCGCCAGCTTCCAGCGGCGGCTTGATTCAAGGTCCGGGAGCCTTGGCTGCCGCCGGTGATCAAAACGGTGAGCGTGGCTTCACGCGGCTTGGTTGGAATCGAGAAAAACTCGGGGCGCACCGGAAGGCCCGTGATTTCCGACCTGCCTCGCGGAAAAAAGCGAGCAGCCTCTGGAAAGCTCAGCAGCGCGCGCGTCACGAATCGTCCCACCTGGCGATTGGTGAGCCCCGGCATGGCATTCGGCTCCATGACTACCAGCGGCAGCCGTTTCCACAGCGCTGCCAGAACCACCGGACCAGCCGCGTATCCCCCCATGCTGAAGACCGCGGAGGGGCGGTGCTGTTTAAGGAGCGAAAAAACTTTGCCGACGCTCAATGGAAGCTGGGCCAGCGTGCGAATGGTGCGCGCGATACCGACGCGCTTCAGGCCGCCAATTTCGATGAACTCCAGCGGAAAGCCGGCGGCCGGGACGAGCTTGGCCTCGAAGCCGGTGCGTGTCCCGACGAAGACGGAGGCATGGCCGCGGGATCGCAATTCGCGCGCGACCGCGAGTAATGGGACTACATGGCCTCCCGTGCCGCCTCCCGCCATCATGATCGTCGCCATCCCAAGGTCATCCGGAGTGTTCACTGACGCTCAGCAGCATCCCCAGGCAGATCATGGTGCTCATCAGCGAGCTGCCACCTGCGCTGATCATGGGCAGCGGGATTCCTTTCGTAGGACCCATACCCAGCACGACGCTCATATTAATCAGCGCCTGAATGACCACCGACGACGTTACGCCCAGGGCCAGATATCGCCCGAAGGCGTCGTTCGACACCCAACAAAGTTCCAGCCCGCGCCACAGGATGACCAAGAATCCGATCAGCAGCGCGGTGCAACCGAACAGTCCCAGTTCCTCTCCCACCACTGCGTAAATGAAGTCGGTGTGGGCCTCGGGAAGATAAAGAATCTTCTGCTTGCCATGCATGAGGCCCAAGCCGACCACTCCGCCGCTACCGACGGCGATCTTGGATTGCTTTACCTGATACCCAGGGTCGCGCGTCGTTACCGATTGGCTGACGTACTTCTTGAGCTTGCCCTCCGGGTCGAAATAGGCGATGCGCTTGTACTCGGGGTCGAAGAAGCCGATGATGCGCGCGATGCGGTACGGTTTGGATGCGACGAAACCGACGCATGCGAGCATCCCCAGGACCAACGCGGCCGCCACGAATTTTCTCTCCAGTCCGGCGACGTAGAAAACAATCGCTGCGGGCAAGATCAGAACGATCGCGGTGCCGAGATCGCCGAATCCCACGGTGGCCGCAAGAACTGCCAATGCGAGCCCGGCGGCTGCAACGGTGCGGCGGCTATTGATAGCGTCCTGCTTCAGCGTGACGAAGTAGGCGAAGAAAATGATCAGCGCGGGCTTGCCGAATTCCGATGGCTGCAGCGAGCCGAGGCCTTGGAAGCGAAACCAGCGGTGGGTTTTGGAATCGAGGAAGAAAACCAGGATCTGCAAGAACAGCACTACGCCCAAGGAGCCGTAGGCCCAGCCCGCGGTTTGCAGCCGGCGATAATCCCGCCGCTTGAAATACATCAGCGCGGCGAACGAGACCACAGCCCACGCGATCTGGTGTCCGGCGTAGTGAAAGCTTGGATTGATTTGCGTATCCAACTGCGAGGCGACCGGCGCCACTGAAGCTACCGAAGATGCGCTGTACACCATCACGATGCCGAAGGAAACCATAGCCACGATCGTGGAAAACAGCATCCAATCGGATTTCAATCGTTGCGCCATTAATGGGCTCCTTCGGCGAGAGCGTTGACAAGCTCCTTGAAGACCCGACCGCGATGCTCGAAATTCTCGAATTGATCGAAGCTGGAGCACGCGGGAGCAAGCAGCACGGTGTCGCCGGGTTCCGCGGAACGATAGGCTTGCTGGAGGGCTGCCGCTAGGGTCCCGCAATGCACCACAGGGGCCGTGCCCTGGCCGAGTTGGGAAGCGATCTTGCGCGCGGCAGCTCCGATCAGTAAAGCCGCTCGCGCTTTCTGGCGCAGAGGATCGCGCAGCACTGTGTAGTCGCTGTCCTTATCTTTGCCGCCCAGGATGATCCACAAGCCGCCGGGAAACGCGTCGATGGCCTTGAGCGTGGCGTCGACGCTGGTGGCCTTGGAATCGTTGTAATAGGCGACACCGTTGATCTCGCGCACCAGTTCGAGACGGTGTTCCACGGGCGCGAAAGTCGCGGCGGCTTGAGCGATTTGCGCGGGCTGCGCTCCGGCTTCGCGCGCGATGAGCGCCGCGGCCATCACGTTCTCGTAATTATGGCGGCCGCGCAGGCGAAGCTTGCGGACGTTCAAGAGCGGTTCGCCGTCTAAGAGGATGGCGTCTTTCTCCAGCCAGGCGCCAGAGACCGCGTGCGTTCCGCTGAACCACATGGTCCGGGCCTGCGTGCGCTGGGCAAAGGACGCAGTCACCGGATCGTCGGCATTTAGAACGGCAACGTCGCCGGAGCGCTGCGTTTCGAACAGGCGCGCCTTGGCGTTGGTGTAACCCTCGAAAGTATGATGCCGGTCCAGATGATTCTGCGTGATGTTGAGACAGGCGGCGATGCCGGCATGAAAGGTCTGAATGGTCTCCAGTTGGAAACTAGAAAGCTCGAGCACGTTCCACTGATCGGGCCGCGAAGTGTCGATCAACGACGCCGGCGGTGTCCCGATATTGCCACCTACCTGGCAGGCAATTCCCGACTCCCGCAAAATATGCCCGGTGAGAGCAGTTGTGGTGGTCTTGCCATTGGTGCCGGTTACTCCGATGTTGCGCCCTTTGAGGTAGGGCGCAGCCAACTCTAATTCGCCGATCACCGGCACGCCGCGCGCACGCACGTCGTCGAGCAGCCGGAGATCGGCCGGAACACCTGGAGAGATCACCACCAGGTCCGCATCCTCGAAAGCTGCTTCCGTCTGTGGTTCCACGGCTACGCCCAACACTTCACCCATTGGCTTTTCATCCACGGCTCGCACCATAGCGCCCTTTTCGCGCAGCAGCCGGAGCGCCGCCACGCCCGATCGCGCCATTCCCACCACCACCACACGCGCGCCATCCAGTTTCATCTCAGCTTCAAGGTGGTGAGAGCGAACAACGCCATCACCAATCCCGTAATCCAAAAACGCGTGATGATCTTGGACTCCTGCCAGCCCAGCGCTTCAAAATGATGATGGATCGGCGCCATCTTGAAAATTCGTTTCTTACGGAGCTTGTAGCTCCCGACTTGCAGAATGACGGACAAGGCCTCGATTACATAAACGCCGCCGATGAAAATCAGCAGGATCTCCTGTTTGATCAGGACCGCGACGACGCCGAGCGCGCCGCCCAATGCGAGCGAACCCACGTCACCCATGAAAATCTCAGCCGGATGCGCGTTGTACCAGAGGAAGCCGAGCGATGCCCCCACCATCGAACCGCAAAAGATCGTCAACTCGGACGTTCCCGGCGAGCGCGCCAGCTCCAGATATTCGGCGAAACGCGCGTTGCCCTCGACGTAGGTCAGAACCGTCATGGCGCCGGAGGCGATGATCATCAACCCGATGGCTAAGCCGTCCAAACCGTCGGTCAGATTGACGGCATCCGAAGAACCGACGATTACCAAAACCATGAAGGCATAGAAACCGACAAACGCCAGCGGGTAGGTGTACCAGCGGTGGGTCAGCGAGTCGATCAGCAGATCCGGCTTGAAGGATTTGAAAAACGGCATGTTGATGCTGGTGGAGTATGCTTTCTGCGCATGCAGCGTGAGCAGCATGAAACCTACCACCAGAGCCGCGGCGACTTGCAGGAGGAATTTCTCCTTTACCGTCAGGCCTTCGTTCTGGCGATGACGGATCTTGGCGAAATCGTCCCAGAATCCGATGAGACCGAAACTCACTAAACCGAATAATGCGATCCAAATATAGGCGTTAGCCAGGTTGGCCCACAGCAGCGTGGGAACGACGATGGAAATGATGATCAAGATGCCGCCCATGGTGGGCGTTCCGGCTTTCTTCATGTGCGATTTGGGCCCGTCCTCGCGGATGTATTGGCCGATCTGGAACTCGCGCAGCTTGGCGATCAGCCAGGGGCCCAGGGCTACCGACAGTAACAAAGCGGTGATGCTCGCGAAAGCTGTCCGAAAGGTCGCGTATTGGAACACGCGGAACGGCGTGAAAGAGTGAAACAGCTTTTCGTAAAACAGCCAATAGAGCATTAAGTTGTTGCCGCGAGGAACCTCTCCAGGGCGCGTTCGACGTGCGTTCCACGCGAGCCCTTAAACAGAATCACGTCGCCGGGTTGGGCGATTGCGCGTAGCCGGTCTCCTGCTTGAGCGGCGTCGGAGAAAAAAAACGCGGCGTCGACTGCCTGGCCCGCCTCTTTAGCTGCGTCAACTAAATGGCTTGCCTCGCCGCGTATTCCAACGAGCACATCAATTCCGCTGCTCGCGACGTAGCTGCCTACTTCGCGGTGCAGGGACCCGGCCCAGCGGCCGAGCTCGAGCATCTCCCCCAGCACGGCAATGCGCCGTTTCGCTGGTGTATCCCGGAGCACGTCGATCATGGCGCGCGCCGCATCGGGATTGGAGTTGTAGCAATCGTTCAAAATCAGAATTCCGTGGTGCAAGAATCGTTCGCCTCGCATGGCGCCGTTGGTGAATCGTTTGACGGCTGCGGTGAGCTGTCGGGGGCGGATGCCGAAGAGGCCTGCCACCGCGATGCCCGCCAGCAGGTTCAGCAAATTGTGACGGCCGATCAACGGGCTCTCGAACGCGACGCCGTCCACCTGGAAGTGCATACCCTGCTCCGCCAGTTCGACGTTACGGGCGCGAACGTCGGCGCCATCACCGAGGCCGAAGGTCACGCTCCGGCCGGGGTGCACGTCGCGGAAGCGTGCGACCAACGGATCGTCGGCGTTGAGCACGGCCACGCCGTCCGGAGGCAAGGCCTCAATCAATTCGCGCTTGGCGCGAGCTATGCCTTCAATGGAATCGAAAGCTTCAATGTGCGCATGGCCAACGTTGGTTACGACGCCGATTTCGGGCCGGGCGATCGCGCTGAGATCGCGAATCTCGCCCGCGTGGTTCATGGCGAGCTCGATTACCGCAGCCCGGGCGTCGCGCGGCAGGCGCAGCAGAGAAAGCGGCACACCGACGTGATTATTCAAATTGCCGATGCTCTTGCCCACCGGCATGGCGACCGACAGGAGGGCCGCGATAATGTCCTTGGTGGTCGTTTTACCGGCACTGCCCGTCACGCCCACCACTTCCCCGCCCCACTCAAGTCGTGCCCATGCGGCGATGCGTTGCAGCGCTTCAAGCGTGTCCGGAACGGCCAAAATCCGGGCGTCATTCGTAACATTGACGCTGGCGATGGCAGCCACCGCACCCTTGCTGAGTGCGTCGGAGACGAATGCGTTGCCGTCGTAGTTCGGACCGCGCAAGGCAAAGTACAGATCGCCCGGCGCGATGGTCCGCGTGTCGGTGCTCCAGCCGGTGATCAGAGCATCGCGCTCGACGGCCGTGCCTATTACTTGAGCGATCTGACTGAGCGAAAAATCCATCGTTGCCGGCCCGACTACGTCTAGCGCCTGCATGGTCTACTTCCCATAACCCAACTCGCGCAAAATCGCACGCGCGGTCTCCCGGTCATCAAAATGTATGACGCGATCCTTCAGAACTTGATACGTCTCATGCCCTTTCCCTGCCAGAATCACGATGTCGTTCGGCTTCGCCTCGCGCAGCGCCGCGCGGACAGCGCTCTCGCGATCCGGCTCGATTACGTGCGGCGTATCGAAGCGGCGTAAGCCCACCAAAGCGTCGTTCATGATCGCGATGGGATCTTCCGAGCGCGGATTATCCGAAGTCAACACCACGAAATCGCTTCCCTGGGCCGCCGCCATGCCCATTAGCGGACGTTTGGAACGGTCCCGGTCGCCGCCGCAACCGAACACCGTGATTATCCGCGCGGGCTTGAGCGCCCGAGCCACCGCGATTATATTCTTCAGCGCGTCGTCGGTATGCGCGTAGTCCACTACCACCATGAACGGCTGCCGCTCGTCCACGGTTTCAAAGCGCCCCGGTATGTTGCGGCAGGCGGCGATTCCGCGCGCGATGGTCTCCCAGTCGAACCCATAGCTCAAGGCTGTCCCGCACGCCGCCAGGATGTTATATGCGTTGATCTTGCCTACCAGAGGGGACTCGAGGCGGAACTGCTGGTTTCGATATTCCACCGTGAATCGCAATCCGCTGAAATCCATCTCGAGTCCGGAGGCGCGCAAATCGGCGCCACGGTCGAAGCCATAGCGGATCGATTGCACTTCCGGGACCGTACGGATTTGCTGCCCGTAGGGGTCGTCAAAATTGATAATGGCCCAAGGTGGAGGAGTCGCGCCGCGAGGCTGAAATAGCAGGGTTTTCGCCGCGAAGTAATCCTCCATGGTGTGGTGGAAATCCAGATGGTCTCTGGTCAGATTGGTAAAGACGGCGGTGTGAAATGTGATGCCGTAGACACGGTCGAGAGCGAGCGCGTGGGAGGAGACCTCCATGGTGGCATGCGTGCCACCGGCCTGCTCCAGCTCGTGGAATATGCGGTAGAGATCCAGCGATTCAGGCGTGGTGTTGACCGCGGGACGCAGCTCGCCAGCCAGACGATATTCAATGGTGCCGACTAGGGCAGTGGTCTTTCCGGCGGCGCGGAGGATTGAATCGATCAGAAAGGTGGTTGTGGTTTTTCCGTTTGTTCCGGTGACACCGGTCAAACCCAGCCGTTGGTCGGGATGGTCGTAGAAATTGCGCGCGGCGGTCGCAAGGGCCTGACGGCCGTGCTCGGCTTCGAGCCAGGTTCCCTGAAAGCCTTCGGGCGCGGGCAGCTCGCTCACCACCGCGACCGCACCTTTGGCGATCGCTTCTTGCGCGAACTGGCGGCCGTCAGTACGAGCGCCCGGGAAGGCGAAGAACAGAAACCCCGCCTGGACCTTGCGCGAGTCGTATTCCAACCCCAACACCTCTCTACTCCCCGTTTCCAACGAAAGCGGCGCCCTGAGCCGAACCCCGTTCAGGATGTCCGCTAGCGTCATCTGCCAAATTCGATCCTGATGGCGCGCCCCGACGGCAAAACCTCTCCCGGCGCCGGAATCTGGGCGCGTGCGATTCCGCTGCCTGTGAATTCAACCGGAATGCCAAGGGCGGCCGATGCTTGGATTACATCCCGCATGGACTTACCTTCAAAGTTGGGCACGCGCGCCGCACCGTCTGGGGTCCGGTCCAAAAAAGACCGCTGGTCCAGGGCGTTTCCTGCGGAAGCCACCGGTCGGTCGTCGGCGGCATCGGCATTTCCCGCCTGGACCAGCGGGGGAGGGATGGAAGAACCCAGATCGGCGATGGCCACGTCGTTGTCATCGGCCTGGCCATCGTCTGGGGAGGACGGGAGCATCTCGGGCAAATCCTTGGGAACATCTTTGATTCGAAGCGCCGCTGAAGCCACCTCGCGGAACACCGGCCCCGACGCCGGTGCGCCATAACCACCCTTGCCCTCGGTGTGGTTGATGGTGACGGCGACCACGATGGCCGGGTTTGCGATGGGCGCGAATCCGACAAACGACGCGTTGTAGAAGTGCGTGTAGTGCCGCGTTTGATAATCGTAGATCATGGCGGTGCCGGTCTTGCCGCCGGAGGTGTAGCCGATCAGCCGCGCGTATCGATGACCCGTACCGTAGGGCTTGATCATGACGCCTTCCATCATGCGGCGCATGGTGATGGCCGTCTCCGGCCGCAGCACGCGGACGGGTTGTGAAACCGGCGCATCCAGGATGAGCCGCGGCTTGATGCGCAAGCCACCACTGGCCACGACGGAAGCGGCCTGGGCAAGCTGAAGCGCCGTAACGCCGATTTCGTGGCCCATGGCAACCGAGGCGATGGAAGTCTTCTGCCAGTGCTTGAGTTGCCGCACCAT
>DATJWJ010000251.1:0-7433 GCA_035501355.1 Bryobacteraceae bacterium | reverse complement strand
CGCCCCAGCTCGGCAAAATCCGCCGCGCTCTGCACGCCGCTGGGTTTCGTGTCGCCAAGCCGCGCATCCAGGAGTACAACATCCTGTTCGACAATGCTAAACGCACGCTGCGCAAGCATGGCAAACTGCTTCGACTGCGCCGCGCCGGCCCACATCGCCTGCTCACCTACAAAGGCCCGGCGCAACCGAGCCGCTACAAGAAACGCCACGAAGTTGAGATCGATCTGCACAACGGCGGCAGCCTCGAAGAAATTTTCACCCATCTCGGTTATCGTCCGGTCTTCCGTTACGAAAAATACCGCACCGAATACGCTAAGCCTCGAGCGGACGGCAAGGTGCTGCTGGACGAAACACCGATCGGCAATTTCCTGGAGATCGAAGGCAGCCCGCGCTGGATCGATGGCGCGGCCCGCGCGCTTGGCTTCCGTCCCAGCGATTACATCACGCGCAGCTACGGTTATCTCTACCTGGCCTATTGCCGCGAACGCCGCATCGCTCCCAAGGACATGCTGTTCAGCGACAAGAAGCTGAAGCGCGCGCGGAAAAAGTAATGACTCACGAAACCCGCTTCCGGGTGCGCTACGCCGAAACCGATCAGATGGGCGTGGTGTATTACGCCAATTATCTGGTGTGGATGGAAATCGGGCGCGCCGAATTTTGCCGGGCCGCGGGCGCTCGCTATAAAGACATGGAAGCGGCTGACGGCATCCGTTTAGCCGTGGTCGAGGCGCAGTGCCGCTATCTGCATCCGGCCCGCTACGACGAAGAAATCGCCGTCCAGACCTCCATCGCGCGCTCCAACCGCAGAATGGTGGAGTTCGACTATCGCATGCGCGAGGCGGCCACCGGCCGGGAACTTGCCACCGGCGCAACCAAACACATCTTCCTGGGGCCGGATATGAAGCCGCAAAAGCTGCCGGAGAAATATTATGAATACTTCGGGATCAGTTCTGCGGGTCGTTGAACTTGATGGTCGATTCGCCGGTGAACTTGTGGTAGTTGCGAAACTCGATCACGTTGCGCTCGCACTCATTCGATCCGCGTGAGCAGCTGAGCACCTCGGCGTGCACCGGCAACAGAAATTTTTCGGCAGTGCCCAGCGTGACGTAGTCGTAGTCCACCGCGGTCTCCACCGAGGCGCGCGGGAATCCCTCGGGAATTTCCTGAGCTTGCATTTCGATCCGCAGGGTATGCGCGCCGTCTTTATCGATCCACACTGAGCCCTTGTAGGCGGGCATGATGTATTGGCCCGGCACCGAGACCTTCCAGGACGACCGCTGGCGCTCCACCTTGAAATCGTAGATCGATGACGACCGGTGCGCGATGGTGTCTTCTTCGGCATACTTGAACTGCGCGGCCGTCCCGGGCGAGTAAACTTCAGCCAGGATGGTCCCGAACTCGCCGGTCGACCAGGCCCCCGATTCTTCCGGCGGTTTCTTGGAAGGCTTGTTGTTGATGGTCAGGTTGCGATAGCTCTCCTTGCCCTGGTCATACACCACTTCAGCGCCGATCACGTCGATCACGTCCCAGCTCGGCACGCGCGTTTCGCTGACATAGCGCGTCGTGAGTTCCTGGCAGACGTAGTTGGGCAGGTTGTCTAAGAACGATGCCGCGACATCGCGCGCTTTCTCCACTAGCGCCATGCGCGGATTCGACGGCTCCATGCGCGGGCGCTGCGCCAGAGTTTCGGCTGCCGGTCTGGCGGTTTGTACCGCCGGAGATGCATCGGCCACCTCTCGCGGGGCGGGCGGCAGTTCCTTTTCCTCGGCTTTGCGTTGTTGCGCCACCCGATCCGGAACGCCGCGCTTCAACTTGGGCGGAGCATCGCCATCGTTATTCTGCTGATCCGTCCGGACCAGGATGGTCGGGGGCGGGCCAGTTCTTTCTTCCTCCACCGGCGCGTCCGGCGGCTGATCGGCCGCCTGGATCTTGCGCGACAGGGCCGGATTCATCTTGATGCTCACCGCCTGGAACAATCCATCTTTGTCCTGGGTGGCGACCACATCCACGCCGTCGCCGGGCTTCAAATCGTTCGAAGGCTTGCTGGTGGAATCCGTGATCTGGATGGTGAGAATGCGCGTATCCTCGGCTTCCAGGTCGAAGGACTTCGCATCCACTTTCCGGATAGCGCCGCTGAAGGTTTGATCCGCAGGTTTAGCTTCGGAAGTCGACCGCCGAGTACGGCCGGTGCCGGGAATCGAATTTCCGTTAGGATTACCGCCGGGATATTGTCCCGGTGGATACCGGCCGGGGGGATATTGGCCCGGGAAAGGCCCGCCGATTTGCGCCCAAAGCGCAATGGACGAAGTGAGAAGTAGGATCGCGGGTTTCAATCTTCTCCTTAGACGAACCCAACAAATCCCAGGGTACAACAGAAACGGTTAAATGGTACAAGTTATGGCGGGGGCTATTTGAAAATTTGAGAACTCAGGCTGATTTCTTGAATGCGCCGGCCTTCTTGCCACGCTTTTTGAACTGGACAAGAATCCAGCTTGTTTCTTTATTGCAGTAACCGCAGCGCGGGAAATTCTGGCCTTCTAGAATCGTGCGCTCCATACTGTGGCAGGCAGACGAATAAACGCCAGAAACGCGACTGGTGCTGCCGGTGCTTTGCGGCAATCAGCAATCCTTTCGCGCGTCTACGAACGCACTGGGTTTTAGAGAATGGTTCCGGCCCACGAATCGGTCCTTCTATTATTCTGAAGGCAGACGGCGAACACGACAATCCCGCGCGTCCTGTAGTGTGTTCAAGTACCGTGGGCCCCGATACCCGAGTGCTAGCCTTGCACTCGCTTCTCTTTGCCCAACCAAAACTTCTCGCGCAGCACCAGCTTCCGGATCTTTCCGGTCCCGGTCTTGGGGAGCGCTTCATCGTGGAACTCCACCATGCGAGGCAATTTGAATTTCCCCAGGCGCCGCTCGAGGAATTCCATGAGCTGATCGGAAGTCAGCGCCGACCCGGGTTTGCGCACCACCACGGCGACCGGCACCTCGCCCCACCTCTCGTCCGGCGCCGCCACTACAGCGCACTCGAACACCTCCGGGTGGGCGAAGATGGCCTTCTCCACTTCCAGCGACGAAATATTCTCGCCGCCGCTGATGATGATTTCCTTCTTGCGATCCACGATATGAATGAACCCGTCTTCGTCCCAAACCCCCATATCCCCGGTGTGGAACCAGGGCCCGGTCATCACGGAAGCGGTCACGTCCGGCTCGCGGAAATATCCTTCCATGATGTGATCGCCGGCCGCAATCACTTCGCCGATGGCTTGCATGTCGCGAGGGACATCGTTCATATTGTTATCCACCACGCGCACCATTACGCCGGTGATCGGCCAGCCCGCCATGGCGCGCCGCCGCTGCCGGTCAGCGTCGGACTTGTATTCCAGACCGGGCTTGGGACGCGACGACGTAAGAAACGGCGATGTCTCGGTGAGCCCGTAGCCGCTGTACACATCGGCGTGAAAGGCCTGCTCCATGCGTGCGATCAGCTCGGGCGATGCAGCCGCGCCGCCAATTACGATGTTGCGCATGCTGGACAGATCGAAATTGCCAATGTCGGGCGCATGTAGCAAGGCGTTGGCCATGGTTGGAACCACGCTCATGTCGGTGGCGCGATGTTCCTGGATCAGCTTGAACACCCCGGTGGGGTCAAAGCGCCGCACCATCACCTGCTTCACACCCAGCATGGTGGAGGCATGCGCGTGTCCCCAGCCGTTGGCGTGAAACAGCGGTATGGTGTGCAGGTCCACCATGGTGTCGACGTCTTTGTAGGCCCCGGCCGCGTCCAGCGCGTGCAAATACAACGTGCGATGCCCCAGCATCACGCCCTTGGGTGTTCCCGTGCTGCCGCTGGTATAAAACAATTCCGCAACGGAATTTTCATCGATATTGAAAATGTCTGCGCGTTCCGGATGACCTTTGTCGATGAGCTCCTCATAGGTCAGGTCGGCGATGGGGATCTTGTCGTTGATGGTGACGAAGCGCTGGATTTCGCGGCAGGCGGGTTTCAACTGCTCGACTAGCGGCGCGAAATCGTTTTCAAAAATCAACATCCGCGCGCCGGAATGGTTCAGGATGTTGACCAGCTCCAATGGCGACAGGCGGACGTTAAGCGGCATCACGATGGCCCGCGCCTGCACCACGCCGTAGTAGCCTTCCAGCAACTGGTGATTGTTGAAACTCAAGTAGGCGACGCGATCGCCGTGCTGAACCCCTTCTTTGGAAAGCGCGGTGGCCAGCTTCTCGCAGCGCTCGCCGAACTGCTCAAAGGTGAACTGACGGTGGCCGCACACCACGCCGATCTTTTTTCCAAACAGGTCCACGGCCCGATGCAGACACCGGACCGGAGTTAAAGGAACGAACATGGTCGCATTGTACCGTTAAGCGAGGCGGGACTGTAAGCGGTCTGTCAAAGTGCCCGACTTTTGCGCGGCCAGCATGAGCTCTTGTTTTGAAGCCACCGGTGATCCCGTTGGCAGGTCAGGGAGCGCGCCGGAACGACCAAAGTCGACCCAATACGGAGAAGCTCGCGCGCGCACCGGCCATCCAACTTATGCCGCCACACCGGCTTACCCGTCGGCGCGTCGTAGCACATCACGACGCCATTGTTAGACGCCGTGACTACTCGGGGCCAGTTAACAAGCTCCGTTGCGTTGGTTTGGTTGTTCCCTCGCCTGGACGGCTGTCGCTGCCGGCGGCATTTTCCGGTCCGCGATGCACGACGGGCTGCGAGTAGATTCGCCGGGCAGCTCATAGGGTTTCCGCTCTCACCGGGTTGCATCATTCCTGGGATCCAAAGCGAAGGTGCGCTGTGAGGTGGAAGCAAAGCTGCGTTCCGCGGAATATGCGGCCTCGCTTGCAAACGGGGACAAAGGCTTTCGCCAAACCAGCGTGCCGCTCTTTTTGTCTAGTGCGTAGATCGCGCCTGGCGAGAACACTGACACGGCCGCCAAATCGCCAACCACAAGAGGGTTGAGGCGCGCGTCGTGCTCCTGGGCTTGCCGCGAAGGCCAACTAAAGGAAATGTGGCATTCTGGAAATAGAACTTAGTAGCATACAGCGCGGGACGCACTCGATAGGTAAACAAAGCAATCGCGGCCCGTTGCGTTGTGCGCGTTATTGCATAGGATGCGTATCACCAGAACCGCGTTGGCGCGTCTAATCACCGTGAGGCGTTGGCGCATTCCGATCCTACTGGCCTGCGCCGGTACGGCGCTCATCGTCGTAGCTTTCGGTCAGCGGCCTTTCCGCGAGTATCCGGGTTGGGAATATTCAGTTGGCCAAATCGCCAAGGAGCCGGACTGGGAGGTTCCCGGCGAGTGGACATTCGCCCGGCTCATGTATCCCTCCTCTCGCGCGATCTTCGACCGGCCGCGCGATAACTGGCTTTACGGAGCGGCCAATTGGACCATCGATTATCCGCGTTCAGACCGGCATCTTTCGGAAGCCGTACGCCGCCTCACGCGCATCCAGACGCGTTCGGTGGAACAACCCGTAAACCTAGACGACGGCGACGAAGTGTACCACTGGCCCTGGCTCTACGGGGTCGAGGTCGGGCACTGGGACTTGACCGACGCCCAGGCGGCCAAGCTACGCGACTTTCTGCTGCGCGGCGGATTTTTCATGTGCGACGATTTTCACGGCACCGAGGAATGGGCCATTTTCGTCGAGAGTATGAGCCGCGTGTTTCCGGATCGCCCCATCGTGGACATCGACAACAAAGATCCGATTTTCCACACCATCTTCGACCTGGACGATCGCTACCAGGTGCCGGGCGAGCAGTTCGTTTATACGCATCGCCGCTATGAGAAGGACGGCTTCGATGCGCACTGGCGCGGCATCTATGACGACAAGGGCCGGCTAATGGTGGCGATCTGCCACGATATGGACCTGGGCGATTCCTGGGAGCATGCCGACAACCCCAGGTATCCAGAACAGTTTTCGGCGCTGGGTCTTCGCATTGGGGTCAACTACATCACCTACGCTATGACGCACTGAACGCAGCGAGATAACGATGACACCCGCTTCGGTTAAGCCAGCGATTCCGCTTGCACTGTTGGAACAGATCGACATTCGCGTAGGAACCATTATCTCGGTGGATGAAGTGGCCGGATCCGACAAGCTGATGCAATTGCGAGTGAGTTTCGGCGATCACGAGCGCACCATACTGGCTGGGATCCGCCGCGAACGGGAAAATCCGCGCGAAATCGAGGGCCGGCAAGCGCTCTTCGTCGTGAATCTGGAACCACGCAAGATGTGCGGCGTCGTCAGTGAGGGAATGCTCTTCGATATCGGGTACGGTGATGGCTTGCGTCCGGCATTGGCCGTTCCAGAAAATCCGGTTCCTGACGGGTGTCGCGCCTGCTAGGATCCAGCGTTAGAATAGTGCCGGGGACTCCCAGGCTTGATCCGAACCATCACCGTCGAACGTGAATTCGGAGCCGGCGGCGCTGCTATCGCCGAGCTGCTGGCCGAACGGCTCGGTTGGAAGCTGTGGGACCAAAACCTCACGGCCGAAATCGCCAAGCTCGCCCAAGTGGACCGGGCCTCTGTCGAGCGCCTGGACGAACGCTGCGATTCGCTGTTTTACCGGCTCATGAAAGTTTACATGCGCGGCAGCTTCGAGCGCAGCCTGCCGGTGGAGGGCCTTGAAAACTTCGACGCCGACCGCATGGTCGCGTTCATGCAGCGCGTGATCGAGCGAGCCGCCGACGCCGGCAATTGCGTGATCGTGGGGCGCGGCGCCACTTATCTGTTGCGGCACCGGCCGGACGCGTTTCACGTTTTCATCTATGCCCCTATGGAGGAAAAAATCCGGCGCGTGAAGGCCAGCGGCAAAAGCGAGGGGGAGGCCATCGAGTTGATTTCCAGCATCGACCAGGAGCGCGCCACCTTCATCCAGAAATACTTCAGCAAGCAGTGGCCCACGCGCTATCTTTACCACCAGATGATCAATTCCAAAGTGGGCGACGAGCTGGTGGTCCGGGCCATCGTCAACGAGGTTCTGGATATCGACGCGCGTAGCGAGACGGCGCCTCACATCGCGGAGGATGCGCGCTAGGTGGCCGAGGTGCCCACTGGGACAGCCGCAGCCGTTCCCGTAAGTCACGCCGCGTGGCGCCCGCGAACTCCACCTCCGCTGATCGCGGCCACCGTGATGCTGGCCACCTTCATGGAGGTGCTCGATACCAGCATCGCCAATGTCTCGCTGCCGCACATCGCCGGCAACCTGGGCGCCACCATCGACGAGAGCACCTGGGTGCTCACCTCGTACTTGATCTCCAACGCCATCGTGCTGCCGCTCACCGGCTGGCTGCACATGCTTTTCGGGCGCAAGCGCTTCTACATGGTTTGCGTCGCCATCTTCACTCTCAGCTCGCTGATGTGCGGACTGGCGCCCAGCCTATTTATGCTGATTCTATTTCGCATCA
>DATJWJ010000250.1:0-3329 GCA_035501355.1 Bryobacteraceae bacterium | reverse complement strand
TTCCCTACTACCAGCGATAGCCGGCGCCGCATCGCTCGACGCTGAGCGCCTCAAACTGATCCCGGCGCGGATGCGGGAGTTCGTCGCGGACGGCTCCATCTCGGGCGCCGCGTGGCTGGTCGCCTATCACGGACAGGTGGTGGCGCTGGACGCGGCCGGCTTCAGCGACATTGAAAACCAGAAGCCGATGCGCGCCGATACAATTGTGCAGATCATGTCGCAAACGAAATCGTTCACCGGCGTCGCGGCCATGATGTTGGTAGAGGAAGGCAAGCTGGATCTGACGCGTCCGGTGCGCGACTATCTGCCCGAGTTCCGGGGTCAGCTTGTAGAAGAGAAACGCGCCGACGGCTCGCGCGCGACTTACTCGCCCGTACATCCCATGACCGTGTGGCAGTTGATGAGTCACACATCGGGCTTCGATTTTCTGCCCGCGAGCGGGCCGCTGAGCCGCATCAACTTCACGCTGGACGCCACGCTGGCCGACGCCGTGCGCGGTTATGCCCATGAGCATCTGATCGCCGAGCCGGGTCAACAATACCACTACAGCAACATGGGGATTGCGACGCTGGGCCGGATCGTCGAAGTTTTATCCGGACAAGACTACGCGCAGTTCATCAAGCAGCGCATCCTCGCTCCGTTGGGAATGACGGACAGCTTTTTCTCTCCGCCGGCTGCGAAGCGCGACCGCATTGCAATGGTGTACCAGCACGAGAATGGAAAGTTGGCGCTCTCGCGGGATCGCGCGCAGGCCGGCGATCCGGCCTTGTACCGCGCCGGCGCGAAGTATCCCGGGCCGGAGCTCGGACTTTACTCGACCGCCGCGGACTTACTGCGCTTCTACCAGATGCTGGCGAACGGCGGCGCTTACAATGGCCGGCGCTATCTCTCGCCGCAGTCGATAGCAGCGATGACTGAAGATCACACGCCGGAGCACTCCGGCTATGGGCTGACGTTGAGCGTCGCGGCTAAGCCAAGCGCGCTGCTCCACTTGCTTTCGCCGGGCACGTTCGGCCATGGCGGCGCCTTCGGCACCGACGGACTGGTGGATCCGGCGCACGGACTGGTCATGATCTTCCTGCCACAGATGAATGATGGGACTGCCGGACCCGCGGACCATGCGCTCCTGCAGATCGCGGAATCGGCCGTGGAGTGAGCATGTAGGCAACGGCGCTCATTGCCCGCCTATCTCTCACACGCTAGTCAGACAGTACGCTCGCATGGCTAAACTGCTATACTGGTTAGCGGATTTGAATCCTGCCATTCCAACTCGGCATTACGCCGGTTAGCCGCCTTCAAATTCTGAGATGGAGGCGGTTTTGAAGATGTTACTTAAGCCGGAACTTACGGGGACCACCACGGCAGCCAATAAAGCACGGGCTTTTCAGCGCTTGGATGGAAGCGGCGTCGTTACTACGGGACGGGGCCGGGACATTCCGGTCGAGTATCACTTGAGCTTTCCGAAGAATGACCCGAATGGTCCGGATCAGGACCCTTCGAAATCCGCGCCGAAGGAGTTCTCAGGCCAGGTGTGGTGTCCGTTCGATGGATCTTTTGTGAGTGTGTACTCCGGCAAAACGCTGACCTTGCGCCTGGCGGACGGAAGACGTCTCCGCTTCTTCCATCAGGATCGAGACGGCGGCATTGCCGTAACCGAATGGCTCGGCTGACCCGTTTCCCCTGTGCGGCTGCGCGCTAGCGCGCACCCCTGCGGCGCGATGCTGCTTTTTGCGTTTCAGCCAGCGCGCGGGCCGTCGCGTAGTCACAGAGATCCTCGCCGGTGAGTTCGTGATTCCCTAAGGCAGGCTTCTGCAAATCGGAGGCGAGCTTGCTGGCGCACAAAGCTGGCCCTTCTTGAATGGCAATCCTATGCAACAGGAACAACCGGAGGTCCGCCGTCACAACGAAGTACGCCGCGGGATCGTCGCCAGTGCCATCCTTGAATTTGTACGTCCGCGTGTTCAGCTTCTGGTCAAATCCGAGGTACCGCAGTTCCACTCCGGCCTCCTTTCGACAAGTGCGCCTTAACCGCCTGATGCGGTCCATAACCCGCCGGGACCCGAATGGATCCCGGCCTGATGACGGGAAGCTTACCAGCGGGACTCGCGACGTTGGCGGCCGCCGAATCCACCCCGTCCGCCGCCACCACCGCCTTGCGGTTTCGGCCGGGCCTCATTGACGTTGAGAGCACGGCCTTCCAAATTCTGGCCGTTCAGAGACACAATGGCCCGATCCGCCTCGGCAGAGTCGGTCATTTCCACGAACGCAAAACCTCGCGAGCGGCCTGTGTCGCGATCCGTCACCAAGTTAACGCGGTCGACAGCTCCGTATGGCTCAAACAGCGAACGGATGGACGCCTCAGTCGCCGAAAAATCCAAGTTGCCTACAAAAATGTTCTTCATCTTCTTTTTCCTTTGTCTTTCAATTGTGCGGGCTAGACGAGGCAGATGGAATTTCGGCCAGGTTGTTGCGGGACTTTCAAAAGGCGCCTTTCTCGAAAGGCATTTCCAGTGTACCATGCGGCCTTGTTGCGCGCTTATTGAAAACGGTGCGAACGGGATGATGCCATACAGTGGGCGGCGCTGGCATGAAACGGATAACCCATTGGGAAAAAACAGAGAAGCTCGGGATTGGATCCACAGCGGATAACTTACCGGATTCATTAACCGCAACCAAGTTACTGCTGCACCCAGAAATTGATCGTCTGGCTGGCGACCCCATCGAGCGAAACAGCCAACCTCAGCGGATTAGCCGCCGGCACCAGCGCAGGCGGCTTTTCGACCAGCCTGGCTGATCTGCCTGGCGGCGGCACGCTCGCATCAGCTCTCACCTGGAATAGTGAGTGAGTTCCACCTATGCGTCCGCGTCGCCAAGCAACGAGCGTCCGCCCAGTGACGCGTGAAACGCGAAGGCGGCTAGCGCGCCAATGACCAGCAATGCGAACAGCGAGGCGCCTGCATACCACGCCGAGAAATCGGCGGTGATCGGGAACAACGACAAAATGAGCTCCACGAAGGAATAAGCAATTAACGACACCAGGCCGAACCGCAGCATCACCAGGAGCAGCAGGGCCGCTCCGGCCGCGGAGAACAGCAAAGAGGGCACGATCGCACCGGTGGCGTGCAGGCCATTCAGGATCACCAGGATCAATACCAAGGTGGAGGCGGCAATCCAATCGCGGCGCAGAATAATGCGGAGCACGAAGATGAGCGCAAACCATCCCAGCCCGAGAGCGACACTCGTGGGTACGATACTGAAGAAGGAGGCGAGAGTGCCGGGCACGCCCATCAAGGGTTCGAGCGATCCGGGCGGAGGCATCTCACCGAAGT
>DATJWJ010000249.1:0-5591 GCA_035501355.1 Bryobacteraceae bacterium | reverse complement strand
ACGCCAGCCGGCGACACAAGGCCGCTGCTTCTGGGTATCAGAGAATTATCGATAGTGCCTGAAGTACAACCGGTAAAGGCGCGGTGAGCCTGCGCTTCAGTTTTCCGCCTCGCAAACTGGCTGCGGCGCGGTCTGCGTTTTCAATTTTGAGATCGTCGATACGCAGCATCAGGGGGCGGGTATCGGTTGGAATAAAGAACGTGGGTTGTTCTTCCACTTCGAGAGACACGCGGTTCAGACCGCGCACCGCGGGGACGCGAAACTCCTGGATTCCCTCTTCCACTTTGATGTGCTGCGGGGGGCCGGCGGAAGCGATCGACAGGCTGCGGTAGGAAAGGCCGGGACGCGAGGGGCCCAGGGAGAAGCGGCCCTGGAAGGTCACGGCGCTGTTTTCAAATGACAGGAACTCGATGGCGGCGGGGCCTCCGCCCATCCAGAAGAAAGGTCCTTTGGGGGAGCCTTCGATGCCGTTGGGAGCGTGCACCGAGAGGATGATGGCGGACCGGCCGGCGGGGCACGGGAGCAGCGAGATCTCGGAGGTGCGCGCCACCGGCGGCGAGGACAGGGCGCCGAGTTGACTGTTTTCGACGATCAGGTATTGGGGCCTTTGGGTGATGCTTTGGCGCGGGATCGGAAAATCCTGGAAGTCGCGGCTGGCGCCGATGTTCACCAGGTGCACCTCGGCGCCGAGGGCGAGCTCCAGGTATTCGGAGAGCCATGGGTTGGAGAGATCCGACCAGACGGTGATTCCTTTTTGTCCTTGCAGGACCGCATCCAAGGCGGCGATGTTCCAGTCGTGGCGCCGGTATTCTCCGTGGCCCTGGATGTAGTTGGCATAGTCGCCGCCGGAGGCTGCCAGCCAGGGACGGTCCAGGGCGAGGCCGCATTGCAGCAGCAGCCAGACCATGGCGCAGACGCCGACGAAATTTCCGGTGAAGCCTCCCCAGGTTTTTTTATGGAGGCGGGGAGACGCAAAGAGCGCGCCGAGCAGCGTGAGGATCACAAACACGTAGCCGAACGACAGGCCCTTGGCTCCTGCCCAATACTGTTTGCGAAGCACCAGGTAGGCCCACTCGAGACAGGCGGCGAAGGTGAGGGAGGCGGCCAGTCTCATGCCGGGGCTTGTGTGGGACGGCCGGCTGAGGGTTCGCGCCACGGCGACCACGAGGGCCGCGGTGAGGACGATGCCGGGCACCAGCAGAATGACATGCGGGAGGACTGGCACGACCAGGGGCCCAAATCCCCAGAGGCCGGTAAAGGGATCGGTATAGAGCCAATGGAAGTAAGTGATGTGCCACTGATTGGGATGACTCATGGCGGAGGACATCTGCGATTGGAGAAACCCCGCCAGGAAACCGGCCATGGGGATGGCTCCGAGTATGATGATGCCGAGCGTGATGAGATAGCCGGCTAACCGGGTGCCCCGGGCCGGCGCACGCCACAGTTGCACGGCCAGAAAGAGAACGCATCCCAATGCGGCCATGGGCACGATTTCCGGATAAAGGAACAGCAGGGCCAGGGCGGCTATAGCAAGCAGAAGATGCTCGCGCCAGTAGATGCCGGCGGGGCGGCGGGACTCTACATGCACGAGGAGCAGGGCGATCAAAAGGAGCACGGGGACGCTGTTTTGCTGGCCGTCGGCGCGGATATCGACGATCAACTGGGCCCAGAATCCGGCGCAGATGGCGAAGGCGGCGAGAAGCGCGTGGCGCGGGCGGAGTTGGAGAAAGATCCTGGTATAGGCCAGGACGGGGCCATAGGCCAGCAGGAAACAGAGCACCGAGAAGAGATACTCGAAGCGGTAGGCCGGAGCGCCGGCCACTTGCGAGGTAAAGGCCAGCATCATGGGGGTGGCCCAGCGAACGTTGAGAAGATTGGAGGCGCGCTGGTAGGAGAGTTGGCGATCGACGAGCGTCTGCGTATCAACGCGCCTGGCCCAGTGAAACGGCTCGCGCTCCAGGTAGCCGGCGGCGGTGATGTAGTTGAAGCTATCGGCACCATTGCCGCGCAGGATGGTGTACTTCAGGCCGCCAAGCGACCAGGGCGCCACGGTGAGAGCACTCAGCAGAAGAAATGCGCACGCGGCCAAAACCGGCCATCGCTTCCCGCCCCGTCGGAAAATCTTTTCCCGCAGCAGATAGCTTGCGGTCAAGGCTGCGCTGCCTGAGAGGGTCACGACGATCCAGGGAAGACACCAGCGGGAGACCGGGAGGTCCAGCAGGGTGAGATAAGTGCCGAACACGGTGGTAAGCGCGAACCCGGCTACCGGCGCGATGGCGATGGCCAGGGCCAGACGCCGCGGGCCGGAAAGCAGCCACAAGCACGGTCCTGCGCCCAAAGCGGCGAAGAACAGGAAGTTCAGCGCGATTCCGAATGTGACGGCGGACATAAAGTATCGAATGTAACAGGATCTTCCGTCACGGAAGGAGAACCTGGACGGATGCGCACACCGTAGCGTCCGTCCTGCCGCAGCGCACCGGCAATGCTCGGTTAGAATGAGGTTTCTTTCTTCTACGCCGTGTGGAGCCCTGCACGGTCTCACCTCCTCGCCGAGGGCTTTTTTCACCTGTTTGCACAGCCTGGAAACCTATGAGCGTCCCGGCGAATAAGAGTAAGTTACTGGATCTTAGTTCCAGCGAACCGCGCGACATAACATCGCCTGGCAGCAAGATTCGGGCCAGAATCAAGCGGGCGGCGCCGGCGCTGTTGTTGTGGCTCTTCGGCCTGGTCAATCTACTCCATCCGGTACTGTTCTCGCTCAACTCGGGAGACGGCGGGGATACACGCCTCAATCTCTATTTTCTGGAGCACCAATTCAAGGTACTGACTGACTCGCATTATCCGGGTCACTTTGCCACGGCGCCTTTCTGGTTTCCCGAATCGGCGAATGACATGGCGCGGTCGGACATGCTTACCGGGGCGGCGCCGTTCTATATTCTGCCGCGACTCTTTCTGCCGCGGGATGCCGCGTACGAGGCTTTCTTTGCCATCGCCGGCACACTGAATTTTCTGGCGCTCTACTGGATTCTGCGGCGGCTGGAGGTGCAGGCGCCGGTGGCCGCGCTGGCCGCCTTTGTTTTTGCGTTCGGCATGCACAAAGTCCAGCATACGGTACATTCGCAACTGTTTCTTCAATGCTGGGGAGTGCTGTGCCTGTATTGTGTGGTGCGCTTTCTGCAGTCGCCCACGCGGGGGCTGGTGTTCGGGGCGGTGTTGCTGCTGGGGCTGCAGACGCTTTCTTCGCCGTATTGCGGAATCTTCTACCTGATTGGCGCAGGCCTGCTGATTGGTATCTATGCGGCGATCGCGCGCGGGACCGTAGGGAAGACTCTGGCATGGTGTCGGCGGGAATTCCTCGCGATGGCGGGCGCGGCGACCCTGGCGATGGCTCCGGCAGTAGTGCTGCTGATGCCGTATTTGAAGAGCGGGGGAGGCGTGCACCGGTCGTGGGAAGAAGTTTCATTCTTCATCCCCAAGCCGTGGCTTTGGATCGACCCCTTGCAGGGGACCTTGTGGTGGTTCGTGAAGCGGCTGTGGGGTGCCGCGCCGGAAGCGCATCAGACCTACTTTTTAGGGGTGGTCTTCCTGCTGCTGGCGTTGGGTTGCGGGACGGCATTCTGGGTGCGGCGCGAATGGCGCACGAGCGTTCGCGGGAAGGTGGGCTTTGCGTTTTTCGGGATGTCGCTGGGGCTGCTGTTTCTGGCATCGGATTTTTGGGGGCATTCGCCATGGAATCCGATTTACCGGTTCCTGCCGGGCGCGTCGGGGATTCGCGACATCGGGCGAATTGGGATTGTGGCCAACGCAGGCCTGCTGATCAGCGGCGCGCTGTTTCTGGATTTCGTGCTGCGGCGCCGGCGTAAGTCCGCGGCGCGGTTTTTGCTGGTTTCCTGCATGGCGCTGGCACTGGCTGAGAATTGCCTGCTGCTGGCATTGATCCCGCAGGCGAGTTGGCGGCAATTCGATACGCACAAGCGCTTTCACTTCTATGACGAGCTTTATGGCACCTACGCGTATCCGCGGAATTATTACGGGCCGCAGATGGCGGAGATGGCCGCACTGATGCGGGGCGCCAGCGCGGCGTATGTTTACCCGGACCCGTCGATTGCCGACTTTGCGCATGAGAATAACGCCACGCTGGTGGCGCAGCAGGTGGACGTGCCGGTGATGAACGGGGATCTCGGCGTGGCTAAGGCAGGGTATGGAGCGAAAATGTCGCCGCGCCAGGTGCTGGAGAAAGGGACCGGGTTCGATTTCGACGGATTTGAATACCTGGTTCCGCGGTCGGAAGAGGGAAGGCTGCGCAATTCACTGCGGCAAGCGGGGCTTACCTTTCTGAAGGGCGGCGCATACTACGCGGCATACACGCCGGCGGAAGCGGATCGGGGATTCGATGCGGATTTCCAGGTCATTGGCGCGCCGCCCACGCGATTGCTGGAGAATCAAGTTACCGAGCTGCCGGTGGTGGTCACCAATCGCAGCCGGTATCCCTGGCAGCCTTTCGGAGACAGACCCACTCGGCCGGCCTACCAGGTGCTGTCGGCGGAGACGCAAAGGCCAGTCTCCGAGGGAGTGCGCGCGGACTTGCCGGCCGTGCTCCTGCCGGGCGACAGCGCTTTGATCCATGTGCCGCTGAAAGTGGCGACTCCCGGCAAATATGTCATCAGGCTAGCCATGGTGCAGGAGGGAGTGGCGTGGTTTCTTCCCCGGGATGCGGCGCGATCGGTGCAGTTCCCGGTGACGGTGGAGGATCCGGAAACTGCGGACGGCGGATGCTCGGCGACCTTCGATAAAGGCTGGTATGGGCAGGAAAGGGCCGGGGCGGATTGGTGGCGATGGTCGTCCGGCACTGGGGAAATCCACGTGTCTGTCCGGGAGGACAGCGATATCCGCATGGATGGCCTGCTGGCTTCGGCGCAGCCGCCCAACAGAGTAAACATCGTGCTCGATGGCGAGAGCCAAGCGCAGATTCTGACTCCCGATTCAGCGCCCAGCCAGATTCAGGGGCTGGCATTGCACCTGGCGAAAGGCGAACACGTAATTCAGTTCCTCAGCCGGAATGCCGGCAAGACTTTCCCAACAGATACCCGCTCGCTGGCAATCAGTCTGCGAAACCTGCGGATACAGACTCCCCGGAGATGCAGCATACAATGAGCGCGCTACGTTACGCCCGGCAGAACGTTCATGAAGCCCTCTCGCGGCAGGATATAGAGCGGCTGGTAAGAGACATCACGCCCCTGCGGGGGGAAGAAGAGCGGTCTTTGACTCCGGCGGAAAGAGAAGGCTTGCGGGGCTACTCGGAATTCCACATGAGGCGGTTCTGTTATACCGTCTCGGTGATTTGCAGGTTGGTTCGAAAGAACGCTTCGGTGTTCAGCGTCGGAAGCTTTCCAAATCAGATTGAACTGCTCACGAAACATTACCTGGATGTGGCGATCGAGGGTTCGGCGTTCAATCCGCTGGACAAGAGACGATGTTTCTCCGCCGCTTATGAGGTGGCAGGCAAACGTCATGAGCTGCCGATTCATTTGTTGAATCTGCCGGCGGAGCCATTGCCGTTTCAGGATGGGTCTTTCGATGCCTGTTTTTTC
>DATJWJ010000248.1:0-8199 GCA_035501355.1 Bryobacteraceae bacterium | reverse complement strand
CACCTTGGAATTGCCTCCGGTCGAGCCGCAAGACCCGCTCAGTTTCTTTCTCTTTCATCGCAAGAAAGGCCATTGCGAATACTTCGCTTCCGCCATGGCCATCATGCTGCGCACGTTGGGCATTCCTACGCGCATGGTGACCGGTTTTCAAAGCGGAATTTACAACCCCATTAGCGGCTCGCAACTGATCCGGACTTCGGATGCTCACAGTTGGGTAGAAGCCTGGCTGCCGCAGCGCGGCTGGACGACGTTCGATCCCACGCCGCCCGATACCAATCCCCCTCAGCTTTCCTGGTTGACGCGCCTCAGCTTTTATACCGACGCCGCCGAAGTCTTCTGGAACGACTGGGTGTTGAACTACAACCTGGACCGCCAGCGCCAGCTAGCCAGAGGCATGGGAGAGACCAGCCGGAACGTGGGTTTGAAATGGTACGACTTCAGCTCCCTGTCGAGCGCAAAGTTGTGGTCCACGGCCATAAATTTCGTCAAACATTACGGCGTTGTTTTGTTCGGCTTGATCGTGCTGATGCTGGCGGGGCGGTTCTTCGGACCGGACGGCTGGCGCTGGTGGCAGACTCGCCGGCGTGTGCTGAAGGTCCAGCGGGGCGAAGCGCAGGCCTCCGATGCCACATTGCTGTACCAGCGCATGCTGAGTGTGTTGACGAAGCGGGGAATCGAAAAACCGCTGTGGCTCACGCCATTCGAGTTTGTCCGCGTTTTGCAGGAGCCGGAGCTGGCTCGATTAGTCCAGGATCTGACGCAAGCCTACAATGAACTGCGCTACGGAGGGCGCGCCGAGGCCGCTGGACGCATGGTGCAGTTGTTGGAGCAGCTCGAAGCCGTGCCTTAGTTTCCGCCTTTTGCGCCAATCGTAATTTCGACCACCGAAGCAGCTGCCGGCGCTGAGGTGGTTGATTGTGCCGAGGCGGCTCGCATGGCTCGCTCAGGCCCGCCTGCGATTCCGGTCAGCGTTTGTGCTTGAGGACCGGACGTCTCCAACGTCAACCGGTATTTCTGCGAGTTGTCCATAACTTGGATGGGCGAGTCAGGAATGGTGTAGCCGGAATTCGCCTGCACGGCCAAGTCTGCGACGCGCTGCCATTCGCCGGTTTGGTCCAGGTGCGACAACCTAAGTTGGCCGGGCAGCGTGGCTGAAACCTGAAGACGGACCAGATCGCCTGGCTTGAGGTCTGCTTCCGATACCGCCCTGAAGTCTTTACCGCCAGGATCGAGCTTTAGCAGTGCATACCGTAAGAGCGGCGCCCGGAGATTGCCGATCGCTTCCGCGGCCGGCGCATTCGCCAGCGCAAGACGATCTTGCATCCGGCCCGCGATCGGGGTACCAGCGTTCTGCTGGCGGAACGATTGGACCGCTTCCGCTTGAACTGGCGACGGAATAATCGGAGGTGGCGCTGCGGCCGGAGCGGCAGGCGCTTGAGAATTTCGCGCCGTCGCAGGACTCGCGGTAGGCTTAGCCTTTCTCTGCGGCGGCTCCGCCGGAACCGGGGCCGTCTTTGGTTCGCTCGCAGCGGGCGCAACCGGGCTCGGTGCTTTCTCGGCACTGGCGAGCTGGGTTGGCCGCTGGATGTTGTTGTGAGACACGACGAACAGGATGGCGGCCGCGGCGACAGCGCTGGCGGCTCCTCCGAACGCCCACCAGCGCATCCGCCCGGCCGCGTGCACCCGGCCCGAAGGTTGCTCCAAAGCCTGGCGGATTTCAGCGCGTGAGGCGGGATCATCCAACAAGTTCTTTAGCGCTTGTTCTTGCTGCAGCACGTTGAACAATTCCTGATCGTCGAGCGCGGCTTCGAACAATGCGTTGCGCTCGCTTTCGGTGAGCGTGTTGGTGGCGTACCCGCCCAGCAGCCTGCGGATTTCTTCCTTGCTCATCCGCTTTTCTCCCAACTGCCGCCCATCAGGTCCAATAGGTTCTTGCGGCAGCGAAAATCCCAGGTATAAACCGTGTTGAGCGACGCCGCCCCGAGCTCAGCCTGAATCTCGGCGAAGGTCTTGCCTTCCAGCTTGAGCTCGAAAAGCTTCCGGCAGCGTTCGCCCAATCGTGCAACCGCCGCCACCAGCCGCTCGCGCATCTCACGCTGTTCGGCCGCGCTCAGCGGATCCACCCCATCTCCGGCAACTTGAATTTCATCCACCGGCACTTGCGTGTACTCCCCGCGCCTGTGCGCCTTCCGCCGGTACGCCATCACTTTGTATCTGACAATTTTGAGCGAAAGCGGAAGGAGATCTTCCAACCTGTCCAGATGACCGTATTTTTCGTGCAGCAGGAGCAGCACTTCCTGCGCCAGGTCCTCCGCGGCGTCCCTCTGCATTTTCAATGCCGCAAAGCCGACAATCCTTTCGCGCAGCTTTTCCAGCAGTTGCTCGCGCGCGCGTGCCGGCGGCTTTTCTGTGCTTTCCCGCAGCATTGCCCAAAGGATACAGCTTTGAGACGGCCGGCGACAACCTTCGTGGTACACTGGGAGCTTCCCGTAGCTGTGCAGTCCCGTCGTACTCTATTAAAAAGTGCGGCGCTCGGTCTAACGGCGCCGTTCATCAACAGAGGCTATTTCCGCCTCTTCGCCCAAGATCCGTCCACAGCGGTTTACTCCACACTTACGCTGGATTTGGTGCGGCGTTCCACGGTCATCGACATGCTCGGTCTGCTGACTTTGGACTATCGGAAGCTGCTCGGCTGGGAAGCGCTGCCGGACTCATTCGGCGCGGCTGACTACGAAAAACTGAAAGATTCCGGCATCACGATTTTTCATCCGGCGGTCGGCTTCACCGAGGGCGATGTGTATGCAAGTTCGCTACGCGACATCACGGGTTTGAACGAGCTCATCACCGCCCACCCAGACCGGTTTTTGCGCGTCGATTACCCTGCCGATTTCGAGCGCGCCAAGCAAGAGGGCAAGATCGGCATTCTTATCGGCCAGCAGAATTCGCAGCATTTTCGCAGCGTTGAGGATGTCGACTACTGGTATGGCCTGGGCCAGCGCGTTTCTCAACTTACGTACGTGCATAACCGGTTGGGAGGCGGAAGCTCCGACGCCACCGATACGGGCTTGAGCCAGTTCGGAGCGCAAGTTGTCGAGCGAATGAACCAGCTCGGAATGGCGGTGGACATCTCGCACTGCGGCGACCGCACGACACTGGACGCGATTGAAGCCTCCACTAAGCCCGTGCTCATCACGCACTCTAACTGCCGCGTGCTGGTACCTGGGAGCCGCCGTTGCAAGACGGACGAAGCCATTCGCAGGACTGCGGCCAAAGGCGGCGTCATCGGCGTGACCATGGTCCGGTATTTTGTTCGCGCCGGCGAGAGCGCGACTATCGAAGACGTCCTCGACCACATCGACCACGTGGTGAAACTGTGCGGTGTCGAGCATGTGGGGCTGGGAAGCGACGTCGATTTGGACGGACGCGACACGCAACCTCACGCGCCCAAGCGCAATGATCTGGACGGCATGGACTACGCCAAAAAGGTTTTCGATTTGACCCAGGGGCTCGTACGCCGCAGATATTCTTCAAGCGACATCCAGCTGATTCTGGGAGGAAATTTCCAGCGCGCTCTGTCGCAAATCTTTGCGTGTTAACGCTCGGCCGTGCCCGTGATCGGGCTAGGGATGCGGGCGCTCGAACTTGACCAGCCCATCCCGATAGTCGATCGTCAGCGTGAATAAGTCCAGCACCGGCAGCCCCAGGAATCCCGAAAGTTCAGTTCCGATCCGGCGGCTTTGCTCCCAAGTGTCGACGGACGACATCCCGGGGCTTCTCTGTTCGAATCCTGCGAACTGGAGCGTCAGATTGCCGGTTTGATACAGATCCGCCACCTGGCCGTTAATGCCTGTCATGTGCTGCTTGTTATCGCGACTGAGTTTGCTCACCTCGGCCGCAAGATCATAGGAAATGAGGGTCCGGTCGGCTCCCGTGTCGAGAATGAATAGAGCTTCGTGCGAGCCGTTGACGCGGGTCGGAACCAAAAGCAGATGGTTTAGCCGGTATACTTGCGCGGCGTGCTCCATTCCGGGCGGGACGGTTCGGTCTTGGATCGGAGTATCGCCCGGATGATACCCGGGCAGCGGATTCAGACGTAACTGCCGGGCGGCAAAATCCAACGTGACTAAGAACTGCCCGAAGACGTCGGTTCCAATCAGGCCATCCGCGGTTCCGATGGCATCCCGATCGACGACGGTGATCACTGCGTCGCGATATTCAACATCTCCGATGCGCAAGTGCTGGGCCAAGCCGTGATACCCACCGGACGGTTTCGGGGTGTCGCCGAAGCCGCGCATGGTGGCCTGCGCCAGCCGAACAATGCCGGCCTTTTCGGCCGCCCTCAGAGGAATCACGACGCCGGTAGCACCAGTGTCCAGCATCAGGTTCATGACACTGCCATTTACGTTCACCTCCAGACCATAGCTGCGCGTGTGAGTCTTTTCGGTAGTGAATGCGGCCAGTGGGATCAGTGCACTTTTGTAGGCGCTCACGAGCACATCCAGCGGCCGGCCACGCACCACTCGCGCGAATTGCAAGCGCTGCTTCGCATCTTCCAGGTCCGCGCCATTGCCGCTGCGCGCCGCCAGGGCGGAATACTTTTCGAGCGCCTCAGCCTGCTGCTCAACTGCCAATCGTATAGTCCAGTCACGAACAATCCGCGGATCCTTTGGATCGAGCGTGTAGGCGCGGCGAAAATCCTCGGCGGCGGTCTTGCGCAGGGACGAACATTCGCTCACACGCGCCAATCCCCACCAGGCCAGAGCGAAATTAGGATCCAGCTGGGTTGCGCGTCTGAATTCGGCTTCGGCTTGCACGAACTCGCCGCGGCGGAACAGTACTTCGCCGGCGAATTCGTGCGCGGCCGCCGAATCGGGTGCGTCGCTGGTGGCCGTTTGAGCCAATCTCCAAGCGGTCGCCACACCATCGTTCTGGAGCGCTTTGCGGCCGAGGGCCAGGGTGTCGCCGGGCTCGGCGCCGCCGAGAATCGGCGTTGCCAGAAAGACGGCGGACCAACATAGGCGCCGGATTCTCATGCTTCCCTTAAGTCCGTGTGGCCACCACTTCCAGGTACTCGCCTTGAATCCGCGTTCGTCCCGAGTCCGCTTGATTGTGCTCCTGCCACAGATCTTCAAGGTCCGCGGCGTAGCAGGCTTGGGTAGCCTCATCCAAACGCTCGAAAGCCAGTTTGGTTGGGCCGAAATATTCGCGGAAGAAACGCACCACCTGGCTGGGCGGAAATGGAAAATCAAACTCCGCCATTCGCCGCGCGGTGCGGACTTCGGAAGCATGCGTTCCGAATCGCTCGCGAACCACGTGCTCCTGGCCCCACTCAACCGGCGCGGGAATGCCTTCCGGAGGTGGGATGTACTTGGCGCCGACCTTGAAGATGTGCCCGATGAATCCGTCCGGCGTCCAGTTTGCCATGGCGATCGTCCCGCCGGGCCTGCAGACGCGGCTCAGTTCCGCGGCCACGAGCTGGGGCTGTGGCGCGAACATCGCCCCAAACATGCTCATCACGACGTCAAATTCCGCGTCCGGATACGGCAGCTCTTCCGCGTCACCTTCTTCAAAGCTAATCTCCAGATTGTCTGCGGCAGCCCTCTGCCGCGCCTGGTCCAACAGATTGGCTGCAATATCGACGCCGGTTACCGACGCGCCTTTTCGCGCCGCTGGAATAGCCAGGTTGCCGGTGCCACAAGCGACATCCAGAACGCGCGCGCCGGATGGGAGGTCGAGCCGGTCCACAAACTCGGCCGCGCATCGAGCTGAATAGCGGGCGACCTGCCCAAAGTCTCCAGCCATCCAGGTTTGGCGCATTCTTTGTTTTAACTTCCCCAGGCCATCGGCAGCGGGTTTCATGTGAGGTTGCACGCCTCGATTGTACTGCAGCGCAGCGCCGCACTCTGGCCATGGGCCATTCTTGTGATAAGCTCACAGCCTGAGGTGATCCATGAGTCCAAGCATGTCGCACGAGATTCAAGCCACGAACCGGATTTTCGAGCAGGAGGTTGCGGCCCAGCGCAATGTGCAAGCGCTGGATCGGGTCTACACCATTAAGGCTCGCATCCTGCCGCCGGGTGCCGCCATGGTGGAGGGCCGCGAGAACATTAAGACCTTCTGGCGCGGCGCCATCGAAGCCCTGGATGTCTCATCCGTGAAGCTCGAGACGCGGGATTTTCAACAGCTCGGCGATAGCGGCGTGGAGATAGGGCAGGCCACTCTCATGTTCCGTGCGGCCGGTTCCGCGCCGGCGGTAATGAAATATGTAGTCGTTTGGAAACGCGAGGATGGCGCCTGGAAATGGGACGTCGATATCTGGAATCCGAATGCTTGAAGCTCAGCGTGAAACTTAGTTCGTCCGCGAATATGCCTTAAACTGGAAGATGTAGAAACCAGCGTCGCTCACGTTTCGTCTGTAAATAAGAACCTTGCCCCGCGCCGGTTACCGCAGGGAGTTCGATTCCCTTAAACCTTTTGGATTCAAAGCAGTCCGCATGCACTTTCGAATTAACTCGTTGTTTTCAATCAAGACCGTCCGATATTTCCTGGGTGCAGTCTCACTACTTTGCTGTTCGGCTAATGGCTTATTAGCACAGCGCGTTCGCATCACTGAAGCGATCGATAACGCCCGGCGCGTGCGCTTGAACGGGCTTCTTCATCCTTTGGCGAAGGCCGAATTCGATCGCGGCCCGGTGGCCTCATCCCTACCGCTGGGGTCGCTGAACCTGACATTGAGACTCTCCGCCAGTCAGCAGACCGGGCTCGAACAGTTGCTCGCGGCGCAGCAGGACCCGTCCTCACCGGATTATCATCGTTGGCTTACTCCGGAAGAATATGCCGACCGGTTCGGCGCCAGTTCCGATGACATCAGCAAGCTCACTCAATGGCTGGGGCAACAAGGATTCCACGTTACCGGAGTGGCGCGGGCTCGCAATTGGATCTCGTTTAGCGGCACGGCGGGACAAGTAGCGTCGGCTTTCGGCACCGAGATTCACCGATACCAGATCAACAGCGAGACGCATTTTGCCAACGCTACGGAGCCAACCATTCCCGAGGCTTTCAGCGTAATCGTGCGGGGGATTCGCGGCCTGAGCGATTTCCGCATGAAACCACTGCTTAAGCCGCGGGTCTCTTCCATGCTGACGGCGCCGCGCCCGGCATATACCTCCTCGAGCGGCAATCACTATCTGAGCCCGGACGACTTCGCAAGCATCTACGACCTCAGTCCGCTCTACAATGCCGGCATTAATGGCGGCGGGCAAAAGCTGGTAGTCGCCGGACAGACGCAAATCAATATTTCCGACATCGAACAATTTCGCACCCAGTTCAATCTGCCCGCCAACGATCCTCAAGTCATGCTGGTTCCCAATACGCGCGATCCCGGGATATCGTCGGACGATCTTCCGGAGGCGGATCTGGATTTGGAGTTGTCGGGCGCGGTAGCTCGGAACGCCAGCATCACCTTCCTGTATTCGGACGACGTGATGAACGCCGTGCAATACGCTATCGATCAAAATCTGGCGCCGGTGTTGAGCCTCAGCTACGGATCTTGTGAAACAGAGACCCCAACCTCCGACGCTATTACGTTTCAGTCCTGGGCACAACAAGGAAACGCCGAGGGCATTACCTGGGTTGCGGCCTCGGGCGACTCCGGCGGCGCCGACTGTATCGCACAAGGCGACGACACCGGCGGAGGGCCATCCGTGGACGTTCCGGCCAGCATCCCCGAGGTCACAGGATTGGGCGGCAGCGAGTTCAATGAGGGAGTCGGGCAGTACTGGAGCGCGTCCAATAATGTGAACGGCGGGTCCGCGCTGAGCTACATCCCTGAGGTGGTTTGGAACGATAGTTCACCGGACAATCCCTCGGCCGGCGGCGGCGGAGCCAGTGTGCTTTTTTTGAAGCCGTCCTGGCAAACGGGCGCGGGTGTTCCCAATGACAACGCACGCGACGTGCCCGACGTATCGCTCGCGGCATCCCCGGAACATGATGGATTCATCGTGTACACCGGCGGGCAGCGACAGATCTATGGCGGAACGTCAGTAGCGTCTCCCTCATTTGCAGGAATCGCCACCTTGTTGAATCAGTATCTGGTGTCGAACGGAGTACAGGCCAGTCCGGGACTGGGCAATATGAATCCCAAGCTTTACGCGCTGGCCCAGACAGCACCGGGCGCATTTCACGACATCAATACCGGCA
>DATJWJ010000247.1:0-46315 GCA_035501355.1 Bryobacteraceae bacterium | reverse complement strand
ATCTGGAACTAATCGGACCGGACTCGGATTCACTGGAAGCGGGCATTCCGATAGGCGCCCCGGGATCCGTGGCCGAGGCAAAGGGCCTGCGGCCGAAGGTCTTCCAGCATCATAGCCGTGGCATCGGGATGCGGCGGCACGCCCACCTGCCGGCCGCACAGTGAACCGCCGGAGCTCCTGGCATGGCCGTCCCAAAAGGCCCGCTAGCACCTTATAATGGAGGCAGCCGAGCGGGAGACGGAAGGCGGCCGTCCTGAAATGCAGGATCTCAAGAAGAAGCTCGAAGACGAAATTGAAAAGCTGGATCTAGAGCTGCGGATCGAACTGCCTCGTGAGATTGCCAAGGCGCGGGCTCACGGCGACCTGAGCGAGAACGCCGAGTATCACGCCGCCAAAGAACGCCAAGGCATGGTCAATGCCCGGCTGGGACAGCTTCGCTCCCGCCTGCGTGAGCTTTCCATGATCGACATGTCGCGCATTCCGCGCGATCGCGCCGGGCTGGGCTCCTCGGTTACTGTCCTGGATCTGCAAAAAGACGAAGAGATCATCTACAAATTGGTTACCAGCGAGGAGGCTAATGTCCACGAAGGACGGATTTCCACCACGTCTCCTATTGGGCGCGCGCTGCTGGGCAAACAGGTGGGCGATAGCGTCAAATTTCAGATCCCGGGCGGGGTCCGAGAGATGGAGATTATACAGTTGTTGACCATCCACGACGCCCACGAATGACCAGCATCGGTTAGAATTGATAGGCAAATGACATACACCCGCGCGATCGGCGTTTCGTGCGACAAAGTGATCCGGCTGATTGTTCATGCCCTGGCTCTTTCCAAAGTAAATCCCAACGTACTGACCTTCCTGGGACTGGTGATCAACATTGGCGCCGGCGCTCTGCTGGCGGCGGGGCAATTCCGCACCGCGGGATTCGTGATCATCGGCGCCGGGCTGTTCGACATGGTGGATGGCCGCGTGGCGCGCGAAACGAATCGCGTCACAAAGTTCGGCGGATTCTTCGACTCTGTTCTCGATCGCTACTCCGATCTCGCGCTGCTGATGGGACTGCTGGTGTATTACGGCATTATTAACCGGCCGTTTTACGTGGTCCTGACCGCCATCGTGATGACCGGCTCGGTGATGGTGAGCTACACCCGCGCGCGCGCCGAAAACTCCATCCCGAGCTGCAAGGTGGGTTTCATGGAACGCCCCGAGCGGGTGGTGCTGCTGATCATCGGAGCGCTGTTCGATCGCATGGCGCCGGTGCTGTGGGTGATCGCCGTGCTGTCCAACATCACGGTGATTCATCGCATGGTGTTTACTTACCAGGAGGCCAAGCGGCTGGAGGAAGCGCAGCTGCGGCGGCCAGTGGCTCACGAGCGAACTCCGCGCTAAGCCCATGATCACCACCTGGGCGCGCGTCACTTGTCTGGCCGCTTGCGTCTGCGCGGTCTCGAGCGCCCAGAGCGCGCGTACTCCAGTGGTGATCGAGCTGTTCACCTCCGAAGGCTGCTCGAGTTGTCCTCCGGCCGATCGTCTGCTGGCGCGCTTGGAGAACGAACAGCCAGTTCCCGAAGCTGACATTTTGGTGATGGAAGAACACGTCGATTACTGGGATCATTTGGGCTGGCGCGATCCGTTTTCCGCGGCTTCTTACACGCAGCGGCAACAGGAGTACGCGCTGGCCTTCGGTTCCGAGGACGTGTACACGCCGGAGATGGTTGTGGATGGGCGTCCCGGATTCACCGGCAGCGACGGCAGGCGTGCATTGGAACTGATTCGCGATTCGGCCGCGGCGCCGCATGCAACGGTGGACATTCGCCGCGAGGGCGACTCGAAGATCGGCATAAGCGCCGGCCATTTCCCGGCCGGAACCAAGAGCGTCGACGTCGTTCTGGCCATTACCGAAGACGCGTTGGGTAACAATGTCCTGCGGGGCGAAAACGCGGGCAGGCGCTTAAGTCACGCGGCGGTGGCGCGCAGCCTCGTGTCCCTGGGCCAATTCGATGCGCGTAAATCGCCGGAGTACAATGCCACTCTGCCGCTGCGCTGGATGCCGGAATGGAACCGGCAGAACCTGCGCGTGATTGCATTTGTGCAGGATCGCTCCTCGCACCGGATTCTGGGCGCGGCTAGCCTGCGTCCGTAGTGGTTCTTGAGGGCTGCCGCTCAGACCGCGGCGGAGGTCTTCGGACCGGTCTCCACCGTGGTCTCGTTGAAGCTGTAGCCAAACCCGCGCACCGCGCGGATGAACACCGGGTTGGCCGGGTCGGTCTCGATCTTCTGGCGCAGGCGCAGGATATAGACGTCCACGGTACGATCAGTCACCGCGCGATCGTGGCCCCAGACCGAATCCAGAAGCTGTTCGCGGCTGTAAACCACTCCCGGCCGGCTCATGAGAAATTCAAGCAAACGAAACTCGGTGGCCGTGAGCGCCACTTCCTGGCCGTGCGACAGCACGCGGCAACTGGCTCGATCCAGCTCCAGCGATCCAGCCCGGACCGTGCGCACCGGGGAAACCTGGGTACGAAATTGATTCTTGATGCGCGCGATCAATTCGCGGATAAAGAACGGCTTTACGATATAATCGTTCGCGCCCAGCTCGAGTCCCAGGATGCGATCCGTTTCAGAAACCCGGGCCGTGAGGAAGATAATCGGGACATTGGCCAGTTCAGCGTGGTTGCGGAGGGCCTTGCAGATCTCCAGGCCGTCGGAGTCGGGCAGCATGATGTCCAGGATGATCAGGTCCGGCCGCTCGCGGCGGCAGAGCTCCAAGGCGCCCTTGCCGGTTTGCAGGCCGGCCACGGCGAAGCCCTCCTTTTCCAGGTTGTACTTCACCAGGGCGAAAAGATCGGAGTCATCCTCGATCAAAACGATTTTCTTCATGGCACAGACAGCGCTTCGATACGCGTTACTTTGAAGGTACCGCGATTAGCGTTACAAAATCGTGACAGATGGGTTAAGAGAGTCTGACAGTACTACCAAGCCCGCTTCAAGCTGTTCAGCGCAGGTTGGCGATTACGGCGTCGGTGAACTCGCCTGTCGAAGCGCTGCCGCCCACGTCGGGTGTGAGATGCTTGCCTTCGGCATAGACCCGCTCCAGAGCGGTTCTCAGAGACTTCGCCGCGGCGGTCTCGCCCAGATGAATCAGCATCAGGACGGAGGACAGTATCAGCGCGGTGGGATTGGCAATGCCTTTGCCGGCGATGTCGGGCGCGCTCCCATGAACCGCTTCGAAAACGGCATCCTGGTCGCCCATATTCGCGCCCGGAACCACACCCAGGCCGCCCACCAGGCCCGCCGCCAAGTCGGACACGATGTCGCCGTACAGGTTGGGCAGCAGCAAAATGTCGAACGTCTCGGGACGGATCACCAATTGCATGGAAGCGTTGTCGACGATCAGCTCTCTGTATTCGATTTGCGGGTGGCGCTGCGCCACCTCGCGGCAGCATCTTAGAAACAGCCCATCGGCCAGTTTCATGATGTTGGCTTTGTGAATCGCGGTGACCTTCTTGCGGCCGTACTTTATGGCGTAATCGAAGGCATACTCGGCGATTCGAATGGACGCCGTGCGCGTGATCACTTTCAGGCTGGTGACGACGTCCTTGACCACCTCGTGCTCCAGGCCCGAGTAGAGATCCTCGGTGTTCTCGCGAAAGATGATCATGTCGATGGTGACGTCGGTGAAGCGAGTCTTGACGCCCGGCAGCGAATGGACCGGGCGGACGTTGGCATACAGATCGAACTGTTTGCGCAGCGCCACGTTGACGCTCTGGAATCCGCCTCCGATAGGCGTAGTGACCGGACCTTTGAGGCCGACGTGCGTGCGCTCCAGCGCCTCGATGACGTGCGGCGGCAGCACCTGGCCGGATTTGGAGATGATGCTGGCATTGAGATCCGCGCGCTGCCAATCGATAGAAACTCCCGTCGCATTGACCGCGCGCACCGTGGCGTCGGCGACTTCCGGACCGATGCCGTCGCCAGGAATTAGCGTTACCGGATGAGACACGTTTACCATTGTAAGTAATGGCTGCAATCAAACGTGCATTGATCAGTGTCACAGACAAGAGCGGTATTGTTGATTTCGCCCGGGGCCTTCGCGACCTGGGCGTGGAGATTGTTTCTACAGGAGGGACCGCGCGCGCCATCCAGGAGGCCGGCATTGCGGTGCGCGAAGTGTCCGAGCTGACCGGATTTCCGGAGATGCTGGACGGGCGGCTGAAAACCATCAATCCTCGGATCGCTGGCGGCATCCTGGCGATTCGCAAGAACGCCGAGCATATGCGATCGCTGGCCGAGCACCAGATCGGAACCATCGACATGGTGGTGGTGAATCTCTACGCGTTCGAAAAGGTAGCAGCGAAGAAGGGCGTGGCGATGCATGAGCTGATCGAGAATATCGACATCGGCGGGCCTACACTGATTCGCGCCGCGGCGAAGAATTATCAGGATGTCGCGGTGGTCACTTCGCCCGACGATTATCCGGTGATCCTGCAAGAGCTGCATGAATGCAAGGGGTCGCTTTCGGAAGGGACCCTGTGGCGGCTGGCGCAGAAAGCTTTCACGCTGACGGCGGCTTACGATCGGGCCATCAGTTCGCGCCTGGCATCCATCGGCGCCGAAGAAAGTTCCGGGCTGCCGGCGTTTCTGGATATTCGTGCGCCGCGCGCGCTGGATCTGCGCTACGGCGAGAATCCGCACCAGAAGGCCGCGCTTTACTCCAATCGTCAAGGCGGCATTGCGGGCGCCGAACAACTGCAAGGCAAGGAGCTTTCTTACAACAACCTGGTCGATTTAGACGCAGCCTGGCAGTTGATCCAGGAGTTCGATCAGACCGCCTGCGCCATTATCAAGCACACCAATCCGTGCGGTTGCGCCGAGGGAGGCGCGTTAGTCGAAGCGTACCAGCGCGCGCTCGAAGCCGATCCGATTTCCGCGTTCGGGGGTGTGCTGGCGTTTAATCGGGCGCTCGATGAGGAAGCTGCGCGAGAGGTCGCGAAGCTCTTCACCGAAGCGATCGCCGCGCCGGATTACGAGCCGGGAGCGCTGGCGGCGCTTTCGTCCAAGAAGAATCTGCGGCTGCTGAGAGTCAAGCCGGGACCCGCGGATGAACCGGTGGTGAAATCGATCAGCGGCGGCTACCTGGTCCAGACCGGCGACACGCATCGCCTCAATCGCGCCGAATGCAAAGTGGTGACCGAGCGCGCCCCCAGCGAGGAAGAATGGCGCGCGCTGGAGTTTGGATGGAAGGTGTGCAAGCACGTCAAGTCCAACGCGATTGTCTACGCGCGGCCGGGTCAGAGCGTCAGCACGGGCGCGGGCCAAATGAGCCGCGTCGATTCGGTGAAGGTGGGGGCCATGAAGGCAGTGCTGCCGCTCAAGGGCACGGTGCTGGCTTCTGATGCTTTTTTTCCCTTCCCTGATGGCGTTGAAGAGGCCGCCACGCACGGGATCACGGCGGTAATCCAACCCGGAGGTTCGGTGCGCGATGCAGACGTGATCGCGGCGGCCAACAAACTAGGCTTGGCGATGGTGTTCACCGGCATCCGCCATTTCCGGCACTGATCCTGGCAGCAGCTACTGCGCCTCGAGAACGCCGATGACCATGCGGGCCGTGGTAAGGTCTGCGTCGGTGGCGGCTTGATATTTCTTCACAGCATCGATGATGCGTTGCTGCTTCACCAGGGCTTTCAAGTCGCGCAGTAACGGATCCTTGAGCTCGTCCGCCAGCCGCGCCGCCCGCTGGCGTTGTTCTTCGCCCCGAACCATGTAGTCGTGCACCACGGCCACGCCTTTTTCGTTGGGACACGGATAGAGTTCGAACCAACTGCCGTGCGCCTCCGCTAGAAATCGAATTAGCTCCAGACGTCCGTCTTTGAACTCGACGTGAACCTCGTAGCTGGGCTGAATCGGGTAGCGGAAGCCGTCCTCCGGCAGACCTAGCAGCGGAGCAGGACCGTTCAGGGGCGCGATGCGAGTGATTTTGTAGTCTCCCTCGACCTCGTCGCCGGCCTCAGACCGGGATAAATAATCGAAATATTCCCGGGTCTTTTCGTTCATGCAGGCCAGCACCTCGGGATGCAAGAACTTCCTGATGCGGGCCGTATCCTGCGACCGCAGGGCCGCGATGTAGCCGGGCACGAAGGTGTCGCGAATGGCAGAATCGGCGTCGGCTGCCAGCGCGCACGGCAAGACCAGAATGGCGCACAGAAACATCTTCATATTGACCAGATCGTCGCCGGGCTTCTTCGGCTTTAGGCGCCTATTTTAACTCAAGACTCTCAGTTCCGCCGCGCCTTGCACGTTGTAGAATTCGCGTAGCCGGCGTGCTGCCGCCGGGCCAATCACCTTGGCCAGCTCTTCCGGCGATGCCTCGCGCACTCGCTCCAGGCTGCCGAATTCGCGCAACAGGCGCGCGATGGTTTTTTCGCCGATTCCCTCCACCTGCTCCAGCTCCGACGTTAGCCGCGCGGCGTTGCGGCGCGTGCGGTGGAATGTCACAGCGAACCGGTGCGCTTCGTCGCGAATCATTTGGACCACGTGCAGCACCGGCGAGTAACGGTCCAGCTGGATGGGCTCGTTCTCTTGCCCATACACGTAGATGATCTCCTCGCGCTTGGCGATGGCCGCCAGCGGCTGATTGATCACGCCGATCGCATCCAGAGCGCCCGCCGCGGCGTGCAATTGACCTAGGCCGCCGTCCACCAGGATCAGGCTCGGAAACGGCTTCTTCTCTTCCTGCAAGCGCGAATAGCGGCGCGTGATCACCTCGCGCATGGAGGCGAAATCATCGTTGCCAACCACCGTGCGAATGATGAACTTGCGATAATCGGACTTTTTCATCCGCCCGTCTTCCCACACCACCATGCTCGCGACTTTGTCTGTTCCCTGAATATGCGAAATATCGAAGCACTCGATGCGCTTGGGCGGATCGGCCAGTCCCAACGCATCTTGCAGCGCCTCGGCCATCGCCTTGGAAGACGGCCGCATCACGCGGAAACGCTGATGGAAGGCGTGCTTAGCGTTGGTTTCCACCAGCGCCAGCAAAGCTTTCTTCTGGCCGCGCTGCGGCGTGTGGATCTCCACTCTGCGGCCGCTCCTTTCGCTCAGCAGATCCTCCAGCTCCTCGCGATCTTCGAAATCCACCGGCACGTGAATCCGGTTCGGGATATAAGGCTGATCGAGATAGATCTGCTTGAGGAGCGAGGAGAAGAACTCCGGCGCCTGATAATCAAGTAGGTCCTCCCAAAAATATTCGCGGCGATCGACGATGCGGCCGTTGCGCAAGTGAAACAGGTTGGCCGCCACCAGCGGCGGTTCTGCGTAGGCTGCCAAAATGTCGATGTTTTCGCCCTCCGCGGCCGCGATCTTCTGCTTCTCCTCCATCTCTTCGACCGTCGAGATCAGGTCGCGCAGCGCCGCTGCTTCCTCAAAACGCGTGTCCACGGAGGCCTGCTGCATCCGCGCGCGCAGACCCTTCACCAGATCCTTCAGGCGTCCCTCCAGGAACAAACGCACGTCGCGCACCGCCGCGGCGTATTGCTCGTCCGTAGTCAGACCTTCGACGCACGGCCCCAGGCAGCGATGGATGTGATACTCCAGGCAGGGATGCGTATGGAGGCGCGTCAGGTCCACTTTGCAGGAAGGAATCTTGAAGTAGCGATGAATGAAATGCACCAGCCGATGCGCCAGGTTGCCGGGAAAATAAGGGCCAAAGTAGCTGGAGCCGTCCTTGATGAGCCGCCGCGTCACATAGACGCGCGGGTATTTTTCGTTGGTCAGCTTGATATACGGAAACGTCTTGTCGTCGCGCAGCAGGATGTTGAAACGCGGCTTCCACTGCTTGATCAGGTTGTTCTCGAGCGCCAGCGCTTCCTTGTTGTTGTCAACCAGGATGTACTCGATGTCGCGCGCTTCCGAGATCAGCGTGCCGGTCTTGACGTCGGCGAGGCGATCCTCGTTGAAATAGCTGCGCACGCGGAAGCGCAGATTCTTGGCTTTGCCGACGTAGATGACCGTGCCGTGCTCGTCCTTATATAGATACACGCCGGGCAACAGGGGCAGTTCGGCGGCTTTGTCGCGCAGGTCCATCGCTTGAACGGGGCTACTTCCATTGTCGCAGGCCTGATTTGTAGCGCAGGCACGCTTGCGTCACGGTAAAATGGAGTTTCCCAAACAAAATGCTCAACCGCATTACCGTCCACGGGGCCCGGCAGCACAACCTCAAGAATATTGACGTGGAGATTCCGCGCAATACCTTCACCGTCATTACGGGCTTGAGCGGCTCGGGCAAATCGTCGCTCGCCTTCGACACCATCTACGCCGAGGGCCAGCGCCGCTATGTCGAGACGCTCTCCCCTTACGCGCGCCAGTTCCTGGATCAAATGGAGCGGCCCGAGGTGGACTCGATCGACGGACTGAGCCCGGCCATTTCGATCGAGCAAAAGACCACTAACCGGAGCCCTCGCTCCACGGTCGGCACCATCACCGAGATTTACGACTACCTGCGCGTGCTGTACTCGTCCATCGGAGTTCCCTATTGTCCGAATTGTGGGATCGAGATTTCGCGTCAAAGCACCGAGCAGATCCTGCAGCAGATTCTCGCGCTACCCCAGGGCGGCCGCATCATGATCCTGGCGCCCATCGTGCGCGGACGCAAAGGCGAATACAAGAAAGATCTAGAAAAGCTGTCTCGCCAGGGATTCTTGCGCGCGCGCATCGACGGCGTTTTGCGGTCGCTCGACGAGGACATCCCGCTCGACCGGCGCAAGAACCACACCATCGAGGTCGTGGTCGACCGGCTGCCGCTAAAGCCCGGCTCGGAGAAACGCATCGAAGCTTCCATCGAAACCGCGGCCAAACTGGCCAACGGGCTGGTGATCGTCGCGGTGGTCAATGGCGACGAGAAGCTGTATTCGCAAAAGCTGGCATGTCCCAACTGCGGCGCCAGCGTCCCGCAGCTCGAGCCGCGCTCGTTCTCGTTCAACAGTCCGTTCGGCGCGTGCGAAACGTGCAACGGCCTGGGCAGCACCTGGAGCTTCGATCCGGCGAAAATCATCGTGGATGCATCCAAGCCGCTGCTGGATGGCGGGCTGGGGCCGGGGGCGAGTTCATCCTACATGCAGCAACAGCTCACGGATGCCGCCGAGCGATTGAAAATTCCCATCAACAAGCCGTTCGAAGATCTGCCCAAGCGCGCGCAGACGCTGCTGCTCGAAGGCGGCAATGGGGTCCCGGGACTGATCAAGATTCTGGACGCAACCTTTGAGGACGCGGGCGCGGGCTATCGCGAATGGTTGATGGAATACATGTCGCCTACAGTCTGCCCCGCCTGCCATGGGCGGCGCTTGAAACCCAGCAGTCTGGCGGTGCGCGTGAAAGGCGCCGGCTTGGGCGACCTGACGGAAATGTCGGTCGAGCGCGCGCTGGGGCTGGTCAAAGCCTGGAAGCTGAACGAGCGCGAGGAGCAGATCGCGGCGCGCGTGGTAGAAGAAATCCGCAATCGCCTGGAGTTTCTGATCGCCGTGGGTCTCAATTACCTGAGCCTGGCGCGCTCGGCCGCGACACTGTCGGGCGGTGAAGCACAGCGCATCCGGCCGGCGACGCAGATCGGCTCCAAGCTGCGCGGCGTCTTGTATGTCCTGGACGAGCCCTCCATCGGCTTGCATGCGCGCGACAACGACCGGCTGCTCGACACGCTCTCGCGCCTGCGCGATCTCGGCAACACCGTGCTGGTGGTGGAACACGATGCCGAGACCATCGAGCGCGCCGATTACGTAATCGATCTCGGACCCGGAGCGGGCCGGCTGGGCGGCGGCCTGGTTGCGGCCGGAACGCCGCGCCAGATCGAGGAAAACACCGCTTCGCTCACCGGTCAATATCTGTCGGGCGCGGTGAGGATCGAAGCTCCCGCGGGCCGGCGCCACGGCAACGGAAACAAGTTGATCATCCACGGCGCGCGCGAGCACAACCTCAAGGATCTGACGGTGGAATTTCCTCTCGGCACCTTCACCGTGATCACCGGCGTTTCCGGAAGCGGGAAATCCACGCTGGTGAACGATATTCTTTACCGCTCGCTGGCGCGCGAGATCTACGGCTCGCACGAAGAACCCGGCGCGCACGATTCCATCGAAGGCTTAAAGCACATCGACAAAGTGGTGGAGATCGATCAGTCACCCATCGGCCGCACGCCGCGATCGAATCCCGCCACGTACACCGGACTGTTCACGCCCATCCGCGACTTGTACGCCATGCTGCCCGAATCGCGCGAGCGCGGCTACAAGCCCGGCCGCTTCAGCTTCAACGTAAAGGGAGGCCGCTGCGAGGCCTGCCAGGGCGACGGGCTGAAGCGCATCGAGATGAACTTCCTGCCCGACGTGTATGTCACTTGCGACGTCTGCCGCGGGCGCCGCTACAACAGCGAAACGCTGCAGGTGAAATACAAGGGCTATTCCATCGCCGATTTGCTCGAAGCTACCGTGGAAGACGCCATCGGCGTGCTGGAGAATCTGCCGCAGATCCAGGCCAAGCTGCAAACCTTGCACGACGTGGGGCTCGGCTACATCCACCTGGGCCAATCGTCTACTACGCTTTCGGGCGGCGAAGCGCAGCGCATCAAGCTGGCGCGCGAATTGAGCAAGCGCCAGACCGGCAGAACGCTCTACATTCTGGACGAGCCCACCACGGGCCTGCACTTCGAAGACGTCCGGCGGCTGCTGGACGTGCTCCAGCGGCTGACCGATCTGGGCAATACTGTCATTGTGATCGAACATCATCTGGATGTGGTCAAGTCGGCCGACTGGATTATCGACATGGGACCCGAGGGAGGAGAGCGCGGCGGCAACCTCGTCGCCACCGGAACGCCCGAGCAGATCCTCCGCTTCAAGAAGAGCCACACAGCTCACGCGCTGGAAAAAGTGATGCGCAACGGAAGGGTGGCATGAGCGCAACTGGAAAGTTGCATGAGTAAGTACGGCCGCGAGCCGTTGGACCTGCAGGGGCTGCGCACCATTCCCATTCAGGCGCGCGGCGGCAAGGTTCGCACCGAAGATTTCGCCAAACCGTACGCGGGAGGGAATGTTGCGGCGTGGCTGGATTCGCTGCCGCATATTCTGGCCGCCGATTCGCTGCGCGCCGTGGTCCAAGCTCTGGTGTCGGCGCGCCAGCGCAAGCGGACCATCCTGTGGGGCCTGGGCGGCCACGTCATCAAGGTGGGACTAGCGCCGGTACTGATCGACTTGATGCGCCGCGGATATGCGAACGCGTTCGCGCTGAACGGAGCGGCCGCGATCCACGATTTTGAAATCGCAATCGCCGGCCAGACCAGCGAAGATGTGGAAGCCGTGCTTCCCGACGGCCGCTTCGGAATGGCCGAAGAAACCGGGCGCGAAATGAATGTCGCGCTGCGTGCTGAAGCTGGGTTTGGCGAGGGGCTGGGCGAGCATCTGGAGAAAATCGCCGATTCCCGATTCGCCCCCCTGAGCTTGCTGTCTGAGGCCTACCGCAACTCGACGCCGGTTACCGTGCACGTGGCCATCGGGACCGATACGCCGCACGCGCATCCGGCCGCGCAAGGCCAGGCGATCGGGGGCGCGTCGCATCACGATTTCCGCTTGCTTTGCGCCCTGGTGAAAGAGCTGAACGATGGCGGTGTCTATTTGAACGTGGGCTCGGCCGTGCTGTTGCCCGAAGTGTTTCTCAAGGCCGTTTCGGTAGTCCGCAATCTGGGACACCCGCTGGCCAACTTCACCACCGTGAATTTCGATTTTCTGCAGCACTACCGGCCGCGCGTCAACGTGGTGGAGCGGCCTCACGCGCGCGCCGGCGGTCGCGGATACTCCATTACCGGCCATCATGAGATCATGATTCCATTGCTGGCCGCCGTGTTGCCCCAGGCATGATTCCATCTCATCCACCCGAGCCCGATCCGATCCCGGGAGTGGAGCGGCCTCGCACTCCCGCGCCCCAGCAGACCGAGCCGCCGCCCTTCTGGAACTATCAGGATTTCGTGTTATTCCTGGCCTTTGCTTTTCCGTTTCTCATCATCTCCGTGGTGGTAGTGCAAGCTTTGCCGGGCACGCGCGTTTACGGCCGGGCTTTTCAGGGTTTGCTGGCGCAACTCATCTGGTATGCGCTGGTCTTCGGCGCGCTGTACTTGATGCTGCGCATCCGCTACGGCCAGCCATTCTGGCGCTCGCTGGGCTGGCGGTTTCCGTTTCAAGGGATGGCCGTGATCCTGTTCGGCGGGCCGCTGCTGGCAGTCGGGCTAGGTATCGTCGGTGTGCTGTTGCGAACGCCCGAAATCCAAACGCCATTTCAACAAATGCTGAATAACCGTCCGACGCTTTTGCTATTCGCGGTCTTCGCCATCGTTATCGGACCGTTGTGCGAGGAGCTGGCTTTTCGCGGATTCCTGATGCCGCTGCTGGTGCGTTCCTTCGGCGCCTTTATCGGCATCGTAGGCACGGGCGCGCTTTTCGGATTGCTGCATGCGCCCGAGTATTCGTGGTCCTGGCGGCACGTGTTGCTGATTACGGCAGCTGGGTCGGCTTTCGGCTGGGTGCGCTACAAAACCGGTTCGACCGCCGCCTCTACCACCATGCATGCCGCCTATAATTTGACTCAGTTCGCAGCGTTCTTGGGCCAGGGGCAATGATCGAGACCATTCAGTGGACCGACGCCGGCGTGGTGATGATTGACCAGACCCGCCTGCCGCTGGAGGAGCAGTACGTCACTTGCACCACTTATCAGCAAGTGGCGGATGCCATCCGGCGGATGATCATCCGCGGCGCACCGGCCATTGGAGTTGCCGCGGCGATGGGCATCGCGCTGGGGATGCGGGAGGCGGAGTCAGCCGGCGAGTTCGACCAGATCTGCCAGACGCTGGCCGCCACGCGCCCTACAGCGGTGAACCTTTTCTGGGCCATCGAGCGGATGCGGCGCGTGTATGCGGAAATGCGAGCTCGGCCGCTTGAAGAAGTGCGCACCCGGCTGATCGCGGAAGCGCAGCAGATCCGCCTGGAGGACATCGCCATTAACGAATGCATCGGGCGCAATGGCGCGCCGCTGGTTCCGGATGGCAAGACCATCCTGACCCATTGCAATGCCGGCGCCCTGGCTACGGCCGGCTACGGCACGGCGCTGGGCGTGATTCGAGCCGCGCTGGCGTCCGGCAAAAAATTAGACGTCTTCGCCGATGAAACGCGCCCCTTTCTGCAAGGCGCGCGGCTGACGCTTTGGGAACTGCAGCACGACCAGATTCCCGCCACCCTGATCACCGACAATATGGCCGGCCATTTCCTGCATTCCGGACGGATCGGCTGCGTGATCGTGGGCGCCGACCGCATCGCGGCGAATGGCGACGTAGCGAACAAGATCGGCACCTATTCGCTGGCCGTGCTTGCCAAGGAGAACAATGTCCCATTCTACGTGGCGGCCCCGCTCTCGACGCTGGATTTGAAACTGGCTTCGGGCGATCTGATTCCGATCGAACAGCGCCCGGCGCAAGAAGTGACGCACCTTCACGGCGTAGCCGTTGCGCCCGAAGGCACCGTAGCGGCTAATCCCGCCTTCGACGTTACTCCACACCGCTATGTGAGCGCGATCATCACCGAGCACGGCGTCGCGCGCGCGCCCTATTCGGAATCCTTATCGAAGCTGGTAAAGTAAGAATTTATGATCCGTCGTCTCTCGTGTTCTGTTTTGCTCGTGGCCGGAATTTTGTCGGCTTCCGGCGAGTTGTCCAACCGGCGCGCCCCCAGCTTCGCGCTGCCCAGCTGTGACTACGCCAAGACCTACGACTTTCTGGACTACCGCGGCAAGGTATTGATTATCGATATCATGACCACCACCTGCCCGCATTGTGAATTGCTGACCACCACGCTTGAGAAAGTGGTGCAGAAGTACGGGAACAAGGTTGCTGTGTTGTCGGTGGTGTTGCCGCCAGACAACGTCAACACCGTGTCAAAGTACATCTCTGTAAATCACGTCAGCATCCCCATTGCTTGCGATATGGGGCAGATGACCATCTCGTACCTGCAGGCGAAGCCCGGCCAAAGCCACGTCGAGCTTCCACACTTGTTCATCATCGACAAGCAGGGCATGATCCGGAACGATTTCTTATATTCGGAAAAAGACAAGGCGGTCTTCGAGGGTCCGGCATTGTTTCCGGAAATCGACAAGCTGCTGAAGTGAGCCCACCCGTTGGACGCCACGGCGCGTCTAACAGTGATAGGATTGCTTCTGGCTTCAACCGAAAGGAAGCATCGCCTGGATGTTCTTAGCCTACGATCCCGCCACGAATCCGCTCAACAACAATGAGTGGTCGTTTCCTTTAACCGAGTGCGTCCACATCGCGACGTTCGCGATGTCAGTTGGGACCATCGCGCTGGTGGATCTGCGGTTGCTCGGCTGGGCGTTCAAGAAGGAAACGCCGGCCCAGATGCTCAAAGACACGTCGCTCTGGACTCTGGCCGGACTCATCATCGTAATCACCTCGGGCTTCATCATCTGGACCAGCGATCCGCTGCGTTATTACTACAACTGGTCGTTCCGCTATAAGATCATCGCGCTGGTGCTGGCCATCATTTACAACTACACCATCCACCGCAAAGTCGCCCAATCGGCTACATCGCCGCCGGCCGCGCGCGTGCTGACCGCGACGTTCTCGCTGCTGATCTGGATTTCCATCGTGTTCGCCGGACTGTTCTATGCATTTACTTAATAGCGCAAAGGGTGCGGCGCGCACCGCAAAACGTGTCAGGAACTGCTTCGCCCCGCACTCCGTTTTGCGCGAGTTCCTTAATGGCGCACAGCGCGGGGCGCGCTCGCTTGAGGAAGTAATCAATCGCAACCCGCTGCGTTGTGCGCGATCTTTACTTAGACCACACCTGGAGGCGCCGCATGTCGGTTTTTGCTGACTTCGCCCAGTGGGTGGCGGGTACCGACTTCTTCACCGCGCTGCGGGAATCCGGGCTGCCCTATCCGATCGTAATGTCGACGCATCTTTCGTCCATCGCTATTTTTGGCGGGGCCATCTTGATGACCGATCTGCGTATCCTCGGATTCGCCATGAAGAGCATGACGATTACCGAGGTTTACCGTCAAACGCGCATCTGGAAACGCATCGGCTTCTGCATCATGATCACCATGGGTATCCTGCTGGCTGGCGCGAAATTGGACAAGTATTACGACAATCCGTATTTCGTGATCAAGTTGACGTTATTGCTGCTGGTGGGCGTGCATGCCCTGATCTTTCGCCCGCGCGTTTACAAGAGAACCGAGGAAATCGACCGCGCGCCCGCTGTTCCCGGTGTCGCTAAGGCCGCGGCCTGGCTTTCGATCGTTCTTTGGGTTGGGATTCTCTCGATGGGCCGCTGGATCGCCTATTATGAGAAGCCCGGTGACATTCCGCGAGCGCCCACGCCGGTCTCGGCGCCGCCTCCGGCCGCGCGATAGCTTCAATCTTTACGGCGTGACAGCCTTCGCGGCAGCCGCCGGGCATACGTTGCGCTGAACCTGAACCGCGAATAGCAGGCTGGCAGCGAGCGCCAGATTTCCTACCACCACGTGCGAGCCCGTCGTCACGGCCAGCACGATGGTGTTCTCTGTATCCAGTAACTGCATGGTGAAAGCCGCCACCCCTAGCGCCACTTGCAAGAGCAAGATCGACATCAAGTGAATGGCCGAGCCGCGCAGCGGCCGATGCGATGGATACTGCTGGATGACCACCATACAGGCGATCAACGTCACCAGCGAAACAATCATCGCGCCGGCCATGTGCCACATCACGCTCGTGACCTTATGGCGGTAAAGCGCGCCGAGCACGATCTGCAGCAGGACTAGAGCAGGCGCTGAGATCGCCAAGGGGCGCAGGAAAGGCATTTCGCGATCATCCACTGGCTCCGGAGCAATGCTCCACTCCGGGGACGTTAAGGAGGCGACCCCAACCAGACAGCCGAAAAACAGCGGCGCAAGGGCCGCGTGGACCGCAGCCAGTCCGGACGGAAGCGGCGCGTGGAGGGCAAGGTAGCCATCCGCGGCCCCCGCCACGATCGCGGCCGCCGCCAACATGCGCGGCCAAGCCCCCCGGCTAGCCGCAAATATCCAAACCGCCAGAACTAAAGCGAGCGCGGTGACTCCGATCCCCAATGCCTGATGGACTCCCGAGCCAGGCAGCGTTGTGGCCGCAGCAACATCCGGCCCCGCCGATGCCTCTCGCGAACTGGTGACAAAGGCCCCCGATGCGATTAGGACCAATGCCGCCGCGGCCATGAACAGCGCGTAGCGATGCAGCCAAGGGCTAGCGGCGGGTTTTTCCACTTTAGATGACCTCGAAATTCCCCATCATAGCCATGTCCTCATGCTCCAGATTGTGGCAATGGAAAACGTATCGGCCGCGATATCCGGAGAACCGGACCAGAATATCGGCGGCCTGGCCGGGACCCAGATCGATGGTGTCCTTCCAGCCTGCATCGTACGGCCCGGGCCGGCCGCTGTGCGACAGCACCTGAAAGTGCACCAGGTGCAGATGCAGTGGATGGTTGAAGTCAGTCTGGAGCCGCCAGATTTCAGTGCTGTCGAGTTTGGGTTGTGCATCCATGCGGGCCGGGTCGTAGGGCTTCCGATTAATCAACCAACCCCGCGTCCCGCGATAGCTGAAATCGAATACCCGCGTCCTGACGGCGCTCGCAGGATCCGGAAAATCGATGCGGCTCAGCGTCGGCGGGATCGCGCTGTCATCGCGCTCCTGGCGCGTCACCTCGAAGCGCATAATTTGGCCCTGCGGGCCGCCGGCCGCTTTGTTGAGCAGCGAAACCTTCGACCCCAGCCGGTAGCGCGAGAAATCCACAATTACGTCGAAGCGTTCCGACGGCGCGATTCGGATGGTTCTATGCCTAACCGGTTTGTCGAGCAGCCCGCCGTCGCTTCCAATTTGCACGAACGAAGCAGCGCCGCCCGGAGCCGGATCGAGCGCCAGTTCATACCGCCGCGCATTGGATGCGTTCAAAATCCGGAACCGGTACCGTGTATTGGCAACTTCCAGCTTCGGCCACGGCGCGCCATTAACTAGAATTACGTCGCCGAGCACGCCGCCCATGTAGTCCATGCTGACGCCACTTTGGCCGCGCAGCGACGGATCGAGAGCGGGGTAAAGGAACGAACCGTCCGCATCGAAGGACCGGTCGCAGATCAATAGCGCGATTTCCCTGTCTCCGCGGGGGAGCGGGAGTTGCAGTTCTTCCGGGTCGCGCAGGATATAGAAACCAGCCAGGCCGCGCCAGACCTGCGGTGCCGTGAAATCCATGCGATGGTCGTGATACCAGAGCGTCGCGGCTCTTTGCTCGTTGGGATAGACGTACTCGCGCTCGGCCCACTTGACGCGTGCCCGAGGATCGGACGTTAGCAGCGGCCCGTAATCCTTCGGCAGCAAAAAATCGGTGGGATACCCATCGCTCTCCGGCGGCGTCCGCCCGCCATGCAGATGATTCACGATGGGAACCGGCAGTTCGTTGCGCAACCGCAAAGAGACTTGTCGGCCACAGCGCGCCTCAATGGTTGGGCCGGGGAAGGTCCCGTTGTATCCCCAGATGGACGTGGTCCCGCCCGGCAAGATGCGCGCGCTGGCCGGATGAACCGCCACTTCGTAGTAGTCGGTCGAGGCATCCGTTCTGACCGGTTTCAACACCGGGATGATCGGCAGGACGCTCTCAAACGGCTTCGGTAAAGGAAGGCGGCTTTCCAGTAACTTAGCCTGCGGCCGTCCACGCAGGCATGCGCTTTCTGACAGCGGCAGCAGCGCGCCGGCGCTTGCAGCGAGCCTCAGCACCTGTCGACGGCTCGACTTCATACCGCTCCATCACCGTCCACAGCCTGTCTTCGGAAGCTCCAAAGCAGCATCCATACGACGGCGCCAAAAACAAAAACGCCTAGCGGGATATGCACGCCCAGAAACCGGCCGTACCCGGTTCCCACCTGCAAGGCTTCCGAGATGAAGATAAAAACACTCGCAACCCACAACCACAGCGGACCGCCAATCCGCGCGAGCCACAGCGCCAGGATGATTTGAATGGCCGACAGCGCCAGGACGAACCACCCCGTCCATTCGTGAAACAGCACCGGACCTTCCATGCCGGACAGGAATTGTCCCGCGAAAATGGCTTGTGTGAGGACAGCCAGAGCATGCAGCGCAAGCACGATGCGAAGAGCTGCTAACGTTGCCGCTCGCCGGCTCGAATGTCGTTCTGTCTGCAATCCCAGCGCTTCCAATGCACTTCCGCGGCCTTGCCCCAGGAGTTGGGGAGCTGGAAGGGGCCGACGCTTTGATCTTAGCACGCGAAGCCGATCCAGCCTCCCGCATAGGCCTTCGGATTGCTCCATACACTTCCTTTGCCCCAGCCGACTGGACTACCAGGTGTAATGGATAACGAATCCTCGGAACCCGTTCAAAAATCTTCCATCGCGGCATCCTCTTCTTTGCTGGCGCAAGTGATCGACCTGGCGGAAGATGCGATTATCTCGATCGGCGAAGACCAGCGCATCCTGCTGTTCAATCAGGGAGCTGCGAGAATTTTCGGCTATAGCGCCCAGGAGGCGATCGGAAAGCCGCTGGACATCCTGCTGCCGGAGCGCATGGCCAAACTGCATCGGACCCAGGTGAACGAGTTCTCCCATTCAGGCCTGACTACGCGGCGTAAGAACGAGAGAACCCAGATCTGGGGCCGCCGCAAGGATGGCACCGAGTTTCCCGCCGAAGCCTCCATCTCAAGAGTCGACGCCGGCGGGCGGATCTTGCTTACTGTAATCCTTCGAGACATCACCGAGCGTGTCGCCCACGACCAGAAGCTCGAGGAATCGGTTCGCGAAAAGGAAGCGCTGCTCCGAGAAATCCACCATCGCGTGAAGAACAACCTGCAAGTGATGTCCAGCCTGCTGGGCCTGCAGGCGCGCAGCGTCCCCCAGCAGCAAGCGCGGCAGGCATTCGAGGACAGCCAGGGGCGCATTCATTCCATGGCTCTGATCCATGAAGTCTTGTGCGAATCCCCCAGCTTCGCGCGAATCGATATTGCCAACTATACTCGCCAGCTGGCCGCATATCGCCTTCGCGCGCACGGCGCCGGAAAGCGGATCAGCCTTAGCACCAACCTGGACGAAGTTTACCTGGACCTGGAAACTGCGGTTCCTTACGGAATCATCGTCAATGAGCTGCTTACCAATGCCTTTCGGCACGGTTTCCCCGGCCAGCGCGCTGGCGAGATCCGGGTGAGCTTGCGCGAGCAGGCGGACCAAAATATCCAACTGATCGTTCAGGACGACGGGGTGGGTTTGCCGGACGGTTTTGATTGGCAGGCCGCGCCTTCGCTAGGCTTTCGCCTGGTTCGGATGCTCGCGGAACAGTTGAAAGCCAACATGCAGGTGCAGGTGCGAAACCCCACCGCAATCCAGCTCAGCTTCGAGTCTCGCTAACTAGCCCGCAAAGGGCGTGGCGGCACCCTCATTCCGATCACGTAACACTGCCGCCGCGCTCCGTTTTGCGGGCTGCACCTACAAGCGTGCGGGATTTTCTGCGCAACAAGACCCAAGTGAGTGCGCAACTACACACATCCAACCAGCCCTCCCTCAAGGGATACGCGGGTTTGCGCCCTGGTCTGTAACTTGCAGATATCCGGCCAATTCCAGACCCAAGAGGGAGGCACGCATGGTTCGATTTTTCGTCGTAGGTTTCACAGTGGGGATGGTGGCCCTGGCAGCCGATTCCTCCACTACACCAGTGACATTTTCGAAGGACGTCGCACGGATTTTTCAGGAAAAGTGCAATGAATGCCATCGGCCGGGAACGGCCGCGCCGATGTCGCTCGAGTCCTATGATCAGGCCCGTCCCTGGGCACGCTCCATCAAGCAGCGGGTGCTGACGCATCAGATGCCGCCCTGGTCCATTGACAAGTCGGTAGGCATCCAGCAGTTCTCTAATGACCGGTCACTCAGCGACGAACAGATCGCTACCATCGTGCGCTGGGTGGATACGGGCGCTCCCATGGGCGACGTCAAGGATATGCCGCCGGCGCAGCAATGGCCGAGCGATCAAGCGTGGCTGCTACAGAAAGAGTTCGGCCGGCCACCCGATCTGGTGATTAAGTCCGACCCGTACACCATGCCCGCGCGGTCGCAGGATCAATGGTGGAAACCATTGGCCGATGTTCCCGTAACCGAACCGCGCTGGGTACGCGCCGTCGAGATGCGGCCTGGCACTGTGGAAGGGCGCAAGATCACGCATCACGCGCTCGCGCATCTGGTGCAGGACGACCCAGAAGCCATGCGGCTAGGCTCGGACTCTGGCGATGGCCAGGGCGGCGTGCTGATGGAATGGGCGGTGGGCAAGAACTTCGACATTTACCGCGAAGGCACCGGGAAGCTGTTGATGCCCGGCTCGCATATCTGGTGGGACATCCACTATCACGCGGTCGGCGAAGAGATCCGCGACCACGTCGAACTGGGCGTGTGGCTCTATCCCAAGGGCCAGGAACCGAAGTATCGCACCTATCTCACGGCGTTCAACGCAACCGCGAGCAGCGGCGCCGCGCTGGACATCGCTCCTAACTCGATCGCTGTCAGCCAGGGTTTTCACGTCCTCAAGCAGGCGGCTCGACTGGAGAATTTCCAACCGCACATGCATCTGCGCGGCAAGGCCATGCTGCTGGAGGCGATCCTGCCGGACGGCACGACGCAAACCATCAGCTATGTCGGCAATTTCGACTTCAACTGGATGACTAACTACATCTATTCCGACGACGCTGCGCCCGTATTGCCCAAAGGCACCATCATTCATGTCACGGCCTGGCACGACAACACCGCCGAGAACCGCGGCAACCCCGATCCCAACCAATGGGTCGGCTGGGGCGACCGGACGGTCGATGAGATGGCGCACGCCTGGGTGAACGTCACCTACATTTCCGACGACGATTACAACGCCTGGGCGGCCCAGCATAAGCCGGCGCGCAACGCTGCTTCAAGCCGCATCTCACAGTAGGAGAACCACTTATGCGCAGGCACCTGGGAGTTGTTGGGTTCGTTTTTGCAGCGGTCAGTCGCGCGGCTCTGGCAGCGGGGGAACTGCCATCCGAGCCGCGCCACGACTCGGGCCAGAGCATCACCGCCGCCTATGAAGGCTGGTTCGAGAATCCGGACGGAACTTTCAGTTTCCTGATCGGCTACTACAATCGCAATCTCAAGCAGGAACTGGATATTCCGATTGGTCCTAACAACCGCATCGAACCGGGCGGTCCGGATCGCGGCCAGCCAACCCATTTTTCGGCTGGCCGCCAATGGGGTTTATTCGCGGTTACGGTGCCCAAGGATTTTGGAACCAACAAGTTAACTTGGACGCTGGTCGCCAATGGCGTGACCACGTCCATTCCGTTCAGCCTCGATCCACTCTGGGTAATCTCTCCCCTGGTGGATGCAACGGGTAACACGCCACCGTTCATCAGTTTTGGGAAAGATGGGCCGAGGGTCCAGGGCCCGCTCCCGATCAGCGTGGATCAGACGTCCGCGCTGAACACCCCGCTCACGTTGACCGTATGGGTTGCTGATGATGCCAAAGTGCCTCCCGGCACACCGGCGCGGGCCGCAAAAGCCACGCCGGTGTCGGTGGCGTGGAGTAAATTTCGCGGACCGGGCGTGGTGACCTTCGCCAACGAACGGCCTGCGGTAGAAAAATCGGATTGGAACCCGCCTCCTCCGGCCGTCTTCGCGGGAAGCGCGACCACCTCGGTCACCTTTAGTGAGCCAGGTGAGTATGTGCTACGCGTAGTTGCCAACGATGTTTCCGGCGACGGCGGCCGGGGGTTCCAATGTTGCTGGACCAACGCGTTCGTCAACGTTAGCGTAAAGCCAGGAGGCGCGGAAGCCAGATAGGCGGTCTCGCCATGCGCATCCTGTACGCGCTTGTACTTGCAGTTTTTACTTCGGCGGCGCTCTCCTCGCAGGAAGGAGCCAACCCTCCTTCCACGTCTCTCTCGAGCAATCGGGGGGGCGCCCCCGCTCTTTCGCAGCCCGCTCCCATTGAATACGTCTGTCCCATGGACCGGGACATCCGCTCGAAAACGCCGGGAGTGTGTCCTCGCTGCGGCATGAAGCTGGTGCCTGGGATTCCCGAGTTTCGCGAATACCCGCTGACTCTCACCACCCTGCCAGACGTCCTGAAAGCCGGCGAAAAGGTGCGGCTCAATTTCCAGGTCGGCGACCCGGACACGCGCAAGCCCGTGCGCGATTTCGAAATCGTTCATGAGAAGCTGTATCACTTGTTTGTGATCAGCCAGGACCTCCAGTTCTTTGCGCATGAACATCCCCAGATGCAGCCCGATGGCAGCTTCCAGCTCGACCTGAGCTTCCCCAAACCGGGCTTCTACCGGGTATTGAACGATTTTTATCCTGCCTCGGGAACGCCGCAATTAGTGAGCAAAGCTCTGATGGTGCCAGGCCCGGGGTTCGCGCTCGCTCCCGCAAAGCTAGATCCGGATGTCGCGCCGCAAAAGTCGGAAAATCTCGAAGTCGAGCTGGTGACCGAACCGCGCCAACCGATCGCCGGAATGCAGACGCTGCTGTTCTTCCGCTTGAAGCCGAAGGATGGAATCGAGCCCTACCTGGGCGCGATGGCTCACATGTTGGCAGCCAGTTCCGACCTGATCGATTTGATCCACGATCATCCGGTCCAGGTCACCGAACCCGCCAACGAGCAATACCTGCAGATCCAGTTCGACGTGATCTTCCCGCGCCAAGGCGTGCATCGCGTCTGGGTCCAGTTCCAGCGCAAGGGCGTGGTGAACACTGTGGCGTTCAACGTTCCTGTAAAGCAGTTGGACTAAGTCCCAGAGCTGAATTTCCAACCATTCAAGCATCTGCGCGGAGAGGCGATGCTCCTGTGGCGTGCGCCCGCGCGAAAAAAAGAACCGGCAACGGCGGATGACAGTTTTTTCCTCCGTTGACGCAATGCTAGGACGAGAGACGTGCTCGGCTTCTAGGGTTGCTTGCCGGCCATGCGGGCAGCCTCCCATGCGGGTAGATGGGCCTCCAATATCGTTCAGAATGCAATAAAAATCCAAATGAAAGAGCCAATGAAAAACCATTTAGTCCCCGGCGAGCTCACGCTCCCCCGCGCCTCCATCCTGAACCGCTTCCGCGCGCCAGCCTGTCAGATTCTGCTGTGTTTGTTATTAATCTTCGCATGCAGTCTGCACGCGGCAGACACGGTTTACGTGGGTGTGGACTACGGGCTCTTAAGGAGCACCGATGCCGGCGCCACCTGGAACATGGTCGACGTTCCGCTGAACACTCAGTTCATGAAGGGATTCGTCCGCCCAGAGTTTTTAGCCATGGATCCTCAGAACACGTCGAAGATCTATTTCATCGGTTCAGCGGGCGGCACGTCGTTCTTCGCCAGCGCGGATGCAGGCGCCACCTGGACTGTCACGCCTTTTATTGGCCTGCAGCCCACCCATTTGCGTGTGGACTTCGCGGGCCAGGTAATCTACATCTCTGCCAACGACACCCAAAACAAACCCTCGATGTATAAGAGCACCAATACGGGCGCGAGCTGGACGCAGCTCACCTTGCCCGGCACCCAGCAGGAACCATCCGGCAGCTCGGTAAACAATATTTTCGCGGACCCGGCAGTTTCAGGGACGGTATATTTCGAATCGGCCAACGGAAATCACTTCTTTAAGAGTAAGGATTTCGGAAGCACTTGGACCGAGATCGTTCAAACAGCGTTTAAGAAACCTTCCTACGTCGATCCGCACAACCCTTTGATTTGGTATGACGTCACCGGGGGTTCTGTGGACAGCGCTTTGTTCAAGAGTACCGACGGCGCAGCCAGCTTCACCCAAATCAACATTCCGAGCGATGAGGTAACTTCGGTGGGCGTAGGAGCCGTTTCGAGCACGCTCTACGCCACCGGCGACGTGAAGGGACTCGGTGGAACCGTTCTGAAATCAACCGACGGCGGCGCCTCCTGGACGGCGCTGCAGAATGGCATGTTCGGCACCTACACCGGCGTGGTCTGGGCCGACCCGGTGGATTCCTCCTTCGTGTTTGTCAACGATTTCATCTACTCGCGCAGCTTCTACGTCTCTACCGACGGTGGCGCGCATTTCAATCCGAGCATGCTTCCCCAGGGACCTCCTGGCTGCGTGCCTGGCAATTGCTCAACACCGGAGATCACCGATCTCGTGTTCGCGGTATCCATCCCGGTGCCGCCCGTCATCACGTCCGTGGTGAATGGCGCCAGCTTCAAGCCGGGTGTGGTGGCCAATTCCTGGGTCACCATCCAAGGCAGCGGCCTTGCTCCCAAGACTGACGACTGGAGTAACTTCATCGTCAACGGAGTATTGCCCACCACGGTTGACGGCGTGAGCGTGAGCATGGGCGGCAAGCCGGCGTACGTTTACTTCCTATCGTCGGGCCAGCTAAACGTGCTGGCGCCCGACGTTCCCGCCGGTCCGATCAGCGTGACCGTGACGACGCCGGGTGGCACGAGTGCGAACTTCGCAACCACCGCCAGCGTCTACGATCCGGCATTTTTCGTTTGGCCCGGTAACCAGGCAGTGGCGACGCGAACCGATTACAGCTTCGCGGCAAAGCCTGGCACCTTCGCAGGCGCGACTACGGTTGCGGCAAAACCCGGGGAGACCCTGATCCTATGGGCCACCGGGTTCGGTCCGACAACCCCGGCCGCACCCGGCGGAGCCGCTGTCCCGAGCGACCAGACCTACGCGACGGCCACTCTGCCGTCTGTCAGCATCGGCAACATTCCAGCTACGGTCGCTGGCGCCGCGCTAGCGTCCGGCTCGGCCGGCTTGTACCAGATCGCGATCCAGGTACCCGGTTCCCTCACCGATGGCGACTGGCCCATTCTAGCCATGATCGGCGGAGTCACATCGCCCGCGGGAACAATCCTGACGGTACAACACTAAGGCACAACACTAAGGCCCGGCCTTGAATCCGCCGACCGATACAATAGATAGTAGTGCCTACAATTACTCTTTGTCCGAATTGCGGAAACGCGATGGGCGCCGAAGCCCTGAACTGTGCGTCCTGCGGCCGGCTGGCGCATGCGCAGGAATTCGAGGCGCTTGCTCAGCATGCCAAGTTGGCGGGCCAAGCCGGCGACTGGCACGGCGCGAGGGCGGCTTGGGAAAAAGCTCTGCCGCTGCTGCCCCCGGATTCGAACGAATATCGCACCGTGGCGGCTCGCATCGAGAACATCAATCACCAGCTTGCCGATAAGAGCGTCTGGGCCAAACGCGCGGCTAAGCTTGGACCAGTTGGCGTGATTCTGTGGAAATTTAAGACTATCGCGCTGCTGGTGCTGACCAAAGGCAAGTTGGTCCTGCTGGGCCTCACCAAGATCAGCACGCTGCTGAGTATGATGGCGTTCTTCGCGGTTTATTGGTCGATGTTCGGTTGGAAGTTCGCCCTCGGTTTTGTGGTCTCGATCTATATTCACGAAATGGGCCACGTGATCGCGTTACGCAAGTACGGGATCGCGGCCAGCTCTCCCATGTTCATTCCATTCGTGGGGGCCCTGGTGCGGATGAAACAATATCCGGCCAATGTCGCGCAAGACGCGCGCGTGGGTTTGGCAGGCCCGATCTGGGGGCTTGGCGCGACTATAGTGGCGTGGCTGGGAGCGCTCGCAACCGGCCAGCCCATCTGGTACGCTATCGCGCACACCAGCGCCTGGCTCAACTTGTTCAACTTGATTCCGATCTGGCAGCTCGACGGCGGCCGTGGATTCCGTGCGTTAACGCGTAAGCAGCGCGGCATGGCACTGGGCGCGGCACTGGCGATGTGGGTCATGACGCAGGAGACCATGCTGCTGCTGATTTCCGCCGGCGCTCTTTACCGTTTGTTCAGCCACGATTACCCGGCCGAAGACGACAACGGCGCGCTGACCCAATACGTCGGCCTGATCGTGCTACTGGCGCTGCTGGTCCTGATGACGAATCGTCCGCTTTCGCCGTCCTACTAGCGCAGCAATGCGATAGAATCGGCTTCATGTTGCGCACCCTTTTGTATTTTGTCGCAGCGCTGCCGGCTCTGTTGCCGGGGCTTGCCAAGGCTCAGGCCGTTCCGAAAGAAACGCTTCCCCCCATTTTGACGCCGTGGGAAGCTGCGCCGCCACGCACGCGCGAAGCCAACAACAGCGCGTTTCCTCCGCACAAGGTCATCGGTAACGTCTACTACGTCGGAACGCAGGATTACGCCTCGTTCCTGATCACGTCGCCACAAGGCCACATCCTGATCAATCCGGATTTCGAGGATTCGGTGCCGCTGATCGAAAAGAGCGTCGAGCAGCTCGGCTTCAAGTTCCGCGACATCAAGATTATTCTCATCAGCCACGCGCACGGCGACCATTGCGCGGGCGTCGCCAAGATGAAAGAGATGACCGGTGCGCAGTTCATGGTGATGGATGCCGATGCGCCTGTGATGGAGAAGGGTGGATCAGGCCGCGGTGGATTCCCCGCGGTTACGGTGAGCCGCGTCCTGCACGATCGCGACGAGGTGAAGCTGGGAGGCAACACTCTGGTTGCGGTCCTGACGCCCGGCCATACCAAGGGCTGCACCACTTGGACGCTGAAGACGCAGGATGGCGGCAAAACATACAATGTCGTTATTGTTGGAAGCGCGGGCGTCAATGATGCGCATTACTTGGTGAACAACGCCAACTATCCGGACGTGATCGCCGACTATCAGAAGACTTTTCGCGTGCTGAAGACGCTACCATGCGACGTGTTCCTCGCTTCGCACGGCGTGTTCTACGGGCTTCGCGAAAAATACCCGAAGCTGGCCGGCGGGACCAATCCGTTCATCGATCCGAACGGCTACAAGGCGCACGTCAAGCTGATGGAACAGGCGTTCTACTACAAACTGGACTGGGCGATCCGGCAATAAAGTTCGCAGCTGATTCGGCCGATTACATTATGTGGTGCACGCTCGTAGTGTGTTCGCTCTTGGACTGCTCGTTCTGCTCCCTGGGGCGCAAGCGATCACGTTTCGCGATGGCCGCATTGCGGCGGCGGTAAGCGAGCAATCCTGCACGGTTCCCAAGCAGGTTGATACATTTCAACCTACGGCCAGACAGGCGTTCCTGTGGTTCAGCGCTCGCCAGGTGAGAGCCGGCGACCAGGTGCGCGTGGAATGGCTGGACCCGTCCGGCGCGGTTTCGACGGCGGCCGATTATGCCGACGTTCCCGAGGCCGCGGAATTGTGCTTCACCACGCAGCTTCCCATCGCCGGCTTTGCGCCCGCGTCACAGCCAGGCATCTGGACCGCGCGCGTTTCGGCCAACGGCCGTGCGCTGTTTTCCAGGCAGTTCACCATCGCGGCGGAACACGACCAAGGAGGGCCGGTGGTGACGAGCGTGACCTGGTCAGGCGCGCGATCGCAGGAGATCGATTTTACGGTGCAGGGCCGGAGTTTCCAGCCCAACGCGATCGTACTCATCGCGCAATATACGCAATCCGGCGGATGGACCTATCTCGCGAGTCTCAAGCCCAGCGAGGCGACGTCAAATCAGCTCAAGGTGCATTATGCAGGTTTGCTCGCGAACGAATATCTGGTGATGGTCGAGAATCAGGACCAGCGCATGAGCCGGCCCATGCCGTTCTTGATCGAAAGCGGGGGCTACAAGCTGCCGATTCCGGCGGGCGAACCGTGGGTGATTACGCAAGGGCCTTACGGCACGTTTTCGCATTGGGGCAACAGCCTGCACGCTTACGACATTGCGCCGCGATCCGGCCGCTGTGTGGTGGCGATGAAGGCCGGGATCGCTTACACACATGATTTAGGGCTGCACCAGGACCACCGGCATCATTCTTTCGGCAACTACATTACGATCGACCATGGCAATGGCGAGTACAGCCACTACGCGCATCTGGCGACCGGCACTTTTGTGGTCGAAAATGGGCAACGCGTCGAGCAAGGACAAGCGCTGGCCATTGCCGGCAACAGCGGCTACACGCTGGGAGAAGGCGGCGGTTATCACGTGCACGTCAGCGTGACACGCTCGCTCGCGATTGCTGCGAATAGCATCCCATTCCAATTTGAGGATCTGCCCATGGTCTCGCGCAATGTTGGATATCGGACCGTAGTTTCCACCAACGCGTCGCCGTTGTGCGATTGCGGAGAGCGGCATCCTTCGCAGATCGCGCGGGCCTCGGCTGCCCCAGAAGGCCCCAAGATTCCCGCAATCTCCGGCCAGGTTTCGGTGGCGCAGTGGTGGAGCGAAACACTGGCGGTTCCGAAAGGCGCGAAAATGTTCGACGTGGTCTTGAGCTGGCCAGGCGCAACCGACGATCTCGATTTGCACCTGATGAGTCCCAGCGGCCACCACTACGGCTGGTACGGTGACACAACGGGTTATTCTGGCGCGAATAGCAAGCCGGAGCAGTTCCACATCCCGCGTCCGGAACCAGGCGTCTGGCGCATTTCGGTGCAAGGGATGCGGGGTGGTCCGGGCCCAATCGATTTCGCGCTGCAGGCTTCTCCGGCGCCGGGCTCCAGGCGTGTTGTAGCGGCCGCCAGAATTCGCCGCGCGTCCCTGCTAGAATTCGGGAGGTAATGACAGGACTGCTGGCAGACTCAGTCTGCAAAGAACACGACACCGGACGGCATCATCCCGAGTGTCCGGAGCGATTCGACGCTGCACTGGGCGCGGTAAAAGATTTGGATCTTCTGCGCATCGAGCCGCGCGTGGCCAATGAAGACGAGATCGCGTTATGCCATCCGCGCGAATACATCCGCATGGTGGAGCGCGAAATCATGACGGGCTTGCATGAGCTGAGCACCGGTGACACCATCATCTGCCCGCGCTCTCTGGATGCGGCTCTGCGGGCCACCGGAGGCGTTCTGAACGCAGTGGACGCGGTCTTCGCGAAAAAAGCGCGCAACGCGTTTTGCATCGTGCGGCCGCCCGGGCATCACGCCACGCCTTTTCGCGGCATGGGATTTTGCATCTTCAACAGCATCGCCATCGCGGCGCGCTACGCGCAACACAAGTACGGAATCAGCCGCGTGCTCATCGCCGATTGGGATGTCCACCACGGCAACGGCACGCAGGACATTTTCTATCACGACGGCTCGGTATTCTTTTTCAGCACGCATCAGCATCCCTGGTATCCGGGCACGGGGCTGGCGGATGAGATCGGCGAGGGCAAGGGGCGGGGAATGATTCTGAATTGCCCGTTTCCAGCCGGGTCGGGCCGCAAGGAAATCCTGGGCGCGTTTCAGGAGAAGCTCATGCCTGCGGCGGAAAAGGTGAAGCCCGAACTGATCCTGATCTCGGCTGGATTCGATTCGCGCGAGGGCGATCCGCTGGGCAATTTTCTGCTGACGGACGCGGACTTCGCCGATTTGACGCGCCTGATGCTGGAGATGGCGGACAAGTACGCGGGCGGCCGCGTGGTGTCGGTGCTGGAGGGGGGCTACAACCTCGAGGGCCTCGCATCCGCGGTTCGCTCGCACGTCCAGGCGCTCCAGTAACGCTCTCCAGACTTGCGAAAATAGCTGCATGGCTTCTGTGGCGCCACAATTTTTATCGATTCGTCCTGCCAGCGAGAGCGACGTTGCCCTAATCTTGCGCTTCATCGAAAAGCTGGCGGAGTACGAAAAGTTGTCGCACGAAGTAGTCGCCACCGAAGCCGCGCTGCGGCATTACTTGTTCGGACCGCGGCCCATGGCCGAAGTGATTCTGGCGTATTGGGCCGGCGAACCGGTGGGCTTCGCGCTCTTCTTCCACAACTTCTCGACGTTCCTGGCGCGGCCGGGCATTTATCTGGAAGATCTTTTTGTCGAGCCTGAGCATCGCGGCAAAGGAATCGGAAAAGCGCTGCTGGTGCATCTGGCGAGGCTGGCGATGCAGCGCGGCTGCGGGCGCCTGGAGTGGGCGGTGCTGAATTGGAACGAACCTTCCATCCAGTTCTATCGCAAGCTGGGCGCGGTGGCCAAGGACGACTGGACCGTTTACCGGCTCACCGGAGACGCACTCCAGCGGCTCGCGACCGGCGCTGGCGCGGACCGCGAAGGCTAGTCCGGTTACACTAAAGGAAAGATCCACTTCGCCCGTTTACCGATTATGTCCTCCAGAATCCAGGCGCTTCATGACGCCCTCGCGAGCCGTATTCTCGTACTCGATGGCGCCATGGGCACGATGATTCATCAAGCGCCGCTCTCGCTCGAGGAGGATTACGAAGGGCATGAAAATTGTCCGGAGATTCTGGTGGTAACGCGGCCGGACGTGATCGGCGGGATTCACCGCGCGTATCTGGAAGCCGGGGCGGATATCATCGAAACCGACACTTTCGGCGGGACCTCAATCGTGCTGGCCGAATTTCAGTTGCAGGATCGCGCCTACGAGCTGAATTACGCGGCAGCCAAGCTGGCGCGGCAGGTCGCCGAGGAGTTGTCGACGCCGTCAAAGCCGCGCTTCGTCGCCGGATCGATGGGTCCGACCACGAAAGACCTGAATATCACCGCGACGATCACGTTTTCGCGGCTGCACGACGCCTACTACGAGCAGGCCAAGGCGTTGGTAGAAGGCGGCGCCGATTTTCTGCTGATCGAGACTGCATTCGACACAGGCAGCCTCAAAGCGGGCCTGCTGGCGGTGGAAAAACTGCGGCGCGACCTGGGTGTCGAGATCCCGGTGATCGCTTCCGTGACCATCGAGCGCAACGGCACCATGCTGGGCGGTCAGCCGATCGACGCGCTGTATGCCTCGCTTGCGAACCACGATCTGCTCGCCATTGGGATGAATTGCGCTACCGGTCCCGACCTGATGACCGACCACATCCGCACGCTGCACGAGATGTCCTCATTCCGCATCTCTTGCTATCCGAACGCGGGCCTGCCCAACGCCGAGGGCAAGTTCGGCGAAACGCCGGAATCGCTGGCGGCGCAACTCGAAAAATTCGCCGATCACGGCTGGCTGAACCTGGTGGGCGGCTGCTGTGGCACCACGCCGGCGCACATCCGGGCCATCGCCGAAATGGTCAAAGACAAGCCGCCGCGGGCACTAAAGCCTTCCGCGCATCGTGCCTACTATTCGAATAAAGAATTGGTGGAGGCCGAAGAGAGCAACCGGCCCCTGATCGTCGGCGAACGTACCAACGTGATCGGCTCGCGGCTGTTCAAGAACATGATCGCGGAAGAGAAGTGGGAAGAGGCCACCGAGATCGCGCGCTGGCAGATCCGCAACGGCGCGCACGTCGTGGATGTCTGTCTGCAATCCAGCGATCGGGACGAAATCAAGGACGTTCCGTACTTCTACGAAAAGCTGATCCGGAAGATCAAGGCGCCCATTATGATCGACACCACCGATCCGGCGGCGGTCGAGCTGGCGCTGACGTATTGCCAGGGCAAATCGATCATCAATTCGATCAACCTGGAGGATGGCGAAGAGAAATTCGAGCGCGTGTGCCCGCTGGCGAAATCCTACGGGGCGGCGGTTATCTGCGGGACTATCGACGAAGACAAGCAACAGGCGCAGGCGTTCACTCGCGAGCGGAAGTTGGCGGTAGCGGAGCGATCAGTCGGGCTGCTGACGAAGAAATACGGGCTTGCGCCCGAGGACATTATCATTGATCCCCTGGTCTTCCCCTGTGCGACGGGCGATGAGAACTACATCGGCGGCGCTGTTGAGACCATCGAAGCCATTCGCCTGATCAAAGAAAACATTCCTTACGTCAAGACCATTCTCGGCATCTCGAATATCTCCTTCGGACTTCCAGCCGCCGCACGCGAAGTGGTTAATTCAGTCTTCCTCTATTACTGCACCAAAGCGGGCCTGGATCTCGCCATCGTCAACTCGGAAAAGCTGGAACGTTTCGCCTCTATTCCCGAAGAAGAACGTCGTCTGGCCGAACATCTGCTCTTCAACACGCCACCCGAGGCTAGCGACAACCCGGACCTGGTGTTGGCCTCTCAGGACTGGCGCGAACAAACGCGCGAGCAAAAGATCGCCATCAATCAGACCCATATCGCGCTCATCACCGATCATTTCCGCAAGGCCGGCAAGCGCGAAAAGAAAAAGGCGGCGGATCTGCCGCTCGACGAACGCCTGGCGAACTACATCATCGAAGGCACCAAGGACGGGCTGGTTCCGGATCTGGATCGCAAGCGCGCGGAGGGTGCCGCACCGCTCGATATCATCAACGGGCCGCTGATGGCCGGCATGTCCGAGGTCGGGCGCTTATTCAATAACAACGAGCTGATCGTCGCCGAAGTCCTGCAATCGGCCGAGGCGATGAAGGCCGGCGTCAGCCACCTCGAGCAGTTCATGGAGAAGAGCGAGACCTCGACGCGCGGAAAAATCGTGCTCGCGACAGTGAAGGGTGACGTGCACGACATCGGAAAAAATCTGGTGGAGATTATCCTGAGCAACAACGGTTATCGGGTGATCAACCTGGGCATCAAAGTCCCGCCGGAAGAGCTGATCAAGGCGTATCAGGAGCACCAGCCCGACGCGATTGGATTGTCAGGACTGCTGGTGAAGAGCGCGCATCAGATGGTGGTAACGGGCGGCGATCTGAAGGACCACGGCGTACAAGTACCGCTGCTGGTGGGTGGCGCGGCGCTGTCGGAAAAATTCACCAAGACGAAAATCGCGCCTAGCTACGCTGCACCGACGTTCTACGCCAAGGACGCCATGACCGGACTGCGCTTATTGAATGAGATTATGGATCCGGCCACGCGCGAGCAAGTGCTCGCTTCGCACATTTTTTCCGAAAGCGGTGAAGCACCGGTCCCGCGTGCCGAGGCGCCCGTGACGCCGCAGTTGTCGCGCAGTTCTAAAGTTCGCGCCGATATCCCGATTCCGGCCGCTCCCTATCTCGACCGGCGCGTCCGCGAAGTGCCCAATCTGGCCGAGGTGTGGAGCTACATCAATCCATACATGTTGTACGGCAGGCACCTCGGCTTCAAGGGCAATTTCGAAAAACTGCTGGCGGAGCGCGATTCGAAGGCGCTGAAGCTGTTTCACGATGTGGAGCAAGTGAAGGCCGAGGCGGCGCGCTTCATGAAGGTGAAAGCCGTGTGGCAATTCTTCGAGGCCGAACGCGACGGCAACGCCATCCATCTGTATGCGCCGGGCGCATCCGAAGTGCTGCACACGTTCCAGTTCGGACGCCAGCCGCGCGCCGACGGGCTCTGCTTGAGCGACTACATTCTGGATGCCGAAGAAGGCCGGCGCGATCACCTGGTGCTGTTCGTCGTGACGGCCGGCTCGCGCGTTCGCGAAGAATCCGAGCGCGCTAAACAAGCTGGAGAATTTTTCAAGGCCCACGCGCTGCAAGCGCTGGCCATCGAGACCGCCGAGGGTTGCGCGGAGTGGCTGCACCGGCGCATCCGGGAGGATTGGGGCTTTCCCGATTCCCCCACCATGACCATGCAGGAGCGCTTTACATCGCGCTACCGCGGCAAGCGCTACAGCTTCGGCTACCCGGCCTGCCCGAATTTGGACGACCAGCAGGGCATCTGGAAGCTGCTTCGCCCGGAAGAAATCGGTGTCGAGCTGACCGAAGGAATGATGATGGAGCCGGAAGCGAGCGTGAGCGCGCTGGTGTTTCATCACCCCGACTGCGCGTATTTCACCGCGAGCGAAGTGACCGAGCCGGCTCTGGTGTAAGAGGGCCGGCCTAAATACCCGCCTTCGGGAACTTCTTCCGCATCCACGCCACGAACTTCTCCGGCGCGGCCATGGTGGACAACCGCCCCTGGCGCACTAGCGCCCAGTCGTCGAACAGCTTGGATTGCTTGATCTCGGCCAGCGTCACCGGCGGATCCAACCTGGTCAGGAACTCGAAATCGGCCACCGCGGACTTCGGATTCTTCGGATCTGCGCGCCCCTCGGAGGCGACGCGCGCCAGCCCTACCACGGCCGACAAGCCGCCACTGTGATAAATGAAGACCTTGTCGCCGGGCTGCATCTCGCGGATGGCCCGCACGGCCTGTGGATTGTTGACGCCGTCCCAGAGGGTCTTCTTTTCCTTTTCCAGCTGGTCTATCGAATACGTCTCAGGATCAGTTTTGGCGAGAAAGTATTTCATAACTAGCAACTATAACTACGCAGGAAATGGAGCCATTGTACAATGAAGTGTCTCCTGTGCATCCGGTGAAGACCTTCTTCTCCGCGCAGGCTGTTCTGGCGGCAGTGTTCGCAGCGAGCGGTCTGACGGCGGGCGCACAAACCAAATCCTCGAACGAGAATCGCGCGGCCAGCGTTACTGCAGCCGATGGCGTGCCGGCCGCGGTAGACCCGCATACCTACCAGATTGGCGCGGAAGATGTCCTTTTCATTCGAGTGTGGCGGGAGCCGGATTTCACGTTTCCCGTGGCGGTGCGGCCGGACGGCAAGATCACGGTTCCGCTGGTTGGCGAAGTGGAAGCCGCCGGCGAGACGCCCGCCCAGTTAACCCAAAATCTTACCTCGCGGCTGGCCGGTTACATCAACAATCCGGAAGTGAACGTGTTCGTCACCGAGGTGCGCAGCAAGAAATATTACATCGATGGCGAAGTGAACCGGCCTGGCTCCTTCGCGTTGGTTACGCGAACCACTGTGCTGGAAGCGCTTAGTCACTCCGGCGGCTTTAAAGACTTTGCGAATACCAAGAAAATCCGAATCCTGCGGGGCGACAAGGTTTACCTATTCAATTTCAAGCAAGTGACCAACGGAAAGCATTTGGAACAGAACATCGTGGTGGACAACGGAGACCACATCATCGTTCCTTAAGGATCGGAAGACAGCGATGGAACCGCAAACCTACTCACCTCCCCCGCGCCGGGCACTGGATCTGGACGACGCCATCGACCTATTGCGGCGGCACAAGGCCTGGATCCTCGGTCCGGTATTCGCGGCAATGGTGACTGCGGTAATGGTGGCGTTCCTGTGGCCCGACACGTACGTTTCCGTAGCCACCATCCGCGTCGTGCCTCCGCAGGTGCCTGAGAATTTCGTTCCCGGGAACATGAGCCTGGACCTGGAAGGCCGGGTGAACTCGCTGGTCGAATTGATTCTGAACCGCGCCACGCTGACCAGCATCATCAACTCGCACGGTCTGTACAAGAAGGAGCTGGCGCGCCTTCCACTGGATGACGTCGTCGAGAACATGCGTTTGCACGACCTCAAGGTGGTTCCAGTGCAGCAGAGCTTGAATCAGGCGCAATCGCAGAAACCGCAATATCCGGCCTTCGAGATCCGCTTCGCGTATCGCGACCGATTCATGGCGCAAAAAGTGGCCACCGACCTGGTGGCGCGATTCCTGGAGGAGAACGTCCGCGAGGTTTCGCAACAGACCGTGTCGACGACGCAGTTTTTGCGCGATCAATGGGACGAATCGAAGAAGAAGCTGGATGCCATCGAGCAGAGGCTCAGCGATTTCCGCGCGCGCAACATCGGGCGGTTGCCCGAGGAGCAGCAGAATAACTACCAGCAGTCGGCGGCGCTGGAGAGCCAGCGCCTGAATCTGAACCTGTCGATGAATCGCGTCAATCAGGAGAAGCTGCTTGCCGAGAACCAGCTCCAGATCTATCGCGGGCAGCTGGCTGTCTTGAAGGAACCATCGGCGCCGGAAGCGGCGGCGCAGCAAAAGAACGACAAGCTGGCCGAAAAAGACCGCGAGATCTCCCAATATGAGGATTCGCTCGCCGCCGCGCGCGAACGCTACAAGGAAACACATCCGGACGTCCAGCGCCTGGTGAACCTGCTGGCGGTGGCTCACAAACAGCGCGATGCTTTGCTCAAGGAAGAACAATCCGTAAAGCCAGCGGCAACCGCGCAGCCGCCCGCGAGCCCGCAGTTGATTCGCGAGCAGCGCGAACTGGCCGCGTCCATCGAGCGGACCCAGGGCCTGATCCAGGCCAAGGACCTGGAAATGGAAGACTATCGCAAGCAAGCCACCGACCTGGACGCAACCATCAAGAACTACCAGGGACGCCTGGCGAGCGTGCCGATCGGCATCAAGGAATACGACGAGTTGATCCGCGATCGCGACTTGGCCAAGAAGGACTATGAAGATCTGGATCGCCGCCTGAACACTTCGGCCATGGCGACCGCTCTCGAGAACCGGCAGGGAGGCGAAAGGCTGGAGCAGCTGGACGCGCCCACGCTGCCGCAGACGCCAACCGAACCCAAGCGCCCACTGATCATCGGCCTAGGCACCGCGCTCGGCCTGGCCATCGGGTTGTGCATCGCCGGAGCGCGCGAGGTGCGAGACACGGCCCTGAAGAACCTCAAAGATGTTCGAGTCTACACACAGCTTCCGATTTTGGCTACCATCCCGATGCTCGAAGACGATTCTGCGGCACGTCGGCGGAAGCGGCTGGCGTGGATGGCGTGGTCGGCCGCGTGTTTAGCGGGCATTGCGATTATGTCGGCTTCGATGCTTTACTACTATGCGACGAAAATGTGAAACTTTAGCGCGTGCGCAATCGCGGGCGCCGGAGGCAGGCCAATGAGCCGCGTGCATGAGGCGTTGCGGCGCGCCGGTGGAGCGGTCGTGACCGGAACCGCCGATCCATCTGCCCCGTGGCCGGCGCTGGAAACGGCGGCGGACGATCTGCTGGGCCAAGTCCGGACGGTCCCCTTTGAGCTTTCCCCCGATGCCAGGATCATCGATCCCCAGCATCCGCGAGAGGCTCCCATCGAGGAATTTAGCGCGCTGCGCACACGTCTCAACCACATGCAGAGCCGGCAGCCGATTCGCAGCGTTGTGATCACCAGCGCCTCGCCGGCCGAAGGCAAATCTTTTGCGGCGACGAATCTCGCGCTGGCCGAAGCCCAGCTGGCCGGCAATCGCGTGCTGCTGTGCGATTTCGACCTGCGACGGCCGGTGATCCATGAGCTTTTCCAGATTGATCGCGGCCCGGGCTTGACGGATTATTTGCTGGGGAAGATTCCGCTGTCGCTGGCGATGCGGAGGCTGGGGGGCGGCAACCTGTATGTGATGCCGGCCGGACAACCGGTGGTCAACCCGTTGGAGCTTTTGAATCTTCCGACGGTTAAGCAAATGATCGACCGGCTGGCGGGCATGTTCAACTGGGTCCTCCTGGATAGCCCTCCACTGCTGTTCGCAGCCGATGGCAACCTGCTGGCCACGCTGTGCGACGCCACCATCCTGGTGGTGCGGATCGGAGCTACGACGATCGACTCTATCGCCCGAGCCAGACAGGCGCTATGCCAAGACAACGTAATTGGAATTGTCGTAAACGGCGCGCGCCGCGGCGAGCTATACAGCAAGTACACTTATTATCATTCCTACCAGGCAGCCGGGCACGATGCCCCGGCTACAACCGTGCTCGAGCCCTGAGAACACCTGCCGCAGCTGTGCCGAACCGGCCCAGTGGCGCTAATTTCGCCCATTCCGAGAGGCAGCGGTTTCGGCTAGAATAGGAGCTTGTCCTCGGCTGCCGCGAAACCGGCCCTTCTATGAGGACGTCAGAGAACGTTGGGCGCAGGGTGGAAAGGAATCCAGGTTGAGATGATTTATCACAGGCGTGGCCGCCTGCGAGCTGTTTGGATTTGTGCCGTATTCCTTTCCACGGTTGCTTTTCTTTCAGGCGCTCCGCAGTCGCCCGGCCAGCAACCCGCGCCGGCACAGCAGCAACAGACGCCGCAACAGCCCGCTCCGCAGCGGCCCCCCAGTCCGTTCGAGCCCGTGCCAATCGCGCCGGCTCAACCCGCTCAACCTGCTCAGCCAGGCCAGTCAGCCGCTCCACCGTCATCGGCCCCGGTGGCGACGCGGCCCGGACAACCGCCGCAGGATATTATCGAGGCCATTGAATTTCGTGGCGCCCGACGCGTCCGTCAGGATACGTTACAGGCCCTGATCTTCAGCAAGCGCGGTGATAGGTTCGATGAAAACACGCTGCATCGCGACTTTATGGCGCTGTGGAACTCTGGACGCTTCGACGACATTCGGATCGAGCGCGAGCCAGGTAAAGAAGGCTGGATCATCCGCTTCGTCGTGGTGGAGCGCCCGGTAATTCGCTCCATCAACTATGTCGGCAATAAGTCCATGTCCCAGTCCGACATTTTGGATAAATTCAAGGAGCGCAAAGTCGGCTTAGTAGTGGAATCGCAGTACGATCCCAACAAGATCCAGCGCGCCAGGAACGTGCTGCTGGATATGCTGGCCGAGCGGGGGCATCAGTACGGCAAGGTGGACCCGCAGATACACCGCGTGCCACCCTCGTCGCTCGAGGTCACCTTCAAAATCGACGAAGGCCCCAAAGTCAAGGTCGGCGAAATCGCCATCGAAGGAAACAAGAACCTGAGCAGCCGGGATGTGATTCGCGCCATGAAGAACTCCCATCCCATCGGTATCCCGCGTTCCATTCTGTTCGAGAACCTGTTCGCTAAGACCTACGATTCCACCAAGCTGGATGAGGACAAGCAGCGCGTCCAGGTGATGTACCAGGAACACGGGTATTTTACGGCGCACGTGACCGACGCGACGGTGACAATGCGCAAGGTGGGCGGCGAGGGGCTGCATATCTGGCTCATTCACCCCAACCACGTCGGAACCCGCGCCGACATCAAAATGTTCGTCGAGGAGGGACCCAAGTACCACCTCAACAACATCACATTTTCCGGTGTCAAATTCTTCCGTACGCCTGAAGCTCTCATGACGCCGTTGTTCCAAATGTCTAAAGGAGACATATTCTCCACCGCCAAGCTGCGCAAAGGCATTGAGAACATGCGCAAGCTGTACAGCGGCTTCGGCTACATCGACTTCGTCGTGGAGCCGTCTTTTGAGCCGATTCCCAACACCGATCAGCTGGATCTTTCTCTCTCGGTGGATGAAGGCAGCCAGTTCTTTGTGCGGCGTATCGATTTCTCCGGCAATCTGAGCACTCGCGACAAAGTGATCCGGCGTGAATTGCTGATCGACGAGGGGCAGATTTTCAACAACAATCTGTGGGAACTGAGCATCTTGAAGTTGAACCAGTTGGGGTTCTTCGAACCGATCAAGGCCGAGGAAGCCGCCGACATCAAGCGCGACACCAAGACCAACACTGTAGACATCACGCTCAAGGTGAAGGAACGCGGGAAGAACTCCATCCAGTTGAATGGAGGCGTCTCCGGCATTGCGGGCAGCTTTATCGGCTTTTCTTACTCCACTAACAACTTCCTCGGTTTGGGCGAAACGCTGAGCCTAAGCTCGCAGTTAGGCACCCGGCTCACTCAGGTCCAATTCGGCTTTACCGAGCCTTACTTGTTCGACCGGCCCATGCAGACCGGCTTCACGTTGTACGTGAACCGCTTCAACTACGACCAGGCGCGCGAGGCATCCATCTTGTCGGGGACCAATCTGATCCCGCTGTTTAATCAACTTGGCTCACAGAACCTGCTCAACTATGTCTCCAATGGCTACGGCGCCACGGTGTTCGTATCGTATCCGCTGCGGCGGGGCTTCTCTCGCCTGGGCCTGACCTATGGTTACGATATCTCGAACATCAAGACGCTATCCGATGCGGCTTCGACCTATTTTACCTACATCGATTTCCAAGGCGTCGGCGGTCCCAACCAGCTCAGCGGTATCCGTACCAGCAAGGTCACCCCGTCTTACACCTACAACACGGTAAACAATCCGATCACGCCTACGGGCGGAAGGTCATTATTCTTCTCCACGTCCTTCGCCGGGAGCTTTCTGGGAGGCAATGTCAATACGCTGGAGCCTACCATCGACGCCAAGTATTTCCGCCACGGCTTTGGGAAGGGGCATGTGATCGGTATGCACCTATTGGCCCGAATGATCACCGGCTACGGCGGCAAAGTGGCGCCTCCGTTCGCGCGTTACTACACCGGCGGAGAAAACGACATTCGCGGATTCGATATTTGGGGCATCAGTCCGATCGCGTTTCTTCCCACCGACGTGGCCACGGCCAATGTCTACAACAACGATGGAACCCAGCGCGTGCAAAAACAAATCGTCAATGGTCTTCCGACGTTTGTGCCCGTAACTATGTCGGTACCCTCCTATCAACTGGCTTTTCCGGGCGGCGACACCAACGTCGTGGGCAACATCGAGTACCGGATCCCGATCGTTGGACCGCTCAACTTGGCGATATTCCTCGACGTGGGAATAGACAAGCTCGTTTTTCCAGGTCAGCTCAAGCTGAACCCTGGCCGCATCGAGCAGTTGAACCAGGAATTTCCCGAAGCGGGCTTTAGCGGCACGGCCTATATTGCGCCCGGCACCCAAAAGCCGCGAGCCTCTACGGGGCTCGAGCTGCAAGTACTGATGCCCGTGGTTAACGCGCCGTTCCGAGTGTACTGGGCGTACAATCCGCTGCTTTTCCGCGGTTATTTGCAGCCGCCCATCGTGGCGGACCGTTCCTATTTCCCCAACAACGCCACCTATCAGGCTGCTCTGGCTTCCATCGGCCAGGCGGTTCCCTTCTTCGAGCCCCACTCGACGTTCCGCTTTACCATCGGCCGGACTTTCTGAAAGGTTGCCAGTTTTGGATAGACTATAATGACGTTTAAGGTTAGGAGTTCCACTGTGAATATCAAAGTTCTTGTGAGCTTGGCAGCCGCATTGGCTTTAGTGCTGGGCGCGGAGGCACAAAGCCAGACCGGCAAGATCGCTGTCATTTATCTGCAAGGCGCCATCGGCAACACCAAGGACGGTCAAAAGGCCGTTTCTGAGTTGGAAGCCAAGACCGCGCCCAAGAAAAAAGAGATCGATCAGAAGCAGAATGAAATCGCGTCCTTGCAGGACCAGCTCACTAAGGGCGCCAACACCCTGAGTGACACCGCCAAGAACGATCTCTACAAGAATATCGAGACCAAAAAGAAAAATCTGCAGCGCGAGCTCGAGGATGCGCAGGCCGAATTGGATCAGGATCAGCAGAAGATTCTGCAACAGATTGGCTCCAAGATGCAGGCGGTCATCGAACGCTACGCCCACGATCATGGCTACGTACTGGTGGTGGATGTCAGCAACCCGCAGAGCCCGGTGTTCTATGCCTCGCCCAGCATCGACATTACGAAAGAGATCATCGAGCTGTACGATCAGAGCGCGGCCGCGTTGAGTAACCCGGCGCCGGCAGCGAAACCCGGCGGTTCGGCGCCTGCCATAGGCGCGCCGAGCACTCCGCCGGCCGGCAGGGCTCCCGCTACGCCTCCGCCGGCCAAACCGGCCACCCCCAAGCAATAGGCTGGTCTAACGCCCCACGCGGAATCGCCGAAGTGAAACCGGCCACCAGGATCGAGCTGGCGAGCGATCGAAAACTCCGCGAGCGCAATAAGGCGCTGTACCGCGTGGCCCACTGGCCGATCTGGATTTTTGTCTTCTTTATATCGCCCGGGCCATGGACGTTCGATCTGTTCGAACGCGGCTTCGATCGGCGCAAGCTTTTGTGGCTGGCCGTGGTCATGCTGGCCACCGGCATTGCAGGACTGCGCGGCCGATTGCCCGGTGTTGAGCCGCGCCCGTACATCATTCGATTCGTCGAAGACAAACCCAATCCTCTGTACCGCCGGATCTGCTATACCTTCGCCTGGAGCATCGTGGTGACGTTCGCGATCCTTAACCTGACGGGATTGGCCGTGGCCGTTACGACCGGCGTCTGGCGCCTGAAGCAAATCTACTTGTACGGCTATTTCCCGATGGCCGGCGTGATTTGGGCGCTAGGGGCGTTGGGCATCTTGCCGCGCGTCCGAGCGTCCACCAAGGGCGAAGGACACGAGCGGCGCTACTTTTACGGCGCGGTGTGGGCCTCCTGTATCGCGCAACCGGTGCTGGGAGTTTTGTGGAAGACGCTGCCCCACACTCGTGAAGCCGACGCTGTGAAGCTGGTCATCTTCGCCGGAATCTTTGCCGCCATGGGAATGTTGGCGTATCGTGGAGCGCTCCCGCGCACCCGGCCCATCGTACCGGGCGAGTTGGCGATTTCGGATTAAGGCGCCGCTGCCGCGCGCAAGAACGCCAGGATGTTCTGAAGCTCCGCGTCGCTGTATGCCGGCAGGACACCGGCGTGCCGCCAATCGCTTCCCTCCTTCAACGTCACGACAGCGGGCGCAAACGTTCGCAACACCGGAGGAGGCGACGTCAGGTCGTAAAGCTTGGTCTGGTTCTTGCCCTGGCTTACGATGAGTGCGGGGAAGGTTTCGCCGTTCGCCGTGGCAGTATGGATTTCGGGCGTGGCTAGCTGGCGCAGCGCCGCGGCGTCGGCCGGGATTTTGGCGATGGGCGAGGCGACTGGGATCCCGAAACCATCTACCTGATGGCAGGTTGAGCAGCGCCCGAATCCGCGCAGCGAATCGAAGAACAATTCGCGTCCCTGCGCAGCTTCGGGCGGCAGCTTCTTTTCAGGCTCGGCCTCGGGCTGCGGATTCCGCGGTGTGATGCCGTTCAAGCTGTCCACGTAAGCGATCACCGCGGCGAGCTGCTCGCGGGGAAGAATATCTCCAAACGCAGGCATGGCAGTGCCGGGGACTCCACGGCGGATGGTTTGGGAAATGTAGTCCTCGCTGAAGCCGCGCGCGGCCAGCCGCGGAGCAGTACTGCCTGAACCACCCTTCGGTCCGTGGCAATAGCCGGTGGCGCAGCTCTTGGCGAAAATATCCGCTCCGCGCCCGATCATATCCTGCGCGCCGGCTAGTGCCGGAAGCAAGCATACCAGCGCTAGGCGCGTCATCGTGCCTCCGGCAATGCAAACACCGTCAAGGTCGAGCCGCCGCGGAAGGTCGCCGTCTCAGGCCATAGATCCGGGAAAGATCCGGAAGCGAGCGACCCCCAACCCGAAGGCGTGGCGACATACTGGCGTCCATTCACCATGTAGGTGACGGACGATCCGCGATGGCCGCTGCCGGTCTGAAAGCTCCACAGTTTGGTTCCGGTGCGCGCGTCCAGGGCGAAGAAGAATCCCTCCGGATCGCCCGTGAAGAGCACATCGCCGCCGGTCGCCAACAGAGAAGCGAGCAGCATGTATTTGTACGGATAGGACCATTGGCGCTTGCCGGTTACCGGATCATAAGCATCCAGGTGACTGTGCGCGGGTCCACTCGGCGTGTTCGTGAACTTCCAAGTACCGCCGATAAAGTTGCGGCCTTCGTGCGGTTCCTCGCTGACCGCGGCCTCGTCGGCACAGACTTCCAGCGTGGGCGTGTAGAGAAAGCCGGTGCGAGGCGAATACGTAGTTTCATTCCAGCTCTTGCCGCCGAACGGACTGGGACAGAATAATGTGGTTTTTCCTTCGACGGGCTCGACGCGGCCGACGAATTTGCCGTCCTCGGTGAGGCCGGTGGTCCAGTTGTGGTTGTCGACGATCGGGTAGCCATTGATGTACTCGCCCGTCACGCGATCCAGCACAAAGGCGTAGCCACCCTTGTTGATGTGGACCAGGAGCTTGCGCATCTGGCCGCGCACTTCTCGATCGATCAGCACGCATTCGTAGGAAGAGTCGAAATCCCAAACGTCTTTGGGAATCTCCTGGTGATACCACTTCAGCTTGCCCGTATCGGCGTCCAGGGCGACCACGCTGGCCGTGTAGAGATTGGCTCCTTCGCCAACGCCCGAGTAGCGGGCCCGCGCGTCGTTGTCCGCGGCAGCATTTCCGACGCCCCAGTAAACCAGATTCAGCGCCGGATCGAACGAGCCGGTCATCCAGGTGGCGCCGCCGCCGAATTTCCAGCTATCGCCTTTCCAGGTTTCGTGGCCTTTTTCGCCGGGTCCTGGAATGGTGTAGAAGCGCCAGGCCACGCGTCCGGTTTTGAGATAGATGGCGGTGAGATATCCACGATGCGCCGAATCTCCGCCCGCGCCACCGACGATGACTTTGTCCTTTACGACCAGAGGTGCGCCGGTCACCGTGCAGCCGCACTGCCGCATGTCATCGAGACTCACACGCCAGGCTTCCTGGCCGGTGTTCTCATCGATGGCGATGAGATAGTCGTCGTAGGTGGCCAGCAGAACGTAGCCGCCGCCCACGGCGATGCCGCGGTTTTGCGGTCCATAAGGAACGGTCGCGCGCGGCAGCGGGTACTTGAATTGCCAAATCAGGCGGCCCGTAGCGGCATCCAGCGCGAACACCTGACTGCGCGACGTGGAGAGATACAGTTTACCGCCGATGACGATGGGCGTTGACTGCAGACCCATCTCGTAGTCGCCGGTCTGGAAGGCCCACACCGGCGCCAGCTTGCTTACGTTGTTCCGATTAATTTGATCGAGCGCGCTGTATCGCCAGGCGTACTGCGTGCCACCATGATAGTTCCAGTCCGCACGGGTTGCGCCGTCCTGGGCCAGCGCCGCGCCGGCGAAAACAAGAAGAGCAGGCAGGATTCGCATCGCGACGATTATATCCCGCTTGCGATGGCGCTAGCTTACTGCTTCATCGATTTCTCGCGGGCCGCCAGAAACTCATCGCCCGCATTCCAGGTTGGAAGCTTGTCCTGATTCGCCACCGTCATGCCGATCAGCAGCCCGAACCGCGCCGCTTCCTGCATCCCGCCGAAATCCCAATCCTCGTGATATTCGTCCGAGGGCTGGTGATAATGCTTGTCGTTGAACTCTTCGAAGATTTTGTCGCCGTAATCGGCGGGCTTCCCGTAATATTGAGTTCCTAGACTGATCGAGAATGCCGGAACGCCCGCGTGGGCCAGCGAAAAATGATCGGAACGGTAATAGTGACCCTGCTCTGGATGTGCCTCGGGCTGGATGGTCAGCTCCATGCGGCGCGCGGCTTCCTGCACCACGGGCCACGCGGTGGTGCGGTTGGCGCCGGTCACCGAAATGTCCTTCGTCCTACCGAACGGGTAGAAGGCGTCGAAGTTCAGATCGAGCGCGGTCTTGGACAACGGAATCACCGGGTGCAGGGCATAATACTCCGAACCGCGCAGTCCGGCTTCTTCAGCCGTCACCGCCGCAAATAGTGCCGTACGGCGCGGTTTATGTTCCAAACTCTGCCAGGCTCGGGCCATTTCGATCAGCATGGCGCAGCCGGAAGCGTTGTCGACAGCGCCGTTATAAATCGAATCTCCATTCACTGGCGGCCCAATTCCCAGGTGATCCCAGTGGGCGGTAAATAGCACCGCCTGCGACTTCAGGTTTGGGTCGCTGCCCGGAACCATGGCGATCACGTTGCGCGATTCGATCTCGCGAATCTGGGTCGGGACGTTGGCGCGGACGCGCACGCCCAGCGGAATGGGCCTGAAATCGCGCGAGTTGGCGGCGTTCAGCATTTCGTCCACGGTCTTGCCGGCCAACGCGAGCAAGCGCGCGCCCGCATCCTGGCTCAGCCATCCCGCGAACGCCAGCGCAGGCTGCCCACTGGCCAGCTTCAACTGCGGATCTTCCTTGCCCCAGGAGCTGCGCACGACGTCGTAGGAATATCCAGCCGTCGGCGTGGTGTGAATGATCAGCACCGCTTTGGCGCCGTGCCGCGCCGCTTCTTCATACTTGTAGGTCCAACGGCCGTAGTAAGTGAGTGCGCGGCCGCCGAAAAATTTCGGATCGTCGGAGGGCGGCTCATTGGTGAACAGCACCAGCACTTTGCCTTTCACGTCCACGCCCTTGAAATCGTCCCATTGATATTCGGGCGCTACAATCCCGTGGCCGACGAAGACGGCATCGGCGTCGAACTGGTCTTCAGGCTGCTGCAGCTCGCTCACGCCGACAAAGTCGTCCAGCCATTTGAAGGAAACGTTCTGACTGGCGTTCCCGGCCGACAACGTTGCCGTCGGCTCGGTGGTGGCGCCGACCATAGGCACGCGCTGGAAGAAGGTCCCTTGATCGCCGGCCGGTTTGGCCCCAATGACCGCGAACTGCGAGGCAATGTATTCGGTGGCGAGCTTCTCGCCGCGCGTGCCAACCCCGCGGCCTTCCAGCAGATCGCTCGACAGAAACTTTACGTGCGCGCGAATCCGCTCGCCGGAGATGTCGCCGGTTTGGGCCACCGCCGCGATAGCTAGAACGAGTGGCGCGGCCCAGCCGACAAGTAGACGCCGTTGTCCTTTGCCCATGACCTCTTCAGGATAGCGTGCCGGTCCGCAGCCGGTCTCCCGCGAATTCGACGCTGCCCGGCGCCGCTATTACCGCCTGACGCGCCTAGGGTTGCCGGCCGCCGCTGCATTTTGGCGCAATTCCTTGAGGCCGCGAATAAGTCCCACAACTCCGCAACCGTTTAGCAGGCTGCGGAAAATCGGCTGAATTCGGCAAAGAGGGCTTGTCTGGTAGGTTCGTGTTTGGGATTCAGCTCTGGCCTTAGCCGCATTCTTGCGGTTGACCGGGCTGTGCGAAGACCTCAGGCGGTGGCGAGGGCGTTG
>DATJWJ010000246.1:0-23211 GCA_035501355.1 Bryobacteraceae bacterium | reverse complement strand
GGCCAATTTACCGCTGTAAGATTTCGAATGTGTTTCCTCCGGCCTCTCCGCGAATGCTTTCGAACATCACCGCCATGGGCCGGGAGTCCTGCGGAGCCAGCGTTGTTGGGTGGCCGTTCCAACGGTCGAATTCAAAGGTGACCGTCGCCGGATTGACCTCACGCGGGACGGTGACTCGAATAACCTGCAGCGGGAAGAAACTTTGGAAACTCTGATCCGGCTTCCCGTTGACCGCCACCCTGCCAGTTACGCCGCGCATGGTATCCAATACCTGGAAAACGATTTGTAGAGGATCGGTGAATCCATCGGGAAACTTCACGGACACGCTTGCCTCGGGACCCATCGCCCATACCCAATCAAAGCTGCCGTTCCCTTCCACGTCGCCGAATCCGTGAGCCAGGCTGATCCGTGGCATGCTCTTCAGCAGCGTGGGAGAAATCAGGGCGGAGTTGGTGACGCGGTACAAATGAACAGGTATACCCGATACTGTCAAAGTTTCGTCCAACGGATCCGGCCCCAGATCCGTTCGCCAGAGTGCAAACAAAGAATTGCTTAGCACCTGAATGGTTTGCGGCAGTATCTGACGGACTTCGAGTGGAATATCGTTCGGCCGGGTGATCCAGTAGATCGTCTTCAACCGGCTCGACAGATTACCCAAAGGCCGCATCAAGCTGCCGGTAGCTAACATGGGCCGGTTGTTGAACACTTCGACCACCCGCTCCTGAGGAAAATCAACAGACAGGGTGCGATGGTTAGGCGCCTCATCGGATGGGGATCTCACGATAAAAACCAACGTGTCGTCTGAAGGAGAGCCGAGCACGTTCTGTAATTCCTCGTGTCCCTTTTCCACTAAAGAGGAGAACTCCGGCGTTCCCCGCTCCGCCTCCTCGACGAAATCCGACCAGGGTCTCGCGGAAACAGCAGGCGGCCGGCCGTAGGCTAGGAAGAGCGAGAGAGCCACTCCACCCACCAGAGACGGAAAGCGCGCAATGGACTGTCGCATCAGCTTTACGATCGCAAGGAGCAGAGGCGGCAGGCAGAGCAGTAAGTATCCTGGCTTGGGATAGTGGATCAGAAAGTCGAAGAGCAGGCACGGCGCGGCCCACAGCAGATAGAAGTACCAACGGTCCCATTCCAGCGGTGTGCTGGAGGCTTCTGTCTTACCCCGGCGGCCGGAACCCGTAATGCGCCAGAGCACACACAAAAGTAATGCTGGAAACAGAGCCAGCGCGAGCTGGACCGCGGCCGTTTCGACCATTTTCCAATAAACTACCGGCGATGCTCCGTAAAGCAAAGAGGTATATTTCGCTCCCGAAAGAAACTGCTCCTGACTATGCAATCTCAATCTAGCGAAGTTGGTCATCATGACCGTGGGAACAAGCCATACCGCGCCCCCCACCATCGCCAAAAGAACTCCGCCGCCAAGTTCGCGCCAAAGCTTACGGCGGACCGCAACCACCGTAGCAATCAGAAGTAAGGGCGCCAGAAATACCACCCCGCTCTGGCGAAACCCCGCCAGCACCGCGGCTGACGCATACGCGAGCGGCAACCGCGATGCCTGGCCATCCAGCACCGAAGTTACCAGCCACGCCAGAAAGCAGGACGCAAAAAGATCCACCGTGTAAGTGTCCTGCACGGAACTGTACAGCAGCACCGGCGAAGAAAACGCCAGTAAGCTCGTTGCCGTAAGAGCGCCCCACCCGCCGAAAAGCCGCTTGGCCACAAGGAAAAAAAAGACCAGTGCCCCCATACCGAAAAGCGCGGCCAACAACGTCAGGGCAATTCGCGCGTCTCGCACGAAAACGGTAACTATCTTGGCGGCGGCAATCCAGAGAGGGTATCCCGGAGGATGCGGCTGGTCATTCGCAATATCGAAATGCTGAACGCCCAAAGAATAATTCGCTGCATCGAAATCGAAAGTGTAAGCGCGTAAAGAGCCCAACACCACCGCCAGCCAAAGTAATCCCACAACGATGGCCAGATGCCGTAATTCCCGCGTGCTCTCCCCAGGGGTCACTGCTTCAATCCCATCTCCTTGAGATCCTGCAGCCAAGCGCTCAACAGCGCTAACTCCTGCCGCCCGGCAATCCCTTCCCCCGCCAAAGCCTCATAGCAAATCCGCAGATTCTCCCCCATCGCTTCCCTCGCTCCGGAAAGCGACAGCCCCTCTAACAAACCTGCGATCCGCCGGTTTTGCAGATACCCCGGCACTTCATCGGCAAAGTCTTTCATCAGGTCGTGCTCGTTCCGGTCCTGCCTCACCGAAGCGTCGTGGAACAGCACCGACCAGCCATATTCCCAGGCAATGCGCTGCGCCACCAGGCTCCGCCAGATATCCGTCATCCGGAAAGAACAATACGCCGGCAGATACAGCAGCGGAAACGCATCCCGAAACCACGTCGTGTTCTGGCTGTTGAACGGGCACCAGCTCCCCGCTCCCAACGCCACCTGAATGCCGCGGCGGAACTGCACCGGCAGGGGCAGCAGCAACCGGTACACCGCGTCCACATCCGGATTGTCGTCCGCCAGTCCCTGCTGGATCGGACAATCCACCTCCAAAGCCTCTCCCAGTGCCGGTGCCGGCCGTTGCACCGCATCCAGCGGCAGCCCCCGCGGCCAGATGGCAAGGTCCGAATAGTAGCGGTAGACGTTCAGCCATCCCGCTTTTTCGACCCGCGGCGCCATCGCCACCCGCCGCCGGTCGCGCGCGAAGTCCGCCAGGGGCATATTGTCGTCATCGGTTTCGACAATCACTTCCGCCCCTTCGCGCAAGGCCAGCAGGTAGCCGATATTCTTGCGCGCGTAATGCCGCACCGGGCAGGTCTCCGCAAAGCCAAGTCCGGCGCCCCTCTGCCGCTCCAGGGAATAAAACTCGCATCCCCGCAAAGCGAAATCGCGCGGACTGCGCTCGTCTCCAATCAGGTAGAAGCGCCAGGATCGTTCCAGGCTTACTTCCGCCAGGCGTCGCAGCGCGTCGTTCGGCGCCGATATCGAAGTCACTACCAGCGCCGTCTGCAAACTCATCCGGCGACCGCCAGCTTCTCCTTTTCCGGCTTACTCACCCGCAGCAGCAATTGCCCGCGCAACCGTAGAGACACCAGCCGCCGCAATTGCCGCAGCGCCTCCACAATCGCGCCGCTGCCCAGGCGCGGACTCGGGTTCGCATAGACAATCGGCACTTCCCGGATGCGCAGCCCGTGGCAGTAGGCCCGGATCTCGGTTTGAAAAAAGTGGGCCCGCGAATGAATGCCCTTCTCCAGCACCAGGGCCAGCGCTTCGCGCGAAAACAGTTCGAACCCGCTCGTCATATCCGAGAGATGCGTGCCCAACACAGCGTTAGACAACCATGTCCCGCCCTGGCTGATCAGTCTTCGTTTCCACGATTGCCTGTAAGCGCCCGACTCGCAAAACCGGCTCCCGAACGCGCAGTCGAACCCTTCCGGAATGCAGGCCAGAAACGCGGGAATCTGCTCCGGCCGGTGGCTGAATCCGGCATCCATCTCCAGAATCCAGTCGCACCCCGCGGCCAACGCTGCCCGGTATCCGCTGATGTACGCATCCACAATGCAGCGATTCTGCGGGGCCCACACCACCTGCAGGCGCGCTTCACTCCGCGCATACTGCTCCAGCAACTCGCGCGTCCCATCTTTGGAAACGTTGTCCAGCACCACAAACACGGTTGTCCGCGGCGCGGTCCGGCAGTTCTCCAGCACCTGTTGTACAAACGTTACGGCTGTATCCGCTTCGTTTGCCATGGGAGTAACTACACCTAAGTAGAATCGGGCAGGATCTTGTTCTAGGCGCATAAGTAAGGAAAGGCCTATTCTACCGCCCCTCAAAAGCAGGGACCCGCCGGAAGCGGCGGATTCCGTACCAACACCAAGCCTCAGTTCCCAAACATTCCCTGAAACTCCGGGCTTCCGATAAGGCCTTCATTCGTCGTGCCGGTTCCCAGAAGTTGGATGCGCGTATTGAATCCCGGCGCTCCCTGGAACAGCACTCCGGCACCGCCTCCGTTGGCGACACCAAGCCAGAAACTCAGACCGCTCTGGTCCGGGTCTCTATTCAGAATCACGAAATAAAGCATCTGGACGTACAGGGCGTTGGTATGATCCGTCCGGTAGCTTCCGGTGCTTTGGAACTCGTTGTTGGCTGCGTCGATGGTGGCTCCTGCCGGATATCCGATCAGCGTCAGAAACCATGCCGGCAGCCCCGCGGCGTTGGCCGCGCTGCTTTCGTTCGTCAGAGGTTGCCGGTTCAACAGATTCTGGTACAGATTGGCAGCGGTGTAATTGGCGGTGATCAAAGAACTGAACAGCCCGCTTACTGTCTGGCTGCCCGCCCGGATCGCCGCCACCGCTCCCGTAAACTGGGCGTAGGTGGGCGGCGTTCCGAGCGCGGCCTGATAAGCGGCCATCACCGCGAAGTCGCTGCCGAATGCCTCCGCACTGGTCAGAAACGAGTCCGCTGTCTGCCCCACACCCATACCGCCCATTCCATTCCAAAAAGCGAAACCGCTGGCATCCGGATCCCGGCCCAGAAGCTGTTCGTAAAGCGCGAAAACTTCCCGGTACGTCAGGCTGTCCGGAGACCCTGCCTGCGTTACCGTGTATGCTGCCGATGCAGTTCCGCTCGCCACCGTAATGGTAGCGTTGCGCTGCGCGGCATGCGTATTGACCAGCGCCCGGAAGCTAACGCTGCCGGTGCCGTTTCCGCCGCCCCCCGAAATCACCTGCAAAAACGCCGGGTTCGAAGATGTGGCAGTCCATGCTCCGCAGGTAGCGCTCGGAAGCACCGTGAAACTCAGCGGCACCTCCGGCAGAAAGCCACAGGCGGACTGGTTGGGGTCAGGACAGCTCGCCGGAGTCGATGTCCCAGTGGCGGGCAGATTCGTTGCGGTCGCAGTGAGGTTGAGGGTACACGAAGTCGGGACTACCGCGCTCGCGAGTGACGGTTTGATGCCGTCCTGCAAAGCCCACCCCGGGTTGATTCCCTGGCCGGCGTAAGCGCCACGAAAAGCCACCGCGCCCGTAGCCGCCGTTTTCAAAGTGCCATTGAAATCGACACCCGAATCCGTATCGAAGGCAAACTTCGAAAGATCGATCGCCGCCCCCTGGCATTCTCCGGTAAGCGGATAGAAGTTCATCGCGCCGGGCGTAAACGAAGGCGCCGTTACATAAAGAACCGCGTTGATCAGCGTATCCACTGTATTGTTGGACAAGTGGGCGATCGGTCCGGCGATCGGAGTGGCCGCAAACACCAGGTTGCCGGTGACGCTGTCGTCAACACTCGCCGCATTGCCAAAGCTGATGCCTATCTTGGAAGAATAAATCGTATTGTTATAAACGTAGGCAGTCTGGAGTGGCAGATCCTGGCTCTGCAGTCGCAAAGCCGTATATTGACCGTCCACGAAAACATTGTCGTGAATGGTCACGCGGCCGGATGCCTGGAACAGAGCTTCCCGGGGATTATGAATGAACAGATTCCCGTATACCTCGTACCAGTCCGTGGATCCTGCCCCGGTCGAGGGAAATCCGCCTACCAGCAGGTTGGGACGATTTCCGTCCGGGCTGGCCTGATCGTTTTTGATGAAGACATTGTTTCTGATGATCGTGACGCTCTGCCCGGTAGGCATTCCTGTAACACTGGGCCGCGGAGTCTGGAACTTGATCTCGGCGTCATAACCGATCGTGTTCTGGATCAGATTGTTTTCGATGAGTCCGCCAATGAAAGGATCCGTTCCGTCCGAGTTGCCCAGATAAAGTCCCGTGCCCGCACCAGTGATGGTGTTGCCGCGAATGATCCAACCCCACGTGGGAGTTTTCGTGGAGATCCCATCTGTCTGCTGGGAACCGGTTTGTCCCACGAAAGTATTCCCTTCCAGCAGAATGTCATGGACCAGGTTGCCTGTTCCCCCCTTAGCACTCACTCCGAACAAACCCGCCATGCCGAGACTGTCGATCTGCAGATTCTTGATTGCGACAAAGCTCGAATTCACGATTTCAACCGTGTTACAGCAGGCGGACCCTTGGATGACCGCGGGCGCGCCGGAGTCGGGCCCTGTGATAGTAATCCAGGCGGAAGCCGTGCCCGCAAGCCCACTCACCACCAGGTGCGGATACGTGCCGGATGCCAAGTTTAAAGTATCGCCCGCCTTGAGCCCAGCCAACAAGTTTGCATAAGTTGTCGGGGTTCCGTTGTAAGTCGTTGCGGATGCAATTGATACAAGAAGCAAAAAGGAAAAGGTGTATGCCGGGAGACGTCTTTGGGGAAAGTTCATAAGGAACTCCCTTGGTTTTAGTACTTATAGACGCAGACTTAGCGTATCAAAATCTGATTTTAGAGGAAAGGATTTTCGCCGCCAGGGTTCACCCTGCGCGGGGCTTCAGCCCGCCCATTTAGGTTAGGGCAAACTATATCGGCAAAGGTACGTCTCTCTACCTTTGCGCCCTCCCTTGAAGAGATCGTTGTATAGCCCCAACACCGGCCGCACAGTAACATTTATCCCCAGGAAATCCTCGACCCATGCCAAAAAAAATACTGATCGTTACGATCTCGCTACTCGCCCATTGCCGCCAACCTCCCGGCGAGTGCCCTCAACACCACCCAGACCTTCGTCCAGATCGACGGAGGTCATAACGATCCCGACGCAGCAGTCGCCATGTACGATCCCACCTCTTCCCAAGACTCTCTTACCAGTTCCTTCGGAGACTCCACCTTCACTGCATCCGGCAAAGCGTCCGCGGATTACGGCGTCCTCAAGACCTACGTCGATGGCAGCCTCACCAATTACGCCCCCCAAAGCTACTACGTGGACTGCCCGCCAAATGCTTGCTCGGTTTCCACCTACGGACAGCCCGCCTACGCCGACGCATCTTTCACCGATACGTTCACCATCGGCGGCGGTGCCGGCAACGGATACCTGGTCATACAGATGAGCGCCGATGGCACCGATTCGCAATCCGGCCCATACTCCGTGGCCAACGGCGCCGCTGCCGTCTATGATTCGTCGTCCAACTACTACCTCAACACCGGCTTTCACGGAAACACCACCGTGCACACCAGCGCCATCCCCTTCACCTACAACACTCCGCTCACGCTCACCTTCGAGGGAGTGGCCTTGTGGAACATCAGTGATTCGGACGCCACCGGAAATTACGATGGCTCCGGTACCGCTGACTACTTCAACACCCTGACCTTCGGCAACTTCGCCGTCTACGGCAATCCCAACGGCACCGGCCAGGTGCCTTTTTCACTCGCTTCGAGTTCCGGCACCACGTACAGCACCACCCAGCCATCCAGCGTTCCCGAACCCGGCACCCTGCTTTTACTCTCCGGCGGGCTTCTTGCTCTCACCATCACCCGCCGCCGCGCCCATACTTCGTAGTCTGCAATTTGGGACCGCGTCAGCGAGCCAGGTGAACCGCTGCGCCGTATGCCGCGAGCGCTTCATCGGCGGTCAGCAGGACAAGTTTCTCGACTTGCGCTTGTGCGATCAACATCCGGTCGAAAGGATCGCGGTGATGCCACGGAAGTAATGCGACCTGCCGGGTCTGTGAGGCCATCAGTGGCAGACTCTCAAAGGCTTCCGCTGCCAGCCTTTCGGTGAAATTCACCGGCAGCCGCAATTTGCCCAGGCTTTGCTTCAGCCAGATCTCCCAAAGCGAAACGGCACTGACGAATATTGTGTTCTCCGGGTCGCGGATCATTTCCCTGGCTTGCGCCGGCAAAGATGGATGCCCTTCCAGCCACCAGAGCAGCAGGTGCGTGTCGAGGAGAATCCTCAACTCTCTGGTTCCTTGATTCCGAAGGCTTCCGCCATATCGTCCGGAAGCGTGTCGAAATCAGGAGCGATCCAGATCTCACCCGCCATCGAGCCGGGCTTCCGCGGCTTGCCGGGACCATGGAACGCCACCAGCCGGGCAACAGGCTTGCCCGCCTTGGCGATGATGACTTCGTTCCCTTTTTGCACCGCTTCGATGAGCGCCGACAGTTCCGCTTTAGCTTCGGAAATGTTGCGCACCATCATACTTTTATTTTAACAGTAAATCAGATCTGGTCTGGTCTGGTCTGATTTTTATGGGTTCCCGCAGTGGACCCGGGACAGTGTTTCGCTGGCGCACATGATGCCGCACTTCCGGCACGGCGTCGGTTTCCGCGGCCGTCCTCCCGCCCTGACCTTGCGGGCTGCGGCCATCTTTTGTGCGATACGGCGCGTGAGCCGGCGAGCCATTCTGATTACTCGGCCTTTCGGTGGCGGACCAGGTCGTCAACCACGGCGATCAGGCCATTCAATTTGTCATCGATCTCGGCCATCACCACGTCGTGTCTGGCTATCGCTCGCTGCTGTTGCTCCAGCCACGCCTCGTGTCTGGCCATCGCTCGCTGCTGTTGCTCCAGCCATTCCCCGTGGTCCTTCAATACTTCCGCCTGGCGCGCTTGCAGGCCCGCCATCACGATGGCCGTTTCCTGCAGTTGTTTAATGGCGCCTTCCATATCCATGGGAATAATATAGCAGCAGTTTACGCAAACAGCAAAATGGACCTATTTCACCCCCACGACGATGCTCGTAAACCCCTGCGCCGCCGTATGGTAGTCGAGCGCCCGAAAATGCTCGCCCTGTAAAGCCCGCCCCCCTTCCGTGCTCACCGCTTCCAAAGGCAATTCGCTCAGTCGCAGATACTGCCGCACCTCGCTGAATCCCGCCGCCAGCAGAAGCTCCTTCTGGCATGCAAAAGGCATATCGTTTTCCGTGGTGCCCATCAGTTCGATAATCTTCACCGAGCTCTCCGCTTGCGAATGCCCGCTCCCCGGCTCCGCCGTAACAAACAGCCCGCCCTCGCGCAGCGACTCATAAGCCCTGCGCACCACCGCCGCCGCATCGGTCGCGTGGTGCAGCGCATCGTAAATCACCACTAAGTCGAACGTCCCGAAATCCAGCGGAGCCTCGTAGTCGCAAATCTCAAACCGCACATGCGAGCCCCCCTGCGTGGAACGCGCCAGTTCAATCATCTCCGGACAAATATCCACGCCCACCACATCGTATCCGGCCATCGCGAACATCCGGGAGGTCCACCCCGGCCCGCATCCCAAATCGAGCAGCCGTTTGGGAGGCTCCGGCAGCAGCTTCATAATCTGCCCGAGGTCCATCAGATACCAGCCCCGTCGCGTCTCATTGAACGGTTTCCCGGTGAGCATCCCGTCAGCCTTTTCCCGGCTGATGTTCAGAGCCGCGGCCAGATTAGCCACATAAAGGATTTCCGCCTGCTTGCCGCTATGGTGCATTTCCAAACAATCATAAACAATCCGCCGCTGCCGTTACGGCCCGAAGGGCCGCACCATTCCCCCAATCCCCAACCCCCATCCCTAACCCCTGCCGTTACGGCCCGAAGGGCCGCACTATTCCCCCCAACCCCCAACCCCTACCCCTAACCCCTGCTTTCCAGTCACACCTCTTCCCCACCCACCCTCTCCCTTTCTCCTCAATCACTTACCAACCATCCGCCCCAGGCCGCCGCCTGTTCGCATGATTTAATAAGCTCGTGAGTTGTATCCGATGACAGAACCCGAACAACAATTTCCTGAACAAAAATCCCGCGATAAGCGCGTCTTCAATGCATACCGGCATGGCCTGACAGGTCATGTCCTCATCATCACGCCGGCTGATGAACAGCCTTATAAAGATCACTGCCGTGGCATTCACCAGTACTTTGCCCCCGTAGGCGGCATGGAAACCGACCTCATCCAGCAGGTCGCCGATGACCGATGGCGCCTGAAAAATGCCGCCGCCTGGGAAGCCGCTATCGTCGCCCGCGGCCTCAACCGGCCCGACGACGCCTTATCCGGAAACGAGGAAGTCGATACCATCCTCGCCGCCGGGCGCGTCTGGGACGAGAAGCACAGGGTGATGGATCGCCTCTCCCTCTACGAAAACCGCATCCAGCGGCGCGTCGAAAAAAACGTGGCCCTCTTCACCCAGCTCAAGGAGAACCGCCTCAACGCCCTCCACGACGCCGCTGAAGACGCTCGCCTGCTCTCCGAACTTGCTAAAAGCAAAGGCGAATCCTACCAGATCGAGCGCGATTTCCCAACCGAATTGCTGCCTCCGCAATTTGATTTTTCAAGCCCTCGATTCACCTGCCTGGCCGCTCACCACAGCCGCCTCGTGGAGGCCCGAAATCTCTTTCCACCGCCTCCCAAACCGCTCCGCCGCGCCGCCTGAACCCCTGGTATGAAGGCCTGACTGCCACGATCCGGTTTATGATTGGGTTTTCTACATGAGAACTGCGCTCATTCTCGGGATTACCGGGCAGGATGGTTCGTTCCTGGCCGAATTCCTGTTGGCCAAAGGCTACCAGGTGCACGGCATGGTCCGTCGCGCTTCCACCTTCAATACCGATCGCCTGGACTCCATCTATGCCGACCCGCACGAAGAGGTCTCCCTCCGCCTGCATTACGGCGACGTCTCCGACGGCACCGGCCTGCGCCACGTCCTCGAAAAAGTTCAGCCTGATGAAGTCTACAACCTCGCCGCCCAATCCCACGTGCGCGTCAGCTTCGATCAGCCCGAATACACCGCCGATGTGGTAGCCACCGGTACGCTCCGTGTCCTGGAAGCCCTGCGCGATTACGCCGCCGCTTCCCAAAAACGGCCGCGCTTCTACCAGGCCGGCTCCTCGGAAATGTTCGGCGCCGCCCATCCTCCGCAAAGCGAATCCACACCGTTTTATCCGCGCAGCCCCTATGCCGTCAGCAAAGTTGCGGCTCACTGGTATGCCGTCAACTACCGCGAAGCCTACGGCCTGTTCATCTGCAACGGCATCCTCTTCAATCACGAATCGGAGCGCCGCGGCGAGACCTTCGTCACCCGCAAAATTACCCGCGCCCTCGGCCGCATCAAACTGGGGCTCCAGAAGAAGCTCTTCCTCGGCAACCTCGACGCCAAACGCGATTGGGGTTATGCCGGCGATTATGTCGCCGCCATGTGGATGATGCTGCAAGCCGAAACTCCCGACGATTACGTCGTAGCCACCGGCGAAGCCCATTCCGTCCGCGAATTCCTCGACCTGGCCGGCGCCCACTGTGGCCTCGATTGGACCCGCCATGTCGAAACCGACCCGCGCTACTTCCGCCCCACCGAGGTCGATTACCTCATGGGCGATGCTTCCAAAGTGCGCCGCCTGCTGGGCTGGAAACCCAGGGTAAGCTTCGAGGAACTGGTGCGCCTCATGGTGGACCACGACCTCGAGTTGGCCCGCCAGGAACAAACCCTGGCCACTGCCGGCCATCGCGTAGTCGTTCGCGGTTCTTCGCATGGATAAAAACAGCCGTATCTTCGTAGCCGGCCACAAGGGCCTGGCCGGGTCGGCCATCTGCCGCCGGCTGTGCGCCGGGGGCTACACCAATCTGCTCCTGCGCACCCGCGGCGAACTGGATCTGCGCGACCGCTCCCGCGTCGAAGAGTTCTTCCGCTCCGAACGGCCGGAGTATGTTTTTCTGGCCGCCGCCAAAGTGGGCGGCATTCTGGCCAACAGCACCTGGCCCGCCGATTTTCTATTCGACAATCTCAGCATTCAGAACAACGTGATCGATGCAGCCGCGCGCTATGGGGTCGCCAAGCTCGCCTTCCTGGGGTCGTCCTGCATCTACCCCAAATTCGCCCCGCAGCCCATGCGCGAAGAATACCTCCTCACCGGCGAACTCGAACCCACCAATGAATGGTACGCCGTGGCCAAAATTGCCGGCATCAAAATGGCCCAGGCCTACCGCAAGCAATATGGTTTGAACGCCATCAGCCTCATGCCCACCAACCTCTACGGACCGGGCGACAACTTCGATCCCCTCTCCTCTCACGTGCTGCCGGCGCTGCTGCGCAAGGCGCGGGAAGCCGCTGAAAGCAACGCTCCCGAGTTCGTGGTGTGGGGCACCGGAACGCCGCGGCGTGAATTCCTCCACGTCGACGATATGGCCGACGCCGCCTTATTCCTGATGCTCCACTACAACCAGCCGGAAATTATCAACGTGGGCGCCGGCATCGATCTCACCATCCGCGAGCTCGCCGAAATGGTTCTCCGTATTACCGGCTGCTCCAGCCGCCTGGTCTTCGACCCTTCCAAACCCGACGGCACGCCCCGCAAACTCCTGGATATCTCTCGCCTCACCGCCCTGGGTTGGAAAGCAGGCATCCCGCTGGAACAAGGCATCGCCGAAACCTGGCGGTGGTATCTCCACCCGGACTAAGTAAGCCAGATCCGTTCCACCGCAATCCCCAATTCCCGTGTATCTCCGCCGCCCTCCTCCGAGGGCCGGAATGGATTGTCGATGGCAATCCGCACTTCCAGCAGCCCTCTGTCTTCCAGGGGAACCGCAATCTCGTGCGGCCCCCGCGGCTCCAGCGTGAAGGCCTGCGGCGCCGCGTGGCCCACTGTAATCGACCCCGTAGTCACTCGGGCGCCGGCATAAGCGCGCATCTTGAGAACGGTCTGATCCGCAGCCGCCAGAAATGCCACCGCGCTGCGCCCGGTCCAGCGGATTCCCGGAGGCCATTCTTCGAAGTTGTGCCAGCCCGCGCCCAGTTGCAGAGTCTCGCCATCGCCCATCACGATGCGGTCGCGCTCGAGGCGCGGCCGTCCCCACTGGTGCCAGTAGAGCCAGTCGGGATGCCGCTGCACGGTATCGCCGTACGCCTTGCCTACGGCGAACAGGTTGTCGCGATGCTCGCGGCCCCGGCCATATCGCGTCAGCCAGCGATGGGTGCGATCGTGAGGGTAGACATCCATCACCGAGACCACGGGCTCGAAGTGATGCGCCTGGAGCAGGTCGCCTAACTCGCGCGGCGTGTATTCGCGATTGTGCCGGCCATACACGCCATAGCCGGAATAGGCGTGAAACAGGTTGCGGCCGCGCCACAGGCCGCGGATGTTGTCCAGGTTGCAAACGTTCGGCGTCGAGATAAAGATGCTGCCGCCAGGCTTCAGCACGCGGTGCGCTTCGCGCAGCATGTGACTCGGGTCCATCAGCAGGTGCTCCAGAATCTCGCAGCACAGCACCAGGTCGAAGGAGGCGTCGGGATAGGGGAAGGGATCCCGTTCAATGTTGAACAGGCGATAGCGGAACGTGTGTGACTCGTGGAAAGCCTCGCTGGCTACAGTTTGCTCCTCCATTCCCTGTTTCGCGGGAATGCCGTAATCGTCGAAGTAATTCGCGGGAGTCACTTTGTATCCCAGATACTTCTGAATCAGAAACGTCATGAAGTAAGGCGACGCGCCTAACTCCAGCACCTCGACATTTCCCGGCAGCGCCGGCAGCAGTTTGAGTGAGTGGATCAGCCGGTCTAAGTGGAAGCGCACATACTCCGCGCCTTCCTCCGGCCGGCCGATCCGCTGGAACATGTCGAAGCTCAGCAGATACTCGCGAATCTCGTCGCGCTCGCTCAAGCTAACAATCGCTCCACCACGTTCTGCCAGGAAATCCGCAATCCGGCATAGCGCTCGCGGGCTGCCTGTCCCAGCCGCTGCGCACAGGCGCGATTCTCCCAAAGCCGGTCCATGGCCTCCGCCAGGCCAGCCGCGGAGGGCTCCGTCACAAATCCGGTCTCTCCGGAAACTACGAATTCCAGCGGCCCGCCCGAGTCCATGCACGTGATCACGGGCTTGGCCGCCAGCATGGCTTCCAGGGTGACGTACCCGTAGTCTTCATCCAGCGGCGGGTAGAGCACTCCCGCAGCTAGGGCATATTGTTCGATCTTCTCGTCTTCGGAAATCTCGCCCAGCCAGTGCGCCCTGTGAGTCACGTCGAGCCGTTCGGCCAGCCGCCGCAACTGCTCCGGATACGCAGCCTCATCGGCCGCGCCGGCAAACCGCACTTCCACAGGGTGCCGCGTGAGCGTCAGCGCTTCCAGCACCAACTCCTGGCGCTTGGCGCGGTTCAGTCTGCTGGGAAAGAAAAGGTATTGGTCCGCCGCTTCGGCGCAGCGGTAGCGCTCCGCATGGGGCGGCGGATGATACAACGGCTCCGCTTCGATGCCGCAATAGCGCTGCAGCCGGTCCGCCACATTGCCCGAATTGGCGAAGATGGCCCGCGCTTCCGGTATCAGGCCGCGGTCCGCCTGCTCGATCGCCGCCCGCACCTGGCCGCCATTCGGGTGCAGGTGCAGGTCCGAGAACGGATGCCTCCAGAGATCGTAAGCCGCGCGATGCTGGTGCAGAATCCACAGCACCTTACGCGGATGCGGAATGTAATAAGCCGGAAACTTCAGCCCGATCAGCACGTCCACCGGCGTGCCGCACGATTCGGTCAGATCCAGCAGCCGGCACGCCAGCATGGTATCCAGCAGCCGTTCCGGCGGATACCATTTGAACGGAATCGCCACGATCTCCGCCTCGTGCCCGGCCGCTGCCAGCGCATCTCTCAAACCCTCCGCGTGCACTTCCGCGCCGCCGCGTACAAAGGGAACCTGAGTAGTCGCTATGAGAATCCGCATGTTCCCTCGAAGGAGCTTTAAACCTTCCTTCCGATCACAGCGTAATCCTGCGGACCATAGAAATATTCATTGAACCGCCGCACCAGCGCGCCTCCCTCTTTGCCTTCCGGCACGTGATTGCACGGGTCGCAAGGATTGAGCGGCATCACCTTCACCTGGCAGAGTCCGCGGGATTCCACCAGGAAGCGCAGCGTCTCATTCGGAATGGGATTCCGGTGGGTCGGGTCGAAGTAGAAATTGCGCGAGCCCACCAGAAAGTTGTTGGGATTCGGCGTCTCGAAGATGGCGAGGCCTCCCGGCTGCAGGATCCGGGTCACCTCGTCCAGCAGCAGGACCAGCTTCCGGAACGGCAGGTGTTCGACCATGTGGAACACCGTCACCGCTCCCACCGAAGCATCCGGAACGCGGCGCAGGTAATCCAGCGCGTCGGCGCCTTCCACGTCCAACTGTTTCTCGAGGCACTCTTCCACCATGATGCGATTGAAGTCCACGCCCCGCGCCCGGTATCCTTCCTGGCGCAGCAGGTCCAGCCACTCGCCGCGGCCGCACCCCACATCCAGCACCGTGAAATCCTTCTCCAGCAGGGGGAGGTAGACTTTCAACCGCGCCTGGATTTCCTCCCGCGGCCCGCGCAGTGCATCTTCAAAGGCCACGTAGAGCGAGTCGAGATCGTGCTCGCCCTCCTGCTCGAACACCTCCGCCTGCTCCCGGTCGAACGGCTCGGGCAGCCGCTTCCGGGTCTCTTCCAGCAGCCGCGAGATCCGCCGCGTCTGCTCCATCAGCTCGCGCCGCAGAATCTGTACCCGCTCTTCGGCCTTCTGCAGACGATCGGTGTATTCCTGCGATTGCTGCTCTTCCTGGAGTTGCTGCACGCCGTCCACCTGCTCCCGCAGCCGGCCCTCCAGTTCGATGGTGCAGAGCCTCTCCTGCTGCATCAGCTCCGTCATGCGGCGGCGCTCCTGCTCGATGGTTTCCCTCTGGGTGTGCAGCAACTGCAGGTAATCTTCGCGCGCGTTCAGGCGGCTCTCCAGGCCTTCCCGGTAGAGATACTCCTGGCGCAGGCTCTTTTCCAGTTCGTCGCTGCGCAGGCACTCCCGCAACAGCGTTTCACCCTGCTCGCGCAGCCGGTTGTCGAGCTCCTTGTGGTGAAGCTGCTCCTGCCGCAGCCCCTCCTCCAGACGATCGCCGCGCAACCGCTCCCGCTGCAAGGCCTTTTCGGTATGATCGCCGCGCAATCGTTCCTGCTGCAGGCTCTCGTCCTGCGCCTTCAGCCGAATGCCCAGCTCCTGCGTGTAATCCAGATTCGATCTTTGAGCACCCTCGTGGCGAAACCACTCCTTCCACTCTTCCCCGCGAAGGCGCTCCCTCTCGAGCACCTGGGCCTGCAAGCGTTGTTCCAGCAGAAGAATGTCCGGCTCCGCCGGCGCCTTCATCAATTGCAGCGCCTGCTGATCCATGGTTTCCTGCATCCGACCCGCGGTCCGGATCAGGTCGTCGATCACTTGCGTCAGTCCCTGCAGGGTGTTCTGCAACGGCGGCGTATACCAGAAAAGCATGCGCCGCACGATCGACACCAGGCGCGCTCCCAGCTTCCCTCGCAGCGTCGGGGGGTGCGCCGGAGGCTGGCCGATCCGGGCACAATTTACCTTCAGCTCCTGGAGTCTTCCGTGTAACTTCGCCAAATCCTCAGATTCATTCGGCATGGTTTGTCGGCGGTGGACACCATGGTAAACCTTTTGCCGCCCCAAAAAAAACTCGGCGCCTCCAATTGCTTGGAAGCGCCGAGCTGGAAAACTTGCTCTTCTTGATCCCTCCACCGCCGCGGCAGTGGAGGGCTTCAGTCAAGCTCAGGTCTTAGAAGTTGAACGTGTTCTGGAATTCGGTACTGCCCACCAGACCGACGTTCGGTGCGCCAGGACCTTCCACCGTGACTCTGGTGCCGGCACCCGCCGAACCGTTGGCCTGGAAGTAGATACCAGACCCGCCACCGTTGGCGATGCCGAGCCAGAAGTTAAAACCGGCGGCATCCGGATCGCGCGCCAGGATCGAGTAGTACACCAACCTGACGAACATCGCGTTGCTGTGATCGGCCGCAGTAGAGAACGCACCGCGGTTCTGGAATTCCGCCGACGTATCGGCGCTGGCCGGGTACGGCGGATTCGGAGGAGCCGGCTGCGACAGCGGCGGCGCGATGCACAGGTTATAGAACAGGTTGTACAATCCACCCGTTCCACCGTTGGTTACCAACGAGATGGCGTTGGTCAGTTCGGTACCGCTCGGTTGACGACCCAGAGCGTTGGCATAGAGGTTGGTGACCTCGTTGCTCACGATGCTGGGCGGACCGTACTTGTTGGCGTACTCCTGGCTGTTGACCAGGGAGTTCAGCAGGTTCGTGGCTGCAAGCGCCCAACCCTGCGGCGTTTCATTCAGCCGGAACGGAGCGACCGCCGTGGCCCACTCCACGAAGGAGGGTGCCCGGTTCAGGATGGCCTGGTAGATGGCCAGTACCTGGAAGTCGCTGCTTTCGCCTTCACCCACCGAAGCTTGACCCGGAGGCGCATTCAAAGGAGCGTTCAGGCCCATGGCAGCAGAGCTGCCCAGGAACAGGTCAACCATGTTGCCAAGCCCGGCGATTCCCAGGTTAGCGCAAGGCTGAGGGGGGTTCGGCGTGGTGCAGGTCCAGAAGTTATAGCCACCGGTGTCAGGTTCGCGACCGAGGGCTCTCTGGTACAGGGCTTGCACTTCGCGCTGCAACTGCGACAGCGAGGAAGCTACTTCGTTTACGGTGTAGGTGGCCGATGCGCCCCCGGCAGTCACGGTAATCGTGCTGACCCGCGGTACCAGGTGCGTGTTCGCCTGCGCGTTATAGGTGATCGTGCCGACTCCAGCGCCACTCGCCGGAGATGCCAGCGACAGGACCGTAGACGGGCTCGCCGCGGTCGGCGAGACATCCGCCATCGAAACCGTCCAGTTGCCGCAGCTCGTGGCCGAGTTCGGCGTTACCGTCAGGTTCATGCCGGTCGAAGGATAGAAGCCGCCACTCTGCGCACCGTTGCTCATCGCGGTTCCGGTGTAGGGCAGCGTGGTGCTGCTGTTGTTGCCGGCATCGCGCAGCGTGATCGAGCAAGGCACTCCACCCTGCGGAACCACAGTGAGAGTGACCAGTACGGTCACGTAGTGCGGTTGCGGATCGGGCGGGAACGACGGTCCGGACGAGAGGACCTGCCAGGCGTAATAGGTGCCTACCGGGAGACCGGCAGCCAGCAGGTTCGGCGTCACCGAGATCGCGCAGCCATTGTATAAGCCAGGCGAGCTCTGGGTCGGATCGAAAGTAACGAACGGCGTGCAACCCGTGGAGCTGAACGCGAAGGCCAGCCACAGCGGATTGGTCGGCGACTGCAGGGACGGCAGCGGGAACAGGAAGTCTACCCTGGTTCCCTGCCGCGACGGCAGAACCGAGATCGTCGAAGAGGTCGGAACGGTCGTGAGCGAACCCACCTGCTCGGTGAAGTTCACCGTAATGGTGCCATCGGAAACCACCGCGGCCGCCAGAGCCTGGTTGCCGTTGTTGCCGTTCACCGTGGGCGGATCGATATTGACGATCGGAGCCGTCTGGCATCCGCCGCCCAGCGAGGTCAGGTAGATGGCGTTGACCGCACCACCGGCGACCGTGGTAATGGCCGTCGGCTCAACAGCGCAGCCGCCACCCTGGAAGGTGATCTTCGGAGCGACGGTGTAACCGCTGCCGCCGTAGATGATGTTCACAGCGAACACCGTGCCGCAGGACGCGCCGGTGGGCTGAGTCCCGTTGCAGGCAGTCGCGGAAGCATCCAGAGTGTTATACAGCAGTCCGGGGCCGGAGCTGATGGTCACCGGCAGAACCGCATTCATCGGGCTGTTGGAAGCAGCCAGCAGCGGCTGCGTCGGCAGCGGTGTATCCGTTGCCGTGATACCGCCCGCCGGGAACTGCGCCAGGTTGTTCGGATTGGGGTACGATCCGGGCGACGTGCCTTGCGGCGGCTGGATCACCAGTTGCTGGGCAGCCGGGGTGCAAGTGTTGTTCGGCTGCGTGCCCATGCAATTGGTGCCACCTTCGATACCCACGAACGGCTGACCGGCCTGCGGCTGGATCGTGGTCGGCGCGATCCAGGCCGGGGTACCGGCCATCATGGAGAACACCGCCGGGAGTTCCAGGGTGCTGTCCGGGGGAGCAAACTGCGGGCCACCCCTTACGTTCAGAGGCAGGCTCACGTTCTGCGACGGTCCAAGGCCGTAAACATCGGCTTCCAGAGTCTGAACCGTACCGGCTTCCATGAACAGCATACCGGTGGTCGGAATGAACGGAGGCTGACCGGAGACCAACACGTTGCCGGCGGCAAAGCCGGGGCTGATCACCTGGTACTCATAAGCCAACCTGTTGCCAACCGAGAGGCAGACCGGGAGGGATACCGAGATCGGCTGGTTGTTGTTGTTCGTGATGGGCTTGCCGTTGGAGTCGAGAGCCGCATAAGTAATGGTGCTGGCGTAGTAGCCGGGCGCCAGAGCCGAAGGATTCACGATCGAAACCGTGACGTCCGTCGTGGTCACCGAAGCGCTGGCGGCTTGCAGGTTGCCGTCATGCGTGAACTGCAGGACGCCGGTATTGCCCAGCAGGCTGCTCGGGATCGCCGGCGAACTGGTGGTGCAGGTGCTGATCGGCAGCGATACAGAGGAAAGACCGTTGCCGGGGCTGGTGGGCGGAATGGCGCTGAGTGCCAGAGCCGCCGCGGCCGACGCGCTGATTCCCGGCGTTACGGTAGCCAGGTAGGTGCCCGTCGCGTTGCCCGTCAGCAGGTTGCGCGAATCCAGACGCAGGGTGTGGTAGTCCGCCGTGTTACCGGTGACTCCCGCGATGTACGGCACACCGTTGTTGCTGGAAGTGACCGTGCCCGTGTATCCAACCGGCACCGAGAACGGAGCCAGCGGGACCGGAGGCAGAATCGAAGCATTGAGCACGAACGGAGGCGCCGGGTTGGCCGGGTTCACGTTCGAAATCCAGGGCGACTGCAGAGTCAGCGTGCCGGGGTTGACCAGGACGTTGATGGTCACCGCCACCGGGGTAACAACTCCCGGAGGAGGATTGCAACCCGGGTTGTTGGCCGGGCAATTCGGCAGGCTGCCGGTGCTGCCAACCGGGGAGAACGTAACCGTCGTGCCGCCCGGCAGAGTCAGCGGGGCGAACGAGGGAACGTTCAACTGGCCGGAGTTGACATACAGATAGAAGGTGCCGCTATAGGTGCCGGTGGGTGCGCCAGCCAGCATGGTGGGCGGCAACTGCGCCTGGATGTAGCAAGCGCTGCTGTTGGTGAGCCCGTCGCCGATAAGGCCGAGGGAGAACGGCGTCGAGCCGCAACCCACTGCGCCGGGGATCAGGTTTCCAAACGGCCCGAACTGGAACGGGTGGAGAGTGACGAAACCACCGGCCGGATTGGTTCCCGGAGCGGTCGTGATATTGACCAGGGCTTGCGCCTGCGTGCCACCCGCGTTGGGCAGCGGGAAGATCACGTACGGCGGATTGGAGTAGCCCGAACCGGCATTGGTAATGACGTAGCTCTGAATCGTTCCGGTGGTCGGATCGATGAGAGCATTACCCGTGGCCTGGGTTCCGCCCGTCGGGGCGCCGCAGGTCTGGGTAGTGGCCGAAGGCGGAGACACGCAGAACAACAGCGGGATGGTGCAATTCCCCGGAGTTCCGATGCTGTTTCCGTTGGAGCAGGTGTAGTTGCTGCCCGGGCTGGTGATGGTCAGCGATTGGACGCCGCCGGTGGAGGGCGGTCCTAATACCGGCCATTGCGTGCTGGAGTTGGTGTAGACGGGATTGCCGTTGCTATCCCGCAGCAGGTCGAACACGATGTCGCTGTTGGAGGGCGACAGCAGCGGAACCTGGGAAGCAATCGGAATATTGATGTATTCCGTGTTGTTCCCGACATCCGCCCAGCCGGCGCCTTCGTTCAACACGACCGGCGCGCCGCCCGTGGGGGCCGGGCCGGCATTCGGCGTCGGTACGCCACCGGCGAATACGGTGTTGGTGAGGACCGTACCGGTAACCGTCAGGTTTACCGTGACGACGATCGGCACACCGGCGTTATCGCCGGCGCCGGCGCTCGGAATGATATTGAAGGTGGCCTGGTAGAAGCCAGGATCCAGCCGGCTGGCAGGAGTAATATCCTGCGGGTTGAGCGGATCCAGCAGCGACAGCGTATAAGAGGTGCCGCCGGGCGTGGTATCCAAATGCAACCACCGGTTGGCCGGGCTGCTGGCCGAAGCCGGTCCCTGAGAGCTGCCTCCGAACGGCGGAGGAGTGTACCAGACCGCGGTCGCAAAGCTCGCCTGACCCACACCATTCGGATTGGTGACGCTGATGGTGGTCTGGTTCAGCGGATTCAGGGTCGTTAGAGCCGGCGTGCTGAGGGCCGTTTCGCCAGCTAACATCTGGAACGAAATCACCGGGTTGGCGCTGGTGATCGTAACGTCGTTGTTGTAAAGGGCGCAGGCTACGATGCCCTCCGTCACGGTGGCGATCGTACCAGTCCCCGTGGGCGTGGTGGTAATTGCCCCGGCGGCGTTAAGCGCGACCATCTCGCCGGGCTGAACCGCGTTATTGGCATTCGGCAGGACGCCGTTCAGGAATCCAGGGAAGCCAGGAGGCACCGTACCGGTGATGCCGCCGAAGGTGTTCACACCGATTGCGGTATTCGACGGAGGCGGCAGGAAGATTCCACCCTTGGATGCATCGCTGGGCAGATTCAGGCCAGTCCAACCGCCGATGCAGGAGCGGCCCGTCGCCGGGTCGTACCCTACACCAGTGGCGGTGCCGATGGGCGCCGCCGCGGCGCTGACCGCCGGGAATGCCGCGTTGCCACCCGAAGCATAGACGCCCGGGTTAGTGGTCACGGTGAACGAAACTATGTTGCCGGCCACGGCGGTGATCGGGAAGCTGGAGTTGTATCCGTTCGCTATAGCGATTGTGTCGTTACCAGCCGCATCGGCGAAGACGCCCGGGTTAGCCGAGAAGGCCAACGAAAATGTGGTGGCCGTCGGAGCGGGGACACCGGGGAACGCGTTGGCCGCCAGAACATTGGCGCCGACGTTGTAGTTCGCGTTGGCCGAGCCCGCGATCGTAACCAACTGGCCAGCCACCAGGGCCGGGCCCGGTGACGTGGTCGGAAACGCGGGAACCGTAAATGTTACCCAATAGGTGGTCCCGGTTCCGGAAAAGACGGGGGTCGCCGCGCTCGTGATGGTCGTGAGCGTCGCAGCGGTGGTTACACCGGTGATGGTGACGTTCTTGCCAACCACGTCCGCATTCGGCGCTGTCGCTACGGTAATGTTTACGGTAGTTCCGGTAGCTCCACTGAATGTAGCTGCGCTGATGGCGTCAGTGGCGATAGCCGGCGAACCGGTAATTGCCGGCATCGCCACACCGAGATCCAGGTCACCGATGGGACTGATCACTCCGGTTTCCGCGGGATAGATGTTCGCGAAGGGAGTCTCGGTGGTGGTGGACAGGGTGTTTCCGGTGATGTGGTCGGCGGCATTCGCATTGATCCGGCGGCGAATCAGGACCGCATCAAATCCGGCGCGCAGGGTGCTGCCGGTAGCGGAAGTGGAAGATCCGGAGATGTAGATGTTACCCAGCGGGCCGGCGGATCCGGCCACGGCTCCGGGAATGGCGCCGTAATCGGTGACGAGGCCCGTAACCTGGTTGATGTTGTTGGCCGGGCAGGTGCCAGTGCAGCCGTTCGCGGGGTTGACGCCCCGAGCGCCGCTGGTACCGTTACCGTTGACTTCATCGCCGTTGGCCAGGGTGGCGAAAACGAAAGCCGGGAACTGCGCATACACCGGCGTGGCGCTCTTTAAGGTGCCACCGTTGAAGTTGAAGGTGTTATTGATGTTCTGGCCGACACCGGTTCCGCTGGTCTGGTTGCCGGGAGCAAGTCCGGGAGCATTCAGTTGGATGACCCAGCCATCCTGGGCAATTCCAGTGGAAGTGGAAGGATTACCGAGAACCACAACACCCACGACTACGGTCGCCGTAGCGGTAGTGCCGCCGGCCAGCGGTGCGGGGATGGTAACGGTGGGAGGCGTCGTGTATCCGGAGCCCTGATTGGTGATCACGATGCCTGTGACCGCGCCACCGGAAACCGTGCCGATTTGGCCTTGCGCCCGGGTACCGCCCAGCGGAGCCAGGTCCGGAAGACTGAAGGTAACGGCGCGCCCGACATCGCCGGCCGCATATCCGGAACCGGAAGGCAGGCCTTTGAACGCGGCCACCACACCGGGACCGGCGGCGTTACCACCGTTGGTGCAGTTCTGCGTGGCGCTTTCCAGATCGTTGGTGAGGTTGAGCAGCGGGCTCGGGCAGATCACGCCGGGAGCCGTGAACACCACGTTGTTGAGACTGTTGTTGGTGCCGGGATGAGCCGCGCCATCGATGTTGCCGCGGGGATCCACACCCGCGATGCTGGGATGCTGGGTATTGCCGCCGACGTAGACGTTATAGTTGATGTCTACCGTGATGGCGGTGCCAATGTCCTGCTCGTTGGTGCTGATGTCGCCGCCGATGGGCAGCGAGTACAACAGGGTCGGGGATACCACGCCGTTAGTGCCGTTGGTGGGAGTCGCGGTGTTGGTGGCGTTCGGATTGATGGCGGCTACCCAGGCATGCTTGTGACCTTCGTCGGTGAAGG
>DATJWJ010000245.1:0-22800 GCA_035501355.1 Bryobacteraceae bacterium | reverse complement strand
GCCGCGAACGAGCGCTTCAACCTGCTCGTGACCTATCTGAAATCGATCCAACAATAGCGCCCACATTCTCACCGCAATCCCGGCGTTCCTCCCAGGCGCTCCTCTATCAAGCCAGCGCCTCCTCATAGGCCTGCTCTCGCGCGATTAGCTTGCCCAATTCGCCCATCTCCTCGGCCAACAGTTGGATCATGTCATCCAGCGAGATGATCCCCACCAGCGCCCCGTCCTGGTCCACCACTGGCATTCGCCGGATGCCGTGCAATCGCATGTGCTGCATGCATTCAAAAATACCCAGATCTTCGTTAACCGTCACCAGTTCCCTGACGCCCAGGTCTCCCAGCGTGAACACTCGCGCATCCAGAGCTTCAGCCACCACGTTGCGGACGATATCCCGATCCGTGATGATCCCAATCGGAACCACGCGCCCTCCGGCTTCTTCCTGGACCACCACCAGATTCCCTACATGCTGCTTGGCCATCAACCGAGCCGCTTCTCGCACCGTCGTTTCCGGACCAGCCACCACGACGTCGCGCACGCAAACGTCACCTATCGGCATTTCGCACCTCCATTAATTCTTATGAACCACGCTGGCACTGCACGCGACGGACCACCTGTCCATCACACCCGCTCGGCTGCCTCCAGCGACTTTACTTTTAGGAGCACCGCCTCCAACGTTGCCAGCCGCTCCTTCAAACTCACCCGGAAATTGGCCGTATCGGTGTGACGGATCTCCAACAACAATTCTTTTTGCTCCCCCTCCAACAGTTCCAGAATCAGATTCAATTGCGCCTCCGATAGAGCAAGGTGCTGTATCATAAGTCCTCCTGCGCGAACCTGTGCTGCAAGAGCAATACCACAACTGTGCGAGTCCCTCACAAACGCGGCTGTCACTGTTAGAGTGGAAAGAAGATGCCGGCTTACCAACCCACCGAAAGAACCGAAGTCCATCGCCTGCCCAAACGCGCCGTCTACGACAAGGCGCAAGTCCATTCCATCCTGGATGAAGGCTTCATCTGCCACATCGGCTTCGTCGTTGACGGCCAGCCCTACGTCGTCCCCACCGGCTATGGCCGCGTGGATGAGCGCCTCTTCATCCACGGCTCGTCGGCCAGCCGCATGTTGCGTAACCTCGATCGGGGAGTCGACCTATGCTTCACCGTAACCTTGGTCGACGGCCTGGTGCTGGCGCGCTCCGCCTTCCATCACTCCATGAACTATCGTTCCGTCATGGTCCTCGGCAAGGCCCAAACCATAACCGACAAGCAAGAGAAGCTCGCCGGCCTGCGCGCCGTAACCAACCACATCGTCCCCGGCCGATGGGAAGAAGTCCGCCAGCCCGACGACCGCGAGCTTAAAGCCACCAGCGTCCTGGCTCTGGACCTGGACGAAGTCTCAGCCAAGGTGCGCACCGGCCCTCCTATCGATGACGAAGAAGACTTCGCGCTCCCCATCTGGGCCGGAGTGGTCCCGCTGCGCTGCCAGGTCGAGGCCCCGCTCCCCGACAGCCGCCTGCTGGCCGGCCTCACCACTTTTGACACCAATCGCCTGCACAGATTCAACGGCCTATCGAATTCCCCGGAATCCGAATAATAGCGGAAGTCTGCCGCTGCCTTACCAACACCCTTCCCTACTCCTCCCTACCCAGAACCAAAGGGGGCTTGACAAGCCGGTACGCATGCTTAGAATAGTGAATAATCTCCATTTATGCAGTACTGCCAACACTCTCGGACCGAAATTATGGCGAGACGCGATGGTGTCGACTACGTCCGCTGCTTGGATTGCGACCAGGTTTTCGAAGCCGAAGACCTGGAGTCGGTCCCGGCCTACGACGAAGACGACGAAACCACCGCCGCCTAACCAATCCGTCCAACTCCTCTACTGAGATTTTCCTCCGGAATCTGGTACCACATTCCTATCGCTACGGTTCTATCCAAAATAGTCTGATTAGTTCAGGAAACTTTGCCGTGGAACCTGCGATCCTATAACTTGATGGAGCCGCTTCGCATCGTCGCAATCGGAGGAGGCACCGGCCTCTCCACCTTGTTGCAGGGCCTCAAGCGCTACGCCCGCGCTCCCCGCGAAGTCGACATCACCGCCGTGGTCACCGTCACCGACGACGGTGGCAGCTCCGGACGCCTCCGCCGCGAGCTGAACATCCTGCCTCCAGGCGACATCCGCAATTGCATGGTGGCGCTCTCGGAAGACGAAGCCTTGCTGTCGCAGCTCTTCCAATATCGCTTCTCCCAGGGCCGCGGGCTCAAAGGACACAGCTTCGGCAACCTCTTCTTAACCGCTTTGACCAGTCTCACCGGCGACTTCGCCCAGGCCGTCAAATTGTCTTCCGAAGTTCTAGCCAGCCTGGGTCGCATCTACCCTTCCACCGCCGCCAACGTCACCCTGGAAGCCGAACTCGAAAACGGACGCATCGTCACGGGCGAGACCAAAATCAGCAAGAGCCGCGCCCGCATTCACCGCATTCGCCTGGCGCCGCGCGTCTGCAAACCGCTGCCCGAAACATTGGAAGCCATCGCACAGGCCGATCTCATCACCTTCGGTCCCGGCTCGCTGTTCACCAGCCTGATTCCCAACTTGCTCGTCCAAGGCATTCCCGAAGCCATCCGCCGCAGCCGCGCCCTGAAAGCTTACTTCGTCAACCTCATGTGGCAGCCGGGCGAAACCATCGGCTTTCGCGCTTCCGACCACGTGGACGCATTGCTTCGCCACGCCGGCCAGCCGTTCCTGGACGTGGTCGTGGTGAACACGCGCAGCATTAGCGCCCGCCAGCGCCGCAAGTACGCAGCCGAAAATGTCCATTCGGTCATAAATGATGTGGATCGCCTGGCACAGATGGGCCTCCAGATAGTGACGGCGGATCTGCTCGGCGAAGGTGAAATCGTGCGTCATGATCCCCGCGCCGTGGCCGAGGTCGCTCTCAACCTGGCTCGCCGCGCCCGCGCCGGCCGCGACAAAATCCGGATCCTGGGGTGATTCCAACCGAAATGAACGCTCCCGTAAACGTGGTGATCCTGGCCGCAGGATTGGGCACTCGCATGAAGTCCAAGCGCGCCAAAGTTCTGCATCGCGCCGGCGGCCTGTCTTTGATCGAACACGTGGTCCACGCCGCCTCAAGCCTCACATCGCCTGAGCACATCACCGTGGTGGTGGGACACCAGGCCGAACAAGTGGAATCGCTTCTTTCACCGCTCGGGGTCCGCTTCGCGATACAAGCCGAACAGCAAGGCACCGGCCACGCTGTCTTGACCTGCCGCGACGCTCTCGCCCCGCAGCCCGGGCTCGTGGTCGTGCTCTATGGCGATTGCCCGCTGCTCTCTTCCACTACCCTCCAGGCGCTGGTCCATCAACAGTCTGCCAGCTCCGCGGCCGCCACCGTGATCACCACCGAACTCGACGACCCCACCGGCTACGGCCGCGTCATCTTCGGAAAAGACCGCGCCGTCCAGCAGATCGTCGAACAAAAAGCCGCCAACCCCGAGCAACTCCGCATCCGCTTCATCAACTCCGGAATCTACTGCTTTCGCGCCGATCTTCTGTGGAAGCACATCGCCGAAATCCGCCCGGACAATCCCGCCGCCGAATACTTCCTCACCGATATCGCCCAAATCCTGACGCGCGCCGGACACCACGTAGAAGCCATGAACGTCCCCGATCCGCAACAGCTCCTGGGCATCAACACCCGCGTTGAGCTGGCCGCGGTAGACAAGATCTTTCGCGGCCGCAAGGTCCAGCAGCTCATGCTCGCGGGCGTTACCATCGAAAAGCCGGAAACCGTCAGCATCGACGAGCCGGTCAGCATCGCGCCCGACACCGTCGTCGGACCCTTCGCGCAGATCCTCGGCCGCACTGAAATCGGAGAGGATTGCCATATCGGCGCCTGTTCTATCATCCGAAACTCGATCCTCGCCAACGGAGTCGAAGTCGCCCCCTTCACCTCCATCGTCGACACCCGGATCGAACACGGCGCGCATATCGGCCCCTTCGCCCGCCTGCGCGGAGGCACTCACGTAGGCTCCCACGCCCGCATCGGCAACTTCGTGGAACTCAAGAATACTCAGTTCGCCGACGGCGCCAAAGCCAATCACCTGGCTTACCTGGGCGACGCCGAAGTCGGCCCGCACACCAACATCGGAGCCGGAACCATAACGTGTAATTACGACGGAGTCAGCAAGCACCGCACCCGCATCGGTCGAGACGCATTCGTCGGAAGCAACTCCACGCTAGTCGCTCCCGTCGACATCGGCGACTCCAGTTACATCGGCGCCGGTTCCGTAATCACCGATCCGGTGCCGCCCGATGCCTTGGCGCTCGGACGCGCGCGCCAGGTAGTAAAAGAAGGCTGGGCCGCCAAAAGAAAAAAGAAGAAGTAACTACTTCCTGTCACTCTGCTTCTGCGAGGTCCGCACCACGATCAGCCGCGCCACGTTCCCTTCATCGCCCACCACGTACCCCACCGTCACTCTGACTCGCATCCGCAGGCTGCCTTCAATCTTGGTATCGGGCTTGATCCAGAACGTCGCCTTCTCGGCCGGCTTCCCCAGAATGCTGCGCGAAACCGTGATGCGCGTGATCGCGTCACCCGGATGAACCTTCTTGGTGCTGTCGCCGGTGTAGAACACCTCCACGATCGGCCCCGAGAAAGTATCGCTGTACTTGGGTTCGCTCTTGCCAGCCTCGGTTTTCGCCGCGCTAGTGTCTTCCTGCGCCTTGGCTGGACCACCCGCCAAGCCGAGCAAACACACAATTAGAGCGGCAAAGCGGCGCACACTTGAATGATAAACCAACCGGCCGCAAGGGTTGCTAACGCTGGTATTAAACTTGCTTCATTCAGCGCTTACATCACCAAAATCGGATGGTAAAGATGCGGCAGCCGCGCCTCCCCAATCGCCACCAAATCCCCGTCCGGCCCAATAGCCTTAACATATTGACCCCGGCCCAGCCCGAGAAATGGAGACAGGCGGAAGTCCTTACCCTGCCGGATCTGCCCGGCCGTCAAAGCGTCCACCGTGGCGCACGGAATCTCCGGTAGCACCCGCGACGCCGGAATAAGTGCCTCTTCGAACCTCCCTTCGGTGGCCAGCTTCTCCAGTTCTCCCAACGTATGCGCATCCGTCTCGCTGAATTCCCCGGCCGCCGTGCGCCGCAATTGTTCCAGGAAAGCCCCGCATCCCAAGCGCTGTCCCAGCTCGTGAGCGATGCTGCGCAGATAGGTTCCCGCCGAACAGCGCACCCGCACCCGCGCCCGCACTCCATCGAATTCCACCAGCTCCAGCGCGTGAACCTGAACCTCCACCGGCTCCAGTTCCACCGCAATCTGTTTGCGCGCCAGCCGGTAAGCAGGTGTCCCGGCGATCTTCTTGGCTGAAAACGGCGGCGGTGTCTGCAGAATCGTTCCGCGAAACTCCGCCAGCGCTTCCTCCAGCTCCCCTCGCGTGAACCGCGGCTCCACCGCCGCGCAAGTCACCTCCCCATCGCGATCGTAAGTATCCGTCGCCCACCCGAAGCAAATGCACCCGTCGTAGCATTTTTCGCTGGCTGAGAAGAACTGCGCCAGCCGTGTCGCGCGGCCGACAACTAACGGCAGGACGCCCGTTGCCATCGGATCCAGCGTCCCCAGATGTCCAACTTTGCGAGTGTTCGCCAGTCTTCGAACGCGATCCACCACATCGTGCGATGTGATCCCCGCCGGTTTGTCCACCACCAGCACCCCGTCCACATCAACACTGTAACAAGCGCGCCGGCAATGAGCGATCAACCTCAACCGACAGCGGGCGAAACCGCGCCGCTCCTCTGCTATCATCTGAGCTTGCCGGCCGTCATGATCGTTGTGCCTTGTTATAACGAGGCTCAACGCCTGCCCACCGCCCGTTTCCAGGAATTCCTGGACCAATCCAGCATCCAAGTTGTCTTCGTGGACGACGGCAGCCGCGATGAAACCGCCCAGGTGCTTGAGAACCTGCGCGCGTCGCGTGAAGACCGCGTCACTGTACTGCGCCTGAAAACCAACCAGGGCAAAGCTGCAGCGGTTCGGCAAGGCATCAACTTCGCTCTCCAGCACCAGGCCGAATACACCGGCTATTGGGACGCCGACCTGGCCACGCCTCTGGACGCCATCCCCTGCTTCCTAGCGGTTTTCGACCAGCGCCCGTCCCTCGACATGGTCTTCGGCTCACGCGTCAAACTGCTCGGCCGCAAAGTGCATCGCCGCCCCTGGCGCCATTACTTAGGCCGCGTCTTCGCAACCATGGTTTCCGTCATGCTGCGCCTGCCCATCTACGACACCCAGTGCGGCGCCAAGATTTTCCGCGTCCGCCCGGACACGCCGGCGCTTTTTGCCGATCCATTCCTGGCGCGCTGGGTCTTCGACGTCGAAATCCTGGCCCGCTACATCCGCATGCTCGGCTCCCCGAGCCTGGCCGCCAGCCGCATCTACGAATACCCTCTGGAAGAATGGGAAGACGTGGCCGCCTCCAAAGTAAAAGGCACGGACTTCCTGATCGCCCTCCGCGACATCGCGCGCATCTATTGGACCTACCTGCGCCAGTAGTCAGCGCAGCGGAATGCGAAACAAATTGGCGTGCACCGACGACTGGATGTAAGCGTAAGTGGATGGATTCGAGCTGGGCGCGATATCGTTGTGATCCACGATTTTGACTCCGGGAACCTTGGCCCATTCCGCCAGATTGTGCACCGCCGCCGGAGGAATTGGCGGCAGGCTCTCGCCCGGCGGAATGGGAATCGCTAAGGTCCGCCCCGTGGGATTCTCGCGCGACGCAGGGATCACCTCGATGTAAAAATAGCGCCCATCAGGCGACCAGACGGCTGTGCATGCATTGTCGCAGAATCGCGTCGCGGCGCTGCCATCCAGCGCAACAAAGACCTGTCCGGGTTCCTTCAGGTACGGGTCGCCAGATAGGGCGGCGCCGGCGGCGATAAAGCGCCGATCCGGCGAGAGCCGGCCGAAACTCATGAATCGCAGAGGAAGGACCTTCCGGCGCCTGGCTCCATCGCGCGTCATCGCACCCAGATAGAAAGCATTGTTTTCAGTCAAACGAAATAGCACATCGCCGTTCGGTCCGAAGTACGGGTTCGCTTCGCCGCTAGCAGAAATGCGGCGCGGAGGCGAAGTGCGATCCAAAGGGGCGATCCAAAGTTGCGACGGCCGGCCGGCTGGCTGCGTGGCAAAGACCACATCTTTCTCGTCGTCCGAGATGTCGTATTCGCTGATCGAAACGCCGGGGAACAGCACCTCGGTTCTGCCCGAATCGAGATCGGCGCGGCACAGCTCGGCCGGCGAATTGGGTGAATCGTGCCGCAACAAATAGTAGAGGCGTTTGCCATCTCGCGAAAATACGGGCGGCCGTTCTACGGCGTATCCTTCGCTTGAAAGCGCGCGATCCCCGCGCGCATCGTGAATCCACACCGCCCTTTGCAGCGTAATGATCGAAGTGATGAGAGACCGGCCGTCCGGCTCGACGGCGATGCCGCCTTCTTCCGTGGACCCGAACGTAATCTGCTCCGGTTTGCCATCGGGAAAACGCTGCCGCCACAAATGATACCTGCCGTCGACTCGAACCCCCAGATACATCCACTTACCATCCGGCGACCACGCCGCCGAACTGCAGGGGGCTCCGGGAGGGCCCACTTGCCTGCCGACGGATCCTCCGGAAAACGGCACAACCCGGCACGGTTGCCAGGCAGGATCCATCTCGACTAACAGAACCCATTTACGGTCGGGAGAAAGATACGAATAATGCGCCATGCCCCGGTCCTTGGCGGGAAAATAGATTTCGCGAAGCTCGGACCGGTCGCTCAATCCCGTCACGATGCCCATATGAACGCCGCTCTTCACCTGGGAGAAAAGCACGTGCCGACCGTCCAGCCAGCCGAGGCCGGCCGCGTTGGAGAGCATCAATTGCGAATCGCCGCCGAGTGAGGACACGGCGTAGGTGTGAAAGAGGTTCTCCATCGCTGTGTATGCGATCCGCGAGTTGTCGGGTGAAAACGCAATGTTGTACTTCGGGCGGGGATCGTGCGTAACTTGAACGGGCTCGCCGTTGGGAAGAAGCTTGACCCAAATTTGATCGGAAGTCAGGAACGGGCTGCTGCTCCGATAGAACGCCAACATTCGCCCATCGTTCGAAAGAACCGGCCCCATTGCCGAATCCGTAAAGCTGGTGATCTGGATGTACGATGTCGGGTTGGCGGCGATCGGCGCCGCGTTTTCAGGCGCCCTCCAGTTGCGATAGAGGCGCACGCCGCCGGTTGCCAAAGCGGCCAGCAGTGCGGCTGCCGCCACTGCATACCCGAGCCGCGACGACCGCCACTTTCCACGCTTCGGTGCAGCCGAGGGTTCCGCCGCTAAGGATAATTCGCGCGCCACTTCGGCCGCCGATTGAGGGCGCTTGGCTGGGTCTCGTTCCAGAAGCTTCGCGATCAGTCCGTCCAGACTCGGCGCCAAGCTGGAACCATCGCCCGACGGTGATGGCAGCGGCAGTTGCGATCCGCTCGATAGCATCTGGCCTAACGACGCTCCCGGATAAGGCAGCCGCCCCGCAACCATCTCATAAAGCACCAAGCCCAGAGAGAAAAGATCGGTGACATTGCTCGGTTCCCTGCCCTCCACCTGTTCAGGCGCCATGTACGCCGGCGTACCCATAACGCCCCCGGTTTCAGTAAGGCCCGTCTCCGGATGCTTATCGCTCGCGGACAAAATCTTCGCCAGCCCAAAATCCAGCACTTTAACCCCGTGCTTGGTGAGCATGATATTGGATGGCTTGAGATCGCGATGCACGATCCCCAGCGCATGCGCCTCGGCCAGCGCGTTGGCGATCTGCGCTCCGTAGCGCGCTACGTTCTCCAGACCCAGCGGCCCCTTCTTGATCTCGGCGGCCAGCGTAGAGCCCTCCAGAAACTCCATGACCAGGTAATTCGGCCCCACATCGTAAAGCGTGCAGATGTGCGGATGGTTCAACGTCGAGATCGCCCGCGCTTCCCTCTGGAACCGTTCGCTATAGCGCTCGGCCGCGATTTTGATGGCCACCACGCGTCCCAGCCGCGTATCGATGGCGCGATACACCGTTCCCATCCCACCCGCACCCACTTGCGTTTCTATTTGATACGGACCCAGTTGTGCGCCAGGAATAACGATAGTCTGAGTGGCCGGAACGCCGTCTCCGCTGTGCTCCAATATGTCACTACCCGATTCCACCTCCAGCATCCGTTCGATCCGCGCTCGCATCTCTGGATCGGTGCACTCCAGCAGAGCCGCTCGTTCATTCGGACGGCATTCCCGGGCAGCCTGATAGAGTTCCTCCATCTGACGCCACTGCTCTGGTGTCATCATCTGTTTCTCGACGGATCTCTACTCATTACGCCACATTTTTTAGCGAGTGAATTTATTAAGTCCCGCCACTCTGTTTTATACTTTTCCCAGACGCCGCACATGCCCAATTCCTCCCGCGCCGACACCACACAGTTGCTTCGCGCCTGGGCCAGCGGCGACTCCCAGGCGCTGGAACAATTAACCCCGCGTGTATATCGCGAGTTGCGCCGCATGGCCGCCCGCCTGCTCCAGAACGAGCGCCCTGGCCACAGCCTGCAAAGCACTGAGCTGGTTCACGAAGTCTATCTGCGCCTGGTCAACGCCAGCGAGCTCGATTGGCAGCATCGCGCCCATTTCTTCGCCGTTTCGGCCTCCTTGATGCGGCGCGTCCTGCTCGATCGCGCGCGCCGCAGGCTGGCGGCCAAGCGTGGGGGCAAGGCGCAGCCGCTCGATCTCACCAAGACCCTCGACGTCGCCCAGACCAAAGCCCGTGAACTCATCGCTCTCGACGACGCTCTCAATACCCTGGCAGAAGTCGACCCACGCAAATCCCGCATCGTCGAGCTTCGCTTTTTCGCCGGCTTGAGCGTTAAGGAGACTGCGGAAGTAGTCAAAGTTTCCCCCGACACCGTGATGCGGGACTGGAAAATGGCCCGCGCCTGGCTTTTGACCGAGCTCGGCGGCCAGCCCTAGCATCCGGTCCGAAAATATCCCCAAAATATTTTCTCCCCCCTTCCAGTTTTTCGTCCCCGATTGCGCCTTGGAGAGTGCACGCGGATTTCGCGGCAGAAAGAGGAACCTCATTGAAAGCAATCTCTCGAGTAATGACCATGACTCTCGGCGCGGGCGTGTTGTGCACGTTGTTTGTCTCTCAGGCCAGCGCCGGTTGCGGCGATCTGTCCAACTTGCAGGGCCCGTTTGTATTCGCCTCCGCCAGCACCCATTTACGCGCGGCGGCGTCATCGGCGGAAGCCCAAAGCGCTATGGCCCGCGGCGGCGGCTCGGCTGGCCCGTCCATCGTGGGGATGTGGAACGTTCAATTCATCTCCCAAGGCAACACCGGTCACAATCCCTCCATACCGGACGGCGCCGTGATCGACTGGGGTTTTAACCAATGGCACAGCGATGGAACAGAGCTGCTCAATTCCGGCGGCCACGCAGCCAACACCGGGAACTTCTGCATGGGCGTGTGGGGACAGACCGGATTCCTGACCTTCGAGCTCAACCATTTTGCGCTCAGCTACGACGCTGCCTCCGGAGCGCTTCTCAACGTCGTCAACATTCGGGAACAGGACACGCTCTCTCCCAGTGGAGACCGTTACAGCGGCACTTTTACGATAGACGTCTACGATACCAACGGAAGCCATGTCGATCACGTGGCCGGAACCATCACTGGCACCCGAGTTACCGTGGATACGGCCGTGACGCCAGTACCGTAGATGGATCGAACAGCTGCCCAGGCGCGCTAAATTCCGATTCGGGCTTCTGCGCGCCTGGCCGGCAACCCGCCTCCGCTAACGTGTGCCCTCTGGTTCTGGCCTTGATCTTTCTCTCGGCCGATCAGATTGCCGCGCTGAGCGAACTGCCAGCGTGAATCCAGCGTTCTGCAAGCCGCAGAAGCCCTCAGCCGGCGCGGATCGGCCAAAGCCAGCATTCACCCCGAGTATCGAACGAATCGCAGCGAGGATTCGTTGATGCAGTAGCGCAAGTAAGCCGGCTCGGGCCCATCGGTGAACACGTGCCCGAGATGCGCATCGCAACGCTTGCACGCCACTTCCACTCGCTCCAGAAGCAGGCTCACATCCTTGTGGGTGTAAATGTTCTCCCCGGCCACAGGCGCAGTGAAACTCGGCCAGCCCGTCCCGGAATCGAACTTCGCGTCGGAGCTGAATAGCGCATTGCCGCAGCAGACGCACCGGAAGAGACCAGCTTCGTGAAGCTGATAATAGGTGCCGGTGAAGGCGGTATCGGTACCTTGATGGCGCGTGACGTAGTATTGTTCAGCGTCCAGCAATTTTCGCCATTGCGCATCCGAACGAATCAGCTTCTGCACGCTCACTGGCGCTAATTTCTCGCCCCTATCCGTAAACGGTACGATCACGACTTCTGACTCGGAGCCGTTCGCCGCCTCATTGTCCTCCGCGCGATTCCCTTTGCTGGAGGAGACCGCAACCAAGCCGGCAAACGCGAAGGGCGTGATCCATAGAGCACGCCGCCTTGTGATCTCTTCTTTAAGTGCTTCCAACACCGACTCCATTATCCCATTTGTATTCCGAGCGAATAGCGTCGCTTCAATCCCCAATCGCCGTCACCGTTACCGTCACAGGACCTGAAGTGAAAGGCTTGAAACCTGCCGCAAAATGTCGCATCACTAAGTTGTACATTAATCCGAAACATCCCAAGGAGGCCCTGATAATGGAAGCCAGATTGGATATTCAACACGCTCCGCCCGGAATAATCAAAGCGATGATGGGACTTGAGACTTATCTCTCAGGATGTGGCCTGCCTCGCGAGTTGCTGGACTTGGTTTACCTTCGTGTATCTCAGATCAATGGCTGTGCCTACTGCCTGGATATGCACAGCAAGGATCTGAGGGCCGCCGGCGAGACTGAACAGCGTCTTTATTTGCTCGACGCCTGGCGCGAGGCACCATTCTACAGCGATCGCGAGCGCGCGGCCTTGGCTTGGTCCGAAGCCGTTACTCGCGTCACCGAGGGACATGTTCCCGACCAAGTCTATGAGCAGGCTAGAAACCAGTTTTCTGACGGCGACCTGGCAAATCTGACGCTCGCGATCACTGCCATAAATTCGTGGAATCGCCTCAACATTGCTTTCCGAACGGTCGCCGGAAGCTATCAACCCGCAACTACGGCCAAGCTTGCGGCGCACGCCCACAAGTAAAGAGGCTCCCTGTGGCGCTTCAGATTTTTGCCGTGCTCGTGCTCGGTCTCATGTGCGGAAGTGAGCTAAACGTGGCCGCATTCGCCCATCCCACGCTCAATCGCCAGTCACTTGTTACACACATACCGGTCCGCTCTTCGCTCGCGGCGCTTTTTGGTCATGTTATGCCGTTTTGGATGACCGGATCAGCCCTGCTGAATCTTCTGCTCCTGCTGCCTTTCCAGCATCTCAATGAACCTGCCTGGCGTCTCGCCGCCGTCGCTTTCGCAATTCAAGTCTTCGCCATCATATTTTCGCTAGCCGGTCCCGTGCCCATCAACAACCGGATTACCAGATGGACGCCGCAATCCCTTCCAGGCGACTGGAGAGCACAGGAGCACCGCTGGGATCTGTACCACTGGTTAAGAACCTGCGCATTGATTGCCGCGTTCGCTGCTCTTGTTCTCAGTTTGGCCACGCGTTGAAGACAACCGCCTGGCGCAAATAAAAACGATTCACGAAACTCAGGAGGAATTATGCACGAATTGCAAAACGATATTGTGATCGTAGGAGCCGGCCCGAGTGGCCTTGCTCTCGCCGCGGAACTGAAGCGGCTCGGAATTTCAGCTCTCATCCTGGATCGATTGGCAGCCGGAGCCAATACCTCGCGGGCCGTGGTGGTGCATGCCCGCACCTTGGAAGTTCTCCAACCGCTTGCGGTCACGCCGGAATTGCTTCAAGCCGGAGTCATCGTCCCGATTTTCCGCATTCGCGACCGCGGCAAGATTCTGGCGTCCATCAGCTTCAAGGACCTGGACACTCCTTACCCGTTCACGCTGATGTGCCCGCAGGCCCGTACCGAGGCGATTCTCCTGCGCCGCTTGCAGTCGCTCGGAGCCGATGTTGAGCGTCCCGCTGAAGTAGTTTCCATCCGCCCCGCCGGCGCGGATGTGGAAGTACAGTTCAAGCGCGCTGGAGAGATCAGCGTGCTCCGCACCAAGTGGCTGGTTGGCTGCGACGGAGCGCACAGTCTGGTTCGCGAACAAGCGTCCATTCCCTTTGAAGGCGGCGCTTACGACGAAAGCTTCCTGCTCGGTGATGTGGAACTGGATTGGCCCCTAGACCGGGAAGAAGTCAGCTTGTTCTATTCCGAGAAGGGACTGATGGTGGTTGCGCCTCTGCCTGGCAGTCAACATTTCCGCATCGTCGCTACCGTACGGCAAGCTCCAGAAAATCCGTCGCTAGCCGATTTCGAACGCATCCTCGCCGAGCGCGGACCCCAGAACGGCACCGTGGCAGTTCGCCGCCTCGCATGGTCCTCCCGTTTTCATATTCAGCATCGCGTCGCCAAGGTTCTGAGGCAAGGTCGCGTCCTGCTGGCCGGCGATGCCGCGCACGTTCATAGTCCAGCAGGCGGACAGGGTATGAATACCGGTATCCAGGACGCAATTGCGCTCGCTGGCGCATTGCAGTCCACTCTTCAGAGCGGCAAAGAAGACGCCCTGGAGGATTGGCAAAACCAGCGGCTTGAGACTGCTCGTTCCGTGGTGAGCCTCACTGACCGCATGACCAAGATCGCAACACTCTCGTCTCCTGTTCTTAAAGCGCTGCGTAATGCAACCGTCGGGATCATCGGGCACATTCCTTCTGCTCGGCATGCTCTGGCGGAAACACTGGCCGAGTTGGACCGCCGGCCGTCCAAGGAATCTACCCGGGACCAAGTGACAGCCTAGAATCACCGCCCGCCGACTCCGGCGTCTCGTCCGTCGACTGGACCGTCTCCGCCGCTAGGGCCAGCCCGCGTGCGGTATATCCACCCTCGTCATGAGCACCGATGCCTGGCGTTTGGCCAGGCATTCAGCCTCTGCAAACGTAGGTGCTTCACAGGCAAAAAGTGTGCGCCCGTCCTCTCCGCCCAGCATGCAAGCGAAAAGACCGAGTCCGTTCCCTGCGATTTCTTCCAGAATGCCTCCGCCTTCAGCCACGCGAAGCAATCTGTCGTGGAGCGCATCGGCCACCCACACCGCGCCTTCCGCGTCGAGGCAGATGCCATCTGCTCCCACCATAAGCTGACCGAGCATCTCTTCCAAACCGGTCGAGGATGGCGGATCGCCAAAAGCTGCCCAGGTTCTGCGTTGGCCCATGACGCCGCCCTCCATCGGGAACGCGCTCAACCGATTCATGGTCGTCTCCGCGACGATCAAAGTCTTCTCGTCAGGGGTCATCACCATGCCATTCGGAAAACCCAATTCCCTCGCGACGACTCGCGCGGAGCCGTCCGGCTCGACACACACCAGCACCGTCTTACAAGGCGGAGCGCCGGCGTACAGATCAAACCCAAAATTGCCGACAAAAGCGCGTCCGCCGCCATCCACCAACATGTCGTTCAGGAATCCGGGAGCAAGCCCCGACAAATCGGCATGCACCGCAATTGAACCATCGGCCTCGCGGCGCAATACTCTCCGCTCCCGCATCGACACCATCAACATTCGGCCATCGGGAAGAAACCCCAGACCCGCCGGTTGACCGGCCACGTGAGCAATGATTTCAACCGTGCCACTCAAATCCACGGCTAGCACTCGATGCGTGAAAAAGTCGGAGACATAGAGACGCCCATCCCGCCAACGAGGGCACTCGGCGAATGACAAGCCGCTGATCAGGGTCGAGAACTTCCGCACTGCTCGATATTACTCTGAATCACCTTGCCCTCGCGTTCGAGCTCGGCGCCCTCTTGTCCTCAGCTTCGTCGCTGCGTTCTAAGCAGGATCTCTTCAGTAGTCGTAAGTAAGGCGGCTAAGAAATCTTTTTCGCAAGTGACCTGAGAATTCTGCCGCCCGGCTCCACTCAGTACCTACCTGAAACGAGTTCGCACGCCGATTAAACCCACTGGCGAACGGCACCGGCGTAGAGACGTTACCGGTAGCTTGGGAGGAACGCAATAAAATTATGTCGATGCGACGAAGAGCTTTTGGATCGCTCAGGTGCCTTGCTGCTCTGTTGGCCCCTGCCGCGCTCCAAGCGCAATCGATTAAGATCAGCCCCGGCTACACCACCGTCGGCGTCAACGGGACGGTGCAATATGCTGCCGCCGTTACCGGCCTCGCGAACACCACCGTAACCTGGTCCGTGACCGGCGTCAAAGGCGGCAACGCCACCTATGGAACCATTACCACCGGCGGTCTCTACACTGCACCCGCGACTATCCCAGCCAACGGGATAACAATCAGCGCGCTCGCCTCCGATGGCAAAACTTCCGCCATTGTCTACGTAGCCGTCGAGCCACCCGGCCCTTCCATCTCTGCCATTTCTCCGAATCCAATTCCGGTAGGTTCCTATAACATCACGGTGACAGGTACCGGCTTCCAGAAGGGTGCCATCGTCAGAACCCCAGGCGTCAACCTCTCCACTACTTTCGTCAACTCCACCACTCTGAAGACCGGCGGATATCAGGCCTCCGCAGGTACAGTCGCGTTTCAGGTGGAAAATCCGGGAACCCTGTGGGGCCCGGCCTTCAATGCGACCTTTGCGAAGAGCCAGCCGCCCCCGTCCCCGCCGCCAACTTCGCAGCAGACCATTTCACCCACTTCGGCGACCGTGAAATTGGGCGCCACACAACAATTCACGTCTTCGGGAGCCACCAGTTGGACCTCCACCGCGGGAAGCATCAGCGCGAGCGGCCTGTTCACGGCGCCTTCCACCATGCCGTCGTCGAATTCTGTGACCGTGAAGGCAACCGGTCCAGGCGGCTCGGCTTCGGCCTCGGTGACCCTGCAAGCGCTCAGTGCCCAAACCATCTCGCCGTCCGCCGTTTCTTTGAATCTCGGCGCGACGCAGCAATTCACTTCCGCGAACGCAACGGCTTGGACCGCAACCTACGGAACCGTCACGGCGGCCGGTTTCTACACCGCTCCTTCGACAATGTCTTCCACCGGAACCGACACGGTTACTGCGAAGGGGCAAAACGGAAATGCCGCGGCAATCGTCACCCTGATTGCACCGGTTGCGCCGGCGCCTATCATCACCGGAGTCGGCTCCAGCGGCCAATTGCCGCTGGGCATCTTCACTACCACGATTACGGGCACTGGTTTCACTTCGTCGTCCGTCGCCTCCTTGAATGGGACGCCGCTCGGCACCAGTTTCTCGAACGGCTCTCTCACCGCCTCCGGTTTCGCGAGCTTGTCTGGAACCGGTCAGGTGACCGTCAGCAACGGCTCGGCGAAGTCTCTGCCATTTACGGTACAAATCGGCGTCGCCAACGCGCAGGTCTCCTCGGCCGCCGCGCGGCGCTTCCTCGAACAGGCCGCTTTCGGACCCACTCCCAACGACGCTGCCAATGTCCAGACGCTAGGCTTCGAGAGCTGGCTGGCACAGCAGTTCAACCTGCCGCAGGTGTCCAACTACAACACCATTACATCCAGCCAGGGCGGCATGCCGGCTCACTTCCTCACCAATGCCGTAACGAATCCGGATCAGCTGCGCCAGCGTGTCGCCTTCGCGCTCAGCCAGATTTTCGTAACCTCCATCCAAAAGCTGATCTGGAACCAGAATATGGTTCTGTTCCAGAACATGCTTCTGGCCGACGCGTTCACCAACTACCGCCGGATCATGGCCGACGTGACGCTGAGTCCCGCCATGGGTCAGTACCTCGACCTGGCCAACAACGCCAGGGGAAATGCCGCCTCGGGTACGCTGGCCAATGAGAACTACGCGCGCGAGCTCATGCAATTGTTCACCATCGGGACCCAGATGTTGAACCAGGACGGCTCCCTCCAGTACGACGGCAATCATCTTCCCATTCCAACTTACTTGCAGCCCACCATCGCGGAATTCGCGCGCGTTTATACAGGCTGGACCTACGCCCCCTCCGCCGGCCAACCCGTGGTGTGGAACGCCTACATCACCGGCAACGGGCCCATGGTCTCATATCCGGCCGAACACGACTCCGGTTCCAAGCAGTTGTTGAACGGTTTCGTTTCGCCCGCCGGCGCCACGCCGCAAGAAGACTTGAACAACGCGCTCGACAACATATTCAACCATCCCAACGTCGGACCGTTCGTCGGCAAGATGCTCATCCAGCACCTGGTGAAGAGCAACCCAACTCCCGCTTATATCTCGCGCGTAGCGGCCGCCTTCAACAACAATGGCCAAGGCGTACGCGGCGATATGCAGGCCACCATTTCGGCCGTGCTGCTCGATCCTGAAGCTCGCGCCAACGACAACGGCGGCAACGACCAGATTTCAGATGGTCATTTGCAGGAGCCCGCTCTGTTCATTGCAGCCATGGTGCGCGCCTTCGGCGGCCAGATGAACGACCAGAATTACTTCCCCTGGGACCTGGTGAATCTCGGGCAGGACATCTTCGATTCGCCGAGCGTGTTCAACTATTATTCACCCACCTACGCGGTTCCTGGCGCCACGCTGCTGGGCCCGGAGTTCGAAATCCACACGCCCAATAACGCAATCTGGAGGGCCAACGTCGTGCGGACCCTGTTCAGTCAATGGTCCAACCCGCTCGAGAATTATGGGCCTGGCACTACGGTGGATTTAATTCCATTCGTTGGGCTGGCGGCCGCGCCGGCCACACTGGTCAGCGCTCTCGATCTTACGCTGACGCACGGAACCATGCCCGCCGTCATGAAGACCACCCTCGTTAACGTCATCGCGGCCGACACGTCGCCCCTTTTGCAAAAAGTGGAAGACGCCTGTTATCTGATCCTGACTTCCAGCTATTACAACGTCTGGCATTAAACAGGTCACAAGGAGACCAAGCCATGTTGATTCGTTCTAGACGCGAATTTTTGAGAGACACGCTGCGCTCGGTAACCGCTTTAGGTGCGGTGGGCAGCATGGCAAAGTTCGGCGAGATGAACGCGCTTGCCGCTACCGGCTCGAATTATCAGGCGCTGGTATGCATCTTTTTGCTAGGCGGCAACGACGGGCACAATACCGTGGTCCCCATTACCACGGCGCAGCAGAACTACAGTCTGTATGCCCAAGGACGTGGCGGCCTGGCCATCCCGCAAGGATCTCTGCTGCCCATTGCCAATGGAAGCGATACCTACGGCCTGCATCCCAGTCTGGTGGAAATTCAAGCGCTCTACAATCAGGGCAATGCCGCCGTGCTGGCCAACGTCGGCATGCTGGTTAAGCCCATCACTCGCGCCGTCTACCTCACCAACAATAGCGCTGTGATTCCTTCGGCGCTGTTCTCGCACTCCGATCAAAGCAGTCAGTGGCAGACCGGCATTCCCTCCGGCACCGGCAGCTCCGGCTGGGGCGGTCGCATCACGGACCTTTTGCAGTCTCGGAATTCAGCCGGCATCTTCCCTCCCGTGACGGCCACCAGCAGTTGCCAATTGTTCTGCACCGGTGTGGACACATTTCCGGCCACAGTTCCTCCCACCGGAATGGCCACCTTGAACCCGCTTTCAAGCGCCTCGGCTAACGCCGGGATGCAACAATTGCTGACCTTCGATAACGGCGTGCAACTGGTCCAGGCCGCCAACAGCGTCATGACGCGCGGCAACAACTACGCCAACACACTGACTGGTCTGCTGGGGAGCGCTCCCCCGCTGCACACGCAGTTCCCGGCGGGCAATCCTCTGGCGGCACAGTTACAGACCGTATCCAAGGTGATGTCCGTGCGCAATCAGCTTGGACTGACGCGTCAGATTTTCTTCTGCCTTTTAGACGGATTCGATACGCACTCCGCGCAGGTCGAAACCCAAACGCCCCTGCTGCAGCAATTGAGCCAGGCGGTGTCGGCCTTTTATCAGGCCACCCGCGAGCTCGGCATCGATGACTCCGTCACTACCTTCACGGCTTCCGAATTTGGCCGCACACTTACTCCCAGCGGCAACGATGGCAGCGATCATGCCTGGGGCAACCATCACTTCATCATCGGCACGGGCGTCAAGGGAGGCAAATTCTATGGAAACTTCCCGCTGCTCGTTCCCGGCGGCAGCGACGATGCCGGCACTCGCGGCGTCCTTCTTCCTACCACCGCGGTGGACCAGTACGGCGCCACTCTGGCGCAGTGGTTCGGCGTGCCACAGAGCAGCCTCTCCACAGTCTTCCCCAACATCGCGAATTTCGGGACCAGTCCCCTGGGCTTCTTGAGTTAACTCGGTCACACATCTCGCCGGTCTCAATCCGCCTGCGCCACAACCATTTCCCTTCGCCCGGCGTTTGGAACTCGGCAACCGAACGCTACGCTGATCCACCGAGGAACAATCCAAATGTCATCCCTGACCAAATCCGAATCCGCCCGTATCAACGGCGCAAAATCCCGCGGCCCCAAAACCGAAGCCGGCCGCAGGCGCTCTTCTCAAAACGCACTCAAACATGGCCTCACTGCGGAAACTCTGGTCCTCCCCGCCGAGGACCCCGCCGAATTCCAGGAGCTCCTCACCTCTTACCTCGATCAGTTCCAACCCCACGGTCCGGCCGAACTCCACCTGGTCCACGATATGGTCGCCGCCAAGTGGCGCCTTGAGCGCCTCGCCATGATCGAGACCCAGCTTTACACCGAGTACATCGAGCGAGTTCAGGAGGATTCGGATGACCCGCTCACCCCCACCGGATCTCTAACGGCCGCCTTCACCGGGCTGGCCAATTCCAATTCCTACCCGTTCCTCCAGCGCGTCGAAGCCCGCCTGGAACGGACCTACTCGCGCGCCCTCCGCACCCTGATCCAACTCCAGCGCCGGCCGTCTCATACACCCAGCGACGCACCCACGCCCGGCGAAAACAAAATTTGCACAAACGAACCCACCGCCACCCAGCCGCCGCAACCCGTCGCGGAATCCAGCGCACCCTCGCACCCGCTTGCTACAATCCTGGTTTATGTTCCTCGGCTTAGAACACACCGCCATCGCCTCGCCCGACCCCAAGAAACTGGCCGACTGGTACGTCCAGCACCTCGACTTCCGCATCAACCACACCTACGACGGCAATTACTTCGTGCGCGCGGCTGACGGCACCATGCTCGAAATCATCCCCTCGGCCGGCGAGCGCGCCCCCGCTCAAATGAAGGACCCGGGTATCCGCCACTTGGCCATCAGCGTCGCCGACTTTGACTCGGCCACCCAGGAACTCAAGCGCCGCAACGTCACCTTACTCGGCGAACCACTCAACAATCAGGGCAACCGCCTGGTGTTCTTCACCGACTGCGACGGCAACCTCATTCATCTCATCAAACGCGAACGGCCGCTGCCTTGATCGGAAGTTTCCCTTGCTAAGGCGAGTATTCAGAGGGTTCGCCTACCGCGATTTCCGCATCATGTGGATCGGCGCCTGCACCTCGCAGGTCGGCACACAGATGCAAATCCTGGCTCAGGCCTGGATGGTGCTGCAAATCTCGAACAATCCCACCCTGCTCGGCCTCGACGCCTTTCTTGGAACAATTCCCATCGTTTTGTTTTCATTGGTAGGCGGCGTCTTCGCTGACCGTACCGAGCGCCAGCGGCTCCTCATGGGATCCCAGATCGTCCAAATGACCTGCGCGTTCCTGCTGGCCGCCTTGTTCGCCGCCGGCGTCGTGCACATCTGGGAAATCCTGACGCTTTCCTTCATCGTCGGCACCGCCCAATCCTTCGGCGGTCCGGCTTATTCAGCTCTCATCCCCACCCTGGTCAAGCCTCAAGACCTGCCCAATGCCATCGCTCTCAATTCCATCCAGTTCAACCTGGCCCGCGTCATCGGCCCGGTGCTCGGCGCGCTCGCCCTCGCCATCGGCGCCGCCTGGTGCTTCGCGCTGAACGGCATCTCTTTCATCGCCGTCATCATCACGCTGCTGATCATTCGCCCCCATTTCGTGCCCTCCAAAACCGGCGAGTCCGTCATGAACAGCATGCGCGAAGGATTTCAGTTCATCCGCAAGCAGGCCGCCATGGAAGCGCTCATCGTCCTGGCTTTTTCCATGACGCTGCTGGCCTTCCCCCTCATCGTCGTGCTGCCCGTCTTCGCGCGCGACGTCTATCATGGCGATCCGGTGCTCTATTCCCGGCTCCTCGTTAGCCTCGGCGTCGGTTCCATCCTCGGTGCCCTGGTAGTCGCAGGTTTGGGCAAGTACAAGCACCAGGGCCGCTACGCTCTTCTGATGCTGGTGCTTCTGGGCCTGCTCATCAGCGCCTTCGCTCTTTCCACCCGCCTCATCGTCAGCTCCATCTTGCTGTTCTTCTGCGGCGCCACGTTACTCGCCGTTTTCACCACCATTAGCTCCCTGGTGCAAATGATTACAGGCGACCACATGCGCGGCCGCGTCATGAGCGTCTACAACGTCGCGTTTCGCGGCGGAACCCCGTTTGGCAGCCTGATTGTCGGCGCGCTCGTCAAGCAGTTCTCCGCGCCTAAAGTAATCGCTTGTAACGGAGTCCTTTTGGCGCTTTTGGGGTTATATTTCCTGTTGATCCAAAGAAAAGTTGCAACGCTCTAGACCGTCCAGGGCGTCTTAGGATTGGAAAAATATGAAAGCGCTTCTCATCTTCCTACTGATCGGCGCCGCGGGGGTCGCGGATGAAACGTCCGATCTCGTCAAAGCGCGCGATCGTCAGGACCGCGCCGCGCTCGACAAGATCCTCACTGACCGGCGTATGGCGGCTGACAAACAGCCCAAGGATGCGGCCGCGCAGTATCGCCTCGCCCTGGCGGCGTCTTACGCGGCTGAAGTCGCCACCGAGGTCCGCGACAAAGGCGCAATCAAAACGTTGGCCCAAACCGGCATCGATGCCGCCGAGCGCGCCGTGAGCCTGCAGCCCGATTCCGCCGAACATCAGCGCATCCTCGGCACTTTGTGCGGCCAGATCATTTCGGGAAATTCGCTGAGCGCCATCAAGTATGGCAAATGCGCCTTGGAGGCAGTTAATAAGGCCATCGAGCTGGACCCCAAGTCATCCATCAACTACGTCAGTCACGGCGTCGGCAATTATTATCTGCCACCCGCTTTTGGGGGCGGCATGGATCTTGCCATTAAGGATTTTCGCAAAGCAATCGAATTGGATCCCAAGAACGCGGACGCTTGGTTGTGGCTGGGCATCGCGCTGCGCCGCGCCGATCAACCCGAGGAAGCGCGCAAGGCCATCGCCAAGTCCCTGGAACTGAACCCCAACCGCATGTGGGCCAAACAGCAGCTCGACAAAACCACCGGCCAATAGATGCGAAACACGATCCGGCCCAGCCGTCTTCTGCTGTGCGCGCGCAGTCGTATGTTAGGATGCCCGCATGAGCCATCGACTGGGCTGCGCTACGAAGCCAAGACTCTTAAACAATCTCTTCGCGAGCGGCATCCCAGCGGACGGTCCGGCCCAGTCGATAGCTTTCAAGCGCCATCCGGCAGGCGATCGAAACTCGATAACCCAGATCGAAGGGACAGGCCGTTTCCCTGCCCGAGCGTATGCAGTCGACAAAATTTTGCATGTGCGCGTTGGGCGTCGCAATCGTTCTTCCCAGCGACTCCGAGCCGTCGGGCCGATTCACTTTTTGCGGAGCGTAGCGAATAACCTGCCCGCGCGAGATGGTTCCGTCGGTTCCCAATACGTCTTCGGTGACACCAAGCTGGTTGTTGCCGAAGCCCGAGTCCC
>DATJWJ010000244.1:0-19234 GCA_035501355.1 Bryobacteraceae bacterium | reverse complement strand
CAGGTCTTTCGGCTGCGGCAAGTGATACTGAGCGGCCGCTTCCCCGGTTTCCTTTTGCTCGCCGATCCACAGGCCCTCCCCAGTAACGGCAATCGCATTGGGGAATCCATCCGGGCTCTTAAACAGCTTGGTTGTTTTCGCCGTTCGACGCCCAACGCTTCCGGCGCCGGTGGCACTTTCCTGCGCGAGTGCCTTGCGTGCGCCATTTAGGCCTGCAACGGCCCCTAAACCTGCGGCGAGGAATTGTCGTTTGCTCAAATGCGCCATAACATTTCCTTCCTGTTTCTCAATTGTACGGCTGCGCGCCGAGGGTTGACGCGAGGAGAGTTCTCCGCTCCGCCCCCGGCTATCTGCTCGTTTACCGTTCTCTGCCGGTTGGGAGTATGATCGAGGGAAGTTGGGAAGAAGAAAGGAAGGCAGCATGGCAAATAAAGCCAGTTCGCGGCGGTCGTTCCTGGTCGGATCGTTTACAGGCTTGAACGCGGCCTGGGTCACGGCAAATTATCCCAGCATCCTGGCCGCTCAGAATTACGTCCGAAAAGCTACGGATGCGGGGCAGGTGCCGCGGCTCACCGTCTTCAGTGAGGCGCAGGCCACGGAAATCGAGGCCATAACGGCCCAGATTATACCAACTGACTCGACGCCCGGCGCGCGCGAGGCTCACTGCGTATATTTCATCGACCGAGCCTTGTCTACTTTCGAACGAGACAAACAGCCGGCCTACGTGCAGGGCTTGCAGGACCTTCAGGCCAAGACCCAGCAGCTCTACCCAAACGCCGGCAAATTCTCCGCGCTCACATCCGAGCAGCAGATCAAAACGCTAACCGCCATCGAGAAGACGCCGTTCTTCGAGATGGTCCGCACGCACACGATTATCGGATTCCTATCTCGGCCAGTGCATGGCGGCAACTCCGACAAAGTCGGTTGGAAGCTGATCGGCTACGACGATTCGCTGAACCATAAGCCGCCGTTCGGTTACTACGACGCGCAGGAACTAACCAAGAGTTAGCGTGAAGGAGAAACGACGATGAAACGGTATTCAAATTCCACTGAAGTCGACTTCGTTGTTATCGGCGCGGGGGCCGCTGGCGGCATTATGGCCAAGCAATTGTCGGTGGCCGGCTATTCGGTTGTGGTCTTGGAGCAGGGCGGTTGGGGGAAGTACGGCCGCGAACACGAATACAACAAGGATGAATGGCTCAATCGCCACTTGAGCGACGACGATCGCCTGATGAGCGATCCAGCGCGCCAGCGCAACACCTATCGCCCGAACGACAAAGTAAAAGCGGTTCCAGGCAATCACAGTTACGGCTGCGTGGTCGGCGGCGGCACCGTCACTTACGGTGGCAGCAACTGGCGCCACTTGCCGTACGAATTTCGGGAAGCGTCGTACGACCAGACCATTCCTTCCGGCACCGGCATGGCCGACTGGCCGGTTACATATGAGGAACTCGAACCTTACTACACCCAAGCGGAGTGGGAAACGGGCGTATCCGGCCTTCGGGTCGACTCGCCCTTCGTTGCGCCGATGTCCAAGGATTATCCGGTGCCGCCCATGCCTATCAAGAGCTCGGGCGCGCTTTTTCACACTGCCGCCGCCAAAATGGGATTGACCGTCGTTCCCGGACCCCTGGCCATCATTTCGCAGCCCTATAAGGGACGCGAGGCGTGCGTCAATTGCGGAATTTGTTCCGGCTACGGCTGTCAGGTGCGCGCTCGATCCAGCTCCGCGGTCACGATGTTTCCGATTGCCGAAAAAACCGGGCGCTGCGAGATTCGCGTCAAGAGCTACGTCCGCGAGATCACGCTGGACAATAGCGGCCGTGCGAACGGTGTCATTTATTTCGATGCCCAAAAGCGCGAGCAACGTCAAAAGGCGAAGTCCGTCATCCTGTCCGCGAATGCAGGAGAATCCGCTCGCTTGCTGCTACTGTCGAAGTCCAGCCGTTTTCCCGACGGGCTGGCGAACTCGAGCGGGCTGGTCGGAAGATATGTGATGTTCGGCAACGGAGCCGGCGCCAGCGGACTCTTCGAGCATCCGCTCAACGAGTATAAAGGCGTCATTTCGGGCGCGGGAATCGTGGACTACGTGCCGTCCGATCCCAAGCGCGGCTTCTACGGCGGCGGACGCATGACGGCCCGCGGCTATCTGACTCCGTTCGAACTCGGCTTGGGCGGGCTGTCTCCGGGAACCCCGCGCTGGGGAGCAGGGTACAAGAAGGCGCTCGAAGAGGAAGCCAACCACCGGATGACGATCAATTGCTTCGTTACGCAGCTCCCGCTCGAAACCAACCGCGTCGACCTGGATCCGGACGTGAAGGACGAATGGGGTCTGCCGGCCATGCGCATCACTTGTTCTTCCCATCCCGACGACATCAAGAACATGGAATTCTTCCGGCAAAAATCCATCGAGGTTTTGCAAGCTGCCGGAGCCAAGAAAATTTGGGCGCCCCAGGTCAGCGCAAGCCATAATGGCGCGCACAATCGCGGCACTTGCCGGATGGGGAACGATCCCCAAAAATCGGTGGTGGACAAGTATCACAAGTCGCACGACGTGCCCAACCTGTTCATCGTGGATGGCAGCAGTTTTGTCACCGGCGGCCGCAATCACCCCACGCTCACCATCGAAGCGCTTGCGTTCCGCGCGTCCGAACACATCATTCAGGACGCCAAGAAAGGCACGCTCCTGACTAGGGCGTAGGAGCCGTTCGTTACGACCTTGAATGCCAGTGGATCCGAGTAATCGGCGCTCCGCTGCGCTCGCCGCATCGCAAGACGAGATCTTATGATTCTCAAACAGTACTATCTAGGCTGCCTGGCGCACGCATCCTATCTGATCGGGGACGAGGCCAGTTCGACCGGCATCATCGTCGATCCCCAGCGCGACATTCAACACTACCTGGCCGATGCCGAAAAATTTGGCCTGCGGATTCGCCACGTCTTCCTGACCCATTTCCACGCTGATTTCGTGGCCGGCCATCTGGAACTGCGCGATCGCTGCGGCGCGACCATCCATCTCGGCTCCCGCGCCCAAGCGGAATACGCTTTTGTCGCCATGAAGGACGGCGATACGCTCGACTTTCCGGGACTGCGCCTGCGTGTGCTCGAAACCCCGGGCCACACCATCGAATCCATCTCGATCTTAGTCTTCGATCTCCAGAAGGACTCGACCAAACCGTACGCGGTCCTCACGGGCGATACTCTGTTTATCGGCGATGTCGGCCGCCCGGACCTGCGAGCTTCGCTCGGATGGACAGCCAACGAACTAGGCGGACACCTCTACGACTCGCTGCACAACAAACTCCTGACGCTTCCCGACGAAACGCTCGTCTATCCCGCCCATGGGGCCGGCTCGCTTTGCGGAAAGCAGCTTTCCTCCGACACGGTTTCCTCGCTGGGAGATCAACGGCGTTTCAACTACGCCCTACAGCCCATGGCCAAGGAGGAATTTGTTCGCCTCGTGACCGCGGATCAACCCGACGCTCCGCCGTACTTCACTTATGACGCGATCCTCAATACCCGCGAGCGCGCCACGTTGGACAAAAATCTCGAACAGGTTCTCCATCCTGTCGATCTCTCCGAAGTTCTGCGGATGGGCGATTCCGGGGCTCAAATTCTGGACGTCCGCGATCCCGCCGAGTACGCCAAGGGACACCTCGCCGGAAGCATTAACATTGGGCTCAGTGGACAATACGCGACCTGGGCCGGGACGGTGCTCGATCGAGCCAAGCCCATAGTGATCATCGCCGAGCCGGGCCGCGAGCAGGAAGCCGCTCTGCGACTGGGCCGTATCGGGTTCGACCACGTCAAAGGATACCTCGAGGGAGGCATGGAAGCGCTGGCCGGCCGGGCCGATTTAGTATGGCCGACCGAGCGCGTCAGCGCTCCCATGGTGGCGGAGGAGTTGGCCGGCACGGACCCGCCGCTGGTGCTGGATATCCGGAATCCTCGCGAGTGGGCGGCCAAGCACATTGACGGCAGCGTGAATATTCCGCTGAATCATTTGCAAGAGCGCATTGCCGAAATCCCGCGCGACCGCCGCATTGCCGTCCATTGCGCGGGCGGCTACCGTTCTTCCATCGCCGCCGGCATCCTGCATCAATACGGGATCACCCATTTGATCGAAATGGCCGGCGGCCTGGCAGCTTGGGATGCCGCCCACTTGCCGGTTGTTTCACCAGCCTAACCGCGGGCTGGCTGAACGCTTCCGCTTTTTTTCGATACTTCGGTACTGCAACAATGGGCGCATGGCGTTGGTCGTTTTCTTCCGGGGTATCAACGTTGGGGGACACAGGGCTTTTCGCCCGAGCGTGCTCGCCAAAGAACTGGGCACCTACGATGCCGTGAACGTGGGCGCCGCAGGCACGTTTGTCATTCGTAAACCTGGCTCGCGCGCAAAGTTCCTTGCCGATTTGCGCCGGAAGCTGCCGTTTGAAGCAACAATTGCTTTCTGCGACGGCAGTGATCTGATGCGACTAGAGATGGGCAATCCGTTTGGAACTGAGCCACCGCGCGCGGATGTTGTTCAATTCGTAAGCATCCTGTCGCAGGCCGGGCGCCGCGGAGTTTCTCTTCCTATTGCTCTCCCCGACGATGGGGAGTGGCTGGTGCGGATCATCGGCTCGAAGAATCGTCTCGTGTATGGGGTGTACCGCCGCCATATCAAAACAATTGGCTATCTCGGCCAGATCGACAGGCTTTTTGGGGCGCCGGCGACAACGCGCAGTTGGAACACAATACTCTCAGTGTTACGGATTCTGCGATCTCACGAGCCCGGCAAGTAGACTGCCTAAGGTGGAATGTGGATCAAGCTGACCTTGCCGTACGCTATACTGGTCGGGCGTTTTCTGACTCGATCTAACTTTTGCAGGAGATCAAAAATGAGCTTGCGCATAAATGACGAAGCGCCTAATTTTTCCGCCGAAACCACGCAAGGCCCCATCCAGTTCCACGAATGGATCGGCGATGGCTGGGCGATCCTCTTTTCGCACCCCAAAGACTTTACTCCTGTCTGCACGACGGAACTGGGTTACATGGCGGGGCTCGAGCCGGAATTCGCAAAACGAAACTGTAAGATTATCGGGCTGAGCGTCGATCCCGTGGGCAGCCACAGCAAATGGCAAGCCGACATTGAGGAGACGCAGGGCCACAAGGTGAACTACCCGATGATCGGGGATCCGCAACTGAAAGTCGCCAAGCTTTACGACATGCTGCCGGCTGAAGCTGGGGAAACATCGGAAGGCCGTACCGCCGCAACTAACGCGACCGTGCGCACCGTGTTTGTCGTCGGGCCCGACAAAAAAATCAAACTGATGTTGAGCTATCCCATGAGCACGGGGCGCAACTTCGACGAGGTGCTGCGCGTACTCGATTCCATTCAGCTCACGGCCAAGCACAAAGTTGCCACGCCGGTGAACTGGAAGCACGGCGACGACGTAATCATCCTGCCTGCGGTAACGGAAGAAGAAGCAAAGCAGAAGTACCCGGGGGGCTGGAAGTCGCCCAAGCCGTATCTGCGGATCGTCGCACAGCCGAAGTAGGGTCCGCGGCGAGTGCCGAAACTTAGAAGCTCTCGCGTTCCGTCCCCCGGAAGCCAACGCCCGAATGCGTGTTAGTCTGCACCTGGAAATGGCCAAGGTGTATGATGACTGCAAACTGCGCGGATCCGCGCGGGGAGGTTGAAATGGACGGACGCATCTTCGGTCGACTGGCTCTGATCACGGCCGGCATGAGTTTCGCAATATTGCCGGCATACTCTCAAACGGCAGTCGCAAATAGCGGGCGCCAATCAGAGGCGAGCCTCGCTGTGCGAGAAGCAGGCGCTGCCGCCAATAACGCTCCCGAACCCTGCAATCACTCGCCTATTTGCGCCTGGGGACGAGGACGCAGCGCGATTGTTCATGAGCAGCGCACTCCCGATTTGAGTTTCACTTTCGCTTACCCCTTTGCTCTGCCGCCCGGATTGACCGGCGGTGTCTCGGCGGTCGCCATGAATTCCAAAGAGCATCTGTTTGCTTTCCAGCGCAATCCCGCCGGCCAACCGCAGTTATTTGAGTTCGACCAGAATCACAAGCTGGTCCGCACCATAGGCGAGGACGCGATCGGCCATCAAAACAAAGCACACGGCATGGCCATCGATGCGCAAGACAATATCTGGATCTGTGACGAGAACGGCGACACGGTAATGAAAATAAGTCCCGATGGCAAGCTGCTCATGACCATCGGCGTGAAAGGACAGCGCGGGGACTGGGATGAGCCCGCGGGACAAAGGCTCCTCTGGCAACCCCTGGCCGTCGCCTTCGGACGGAATGGGGATGTTTATATTGGCATGGGTCACGCCAACGAGAGTCCTAATGACACTGATCGATCCCCAACTAACAAGAGCGGCGCGGCACGCATCCTGCGCCTCGATAAGAACGGCAAATTCATTCAACAATGGTTTGGCAACAACGCGGGACCGGGACACTTCAGCATGGTGCATGGCCTGGCCGTCAATCCCAACAATGGCAACATTTATATCGGTGACCGCGAGGAGTATCGCGTCGTCGTTTATGACGAAAATGGCAAATTCATCAAAACCATCCAGATGAGAAATCTTGTTTGCGCCCTCTACGTCGACCCCCATAACCAACTATGGATGGCAACCGGTCAGGATGGCCAGATCTTCAAGATCGACTGGGACGGCAATGTGCTCGGCGCAATCGGCAACGGGCCGGGAAAAGGGGAAGGACAGTTCTCAGAATCCACTTACATGGCCATGGATTCGCATGGAAATCTATTTGCCGGAGATACCGGCGTTGGCCGTGTCACGGAAATGGTCGCCGCTAAATAAGTGATGTGTCCCGCGAGGAAATTATGAACCGGGGAATCAGGTTATCGCTCGCAGCCGCATTTGTGGCCCTGGCCGGCCATCCCTCCACGGCCGAGGTTCTCGAAAAGACCACGACGATCGGTGGAACCGCCGTGCATTACAAGGTCGTGCTTCCAAAAAATTACGATGCCGGCAAGGCTTATCCCGGCGTTCTCGGATTCGGCGGCGGACCTCAGACCATGAACGTAGTCGATAGCGTCATTGCGAGGAACTTCAAGGATGAGGCGGAGCGGCGTGGCTACATCGTGGTTGTCCCCGCGGCTCCAAACGGTCAGTTATTTTTCGAGGGCGGCGAGAGCATCTTCCCCCAGTTCCTGAAACAGATTCTGGCCGACTACAAAATCGAGGGCAACAAGTTCCATATCGCCGGACCGTCCAATGGTGGCATCGCGGCATTTCACGTCGCTTCGCTCAATCCTCAATATTTCCTTTCGATCACTGCTTTTCCGGGATATCTCTGGGAGCCGACCGCGGCGCACATCCAGGCCATCTCCAAAATGTGCATAAACATGTTCGTTGGCGAGCTGGACCCAATGGGATGGCAGGATCTCATGCAGCTGCAGTCGTCGAAATTCCGTGAGATGGGCATGACCGCGCAATACACAGTTGAAAAAGGCCAGCCTCATCGTTTGGAAACACTGGCAGGACCGCACGCGAATCGCCTCTTTGATTTGTTCGAACAGGCCCAACACGGCTGCGGAAAATGAACTGTTAGACCTCGGAAAGCTAGCGAACCCTGCCGCGGAGGTAACATGAAGTCCTGCTCCGCGTGCCTGCGGAGGTTTTAGGAGAACTGGAATGACTGGACGAAGAACGCTGCAAATTTCATTGCTCGCCGCTGCCGGGTTGATCTTAGGATCCGGCCTGGCTTCAGCTCAACTTGCGCAACAGCCGGCCGACAAGTACATCGCCGCGATGGACCGGCCGGACCGGACTCTGAAGATCGACGAGGTTATTGAGAAGCTGAGACTCAAGCCGGGAGACATCGTCGCCGACATCGGTTCCGGCAGCGGCGTGTTTTCAATTCCGATGGCAAAAGCGATCGCCCCAAACGGAATTCTGTACGCCGTCGATATCGACCAGAAGATGCTCGATTTTGTCGCTGAACGCGCCAAGAAGGAAGGCGTTACCAACCTCCGCACCGTGTTGGGCGAATACGATGACCCCAAGCTGCCCGTGAAAAATGTTGACGTGGCCTTTTTCCATCGTGTGTTGCACATGATTGAACATCGGCAAACCTATTTAAACGCGACCGCGACATACCTCAAACCGGACGGACGAGTCGTCGTGATCGACAAGAATCGAGAAAATTCACCGGACAGTTGGATGTGGCTGAACCAGTCCGACGTGGACACCTGGATGGCGGCGATCAGTTTCTATCCCGCGGAGAAATTCGCCGTGTTCGACGACCGGTACTTCGTCAGCTACCAGCGTCCGTATGGCAACAGCGTGCTCCTGAAGAAGCGCTCCCAGAAGCGGGATTAAGTCTCCACCGGCTCCGTGCGGTCCCTAATTTTGCCCTCTTGATTTTCGCCAAATCTTCGCCTATGATGTCCTGGTACCGATTGATTCTCCCTGAAAGGAAATGACGTACCAATGACGATCAAAGACGCTTTGCTGCCTGAATTCGATCAGGAGATGGCCAATACCCGGAAGACCCTGGAGCGCGTACCGGAAGATAAGTTCGCCTGGAAACCGCACCCCAAATCCTTTAGCATGATCTCGCTAGCCACCCACATCGCCAACATGACCGGCTGGACCGTGGAGACCATGACCAAGGATTCGTTCGACATTTCACCGCCCGGCGCGCCGCCTTACAAGGAAGAGCCGGCAGCTTCCCGCGCCCAGCTACTTGAGAAATTTGACAAGAGTGTCACTGCGGCCCGGGCGGCACTGGCGGGCGCCACCGATGAGGCCTATCTCAAGAACTGGTCGCTCCTGGCTGGCGGTCAAACGCTTTTCACCATGCCCCGCTTCAACTGCATCCGGGCGTTCGTTATGAATCACGTCATCCATCATCGCGCGCAGCTGGGCGTGTACCTGCGGCTGAACGACATCCCGGTGCCGTCTATTTACGGTCCCTCGGCCGATGAGGGCAACATGTAGCTGCTTACGATGCTGAAGCGCGGCTACAGGACGTCGGCAAAACCGCGCTTCAGATGGCGGAAAAACAAACCGCCGAAGACGAACGCCGTGATCGCGTAGGCGGCGATGATCAGGAAATCGTGCAACCTCGGAACGCGGTAGGACAGCAGGCGATCGCGGTAGGCGCGCACCATGAACGCCAATGGGTTCAGGCGCACGATGAAGCGCACCTGCTCGGGGATCTGTTCCTCGTTAATGAAGATGGGCGTCAGCCAGAACCAAAACGTCAGGACCACGGAGAGAACCTGCGCCGTGTCGCGCAAATAAACTTGCAGGCTGGCCACAATCCAGCCCACGCCCACCGCCAGCAGGCCGATCAGCAGCATGTACACCGGCAGCGAAAGCATCCACAGGCTGAAGTGCCCAACGTACAAGCCCACTACGGCGATCACCAGAACCAGCACCATCAGATGTCCGGCCAACGAAGAAAGAAAGATCGACACCGGCACGATCTCGGAGGGGAACACGGTCTTAGTGATCAGGTTGGCGTTCTCGAGCAGGGAGGATGCCGAGCGCGTCACGGTTTCTTGAAACAGCATCCATGGAAGAAAGCCGCAGAACAAGAACAACGCGTAGTTGTGAGTCACCTCGTTGGGCGGCAGGGTCTGATGCAGACAGACTTGAAACACGAAAACCCAGCTCACCAGCATCACCAGCGGATGGATCAGCCCCCACAGCCACCCGGCCGCCGAGCCGACGAACCGCTGCTGAAAGTCGCGGCGCACCAGTTGGGCCAGCAGCGTGCGGCTGCGGACTAGGTTGCGCACAAAATGAACACCCGGAATTCTCATCCGACCTCAGGTTACTATAAGCCTGGACCATTCCGCCCCGGAGCGCCCCATGAAGGCCTGCATTCTTCGATCTCCCGCGCCGATTGAAACCAATCCACTGGAATTCACCGATGTCCCGAAACCCGAGCCCGAAGCCGGACAGGTGCTGGTGCGGGTGCACGCCTGCGGGATCTGCCGGACCGATCTGCACGTGATCGAAGGCGAGCTCGCGCTGCGCAAAATGCCCATAATTCCAGGACACCAGGTAGTAGGCGTGATCGAGTCGGCGGGCGCGAACGCGACACGCTATCCTACCGGAACGCGCGTGGGCATCGCCTGGCTGCATTCGACCGACGGGACTTGCGAATATTGCAAAGCCGGCAAGGAGAATCTCTGCAACCATCCCACCTTTACCGGATACACGGTGGACGGAGGTTACGCCGAGTACGCGCTCGCTCAGGAAAGTTTCGTGTATCCGATTCCGGAAGGCTTCGGCGATTTGAAAGCCGCGCCGCTGCTGTGCGCGGGCATCATTGGATTTCGTTCGCTGCGCCTTTCCGGGATCGGTCGCGGTGGACGGCTGGGGCTGTACGGCTTCGGAGCGGCCGCGCACGTCGCCATTCAAGTGGCCCGGTATTGGGGAGCCGAAGTCTACGCGTGCACGCGCGATGAGCGGCACCAGAAACTGGCGCTCGAATTGGGCGCGGTGTGGGCGGGCGGAACAATTGCGGATCCGCCGGCCAAGCTCGACAGCGCCATCATCTTCGCTCCGGCCGGCGAGATCGTACCCGCCGCGCTCAAGGCTCTGAAGAAAGGCGGGACGCTGGCGCTCGGCGGCATCCACATGAGCACCATCCCGCCGCTCGATTACGATTTGCTGTATCAGGAGCGCGTGGTCCGCAGCGTCGCCAACAACACACGCCAGGACGGGCACGATTTTCTGCGGATCGCGGCCGAGATCCCGATTCACACCGAAATCGAGGTGTTCCCGCTGCGCGAAGCCAATCGCGCGCTCAACGCGCTCAAGAACGACGCCATCAGGGGCGCGGCGGTATTGAAGCTGGATTAGCTGGGTGAAATGACCCACGCTGTCTGCTAAGGCATTGCGTCATAAGAGCCTACGGCCAGACATCGTCGCAGCGGACCAGTGCGGAGCTTCAGCGAATCGAAGCCATATGGAACCCTGTCCTCCGCCAGGCTGTGGCTGGCACGCGGCGTGCATTCTTCTCAGATGAAAGGCGGTACGCCATGCAAACCTTCGAGAAGATCCTGTTCCCGGTAGACTTGTCGGATAACTGTACGGCGACGGCGCCGTTCGTGGAAGCGCTCGCAAAGAAGTTCAACGCGGAATTGACCTTGATGCATGTGCTGGAGATTCCGCCCGCTTATTTCACGGATTGGTACGGATATATATCGCTAGTGGACACCCAAGCCATCCGCGACGCACGCCAGGGCGAATTCGATCAATACCTGAAAGACCGGTTCGCAGGGCTCCACGTTCAGCGGATTCTCGAAGAAGGCGACCCGTCGCGAATCATCACGAAATTCGCCGAAGAACATGCTACGGATCTGATCATGCTTCCGACGCATGGATACGGCATCTTTCGGAGTTTGCTGCTGGGTTCGGTAACCGCTAAGGTGCTGCACGACGCGCTGTGCCCGGTCTGGACCGCCGTACACGTAGAGAATGCGCCGCCGGCTACGGCCTCTTTCGAGCGAATCATGTGCGCCGTGGACCTGACGGATTCGAGTATCGCCACCATGCGCTTCGCCTCCCAGTTGGCGCGCGATTTCAATGCCAAGCTTTGGCTGGTGCATGCCGTGCCGGCGCCGGAAGCCGGGCCGGAGCGATACTTCGATTCCGATTTGCAGAAGTTCCTGGAAGAAGACGCGCGCAAGACCATCGGGAAGATGCAGGAGGCGGCCGGTATCGCGGCGCAGCTCTGCGTCGGCGCAGGCGAGGTCGCGCATGTCGTGCGAGAAGCGGCCACGCATCACAATGCCGATTTGGTGATCACCGGACGCGGGCATTCCATTCGCACGCTGGGCCGGCTCCGAACGAATGTATACGCGATTATCCGGCAATCGCCCTGTCCGGTGATCAGCGTTTAGGTTTAGTTGGTTTTTGTTCCGTACAGCCGGCGATACACTTCCGCATTGCGCAGCACGCTTTCGACGTAGTTGCGCGTCTCGTTGAAAGGAATGCTCTCGACAAATTCGGCCGGCTCGTGATAGCTTCCGCTGCCGAGCCAGGTGACGACCCGCGATTTGCCTGCATTGTACGATGCCAGGGCTGCTTCCCATTGGCCTTCCAGCTCATCGGAAAGAGCCTTGAGGTAGTAGGTGCCGATCTTCAGATTGGTGTCCGGGCTGAACAGCATGCTGGTACGGTAGCCGCGAATTCCCAGCTTGCGGCTCAACTGCCTTCCGGTGGCGGGCATTACCTGAGTGAGGCCGCGCGCGTTGGCGCGTGAAACCGCTTTCGGATTGAACTCCGATTCCTGCCGAATCAGCGCCGCAACCAGGAACGGGTCCAGCGAGAGCGGGCGGCAGAAATCTTCGAGCTGTTTGCGATAGGGCAGCGGGAATGCCAGCCGCCAGAATTTGTCGGGCGCGGTGTCCAGCGACATTGACAGATAATCGGGAGCGTAGCGCTTGATATAGCGGATGCCCTGATCGGGCGACTGGCGGCGGGTGGCCAGTTCGGCCAGTTCCAAAGCCATGATTTGCGACTGGCCATCGGTTTTCGCGCCGAAGCGCAGCTCGCCCTCGGCCAGATCGTCCAGGCCCGCGCTGGCTAGCAGGTGGGCGCGATCAATACGCTGGCGCGTCAAGGCGCTAGCCTGAAAATTTTCGATTTGCCGCGGCGGCAGCTTCAGCGTGCCGAGAAATTGCCCGGTTTCCGTGGAAAGGGCGGCCGAGGAGATGGGACTTGATTCGAGCCGCTCGCGCGCTAGCATGGCGTAGTAGTAATTCGGAAACCGGTCATTGATTTCCTGGTAGTAAGCGCGGGCGGACCCGGGATCCGATTTCAGCTCAGCAATCCGTCCCAGGAAGTAAAGAGCCGGGGTGCTGTGGTCGGAATTGGGATAACTCTTGAGATACTCCTCGAACGATTTCTGCGCACCGGTCTGATCTTTCAGATATTGTGTCCAGGCGATTTTCCAACGACAGGTGGCCGATTGCAGATCGTTGGGAAACGAATCCGAGCAGGTCTGATAGAGCGGTTGGGCCTGATCGGGTTGTTTCTGAGCGCTGTAATAGTCGCCGGCCGAGATCAATGCGTCGCGGCGCCAGGGGGAGTGGGGATAAGAGGCGGAAAGCCTGGCCAAGGTCGCGTTCATGTCGTCGACGTGGTCGAGCCGCCGCTCGGTCTGCATCAGATAGTACAGCCGCTCGGCTTCGACTTCACCGGCTTGCGCCTCGAAGGAAGTGAGCTGCGCGTAAGCCGGCTTGTTGTCGCGCGCCATGTAATGGGCCACGCCGATGCTCACGCGGGCCAGGTCCAAGTCCACACCGCTCAAAAGGGGTTCAGCGCCGGCCAATTCCTTAGCGGCGCGGGCGTAATCGCCGGCCTCGAGCAATTTGAGACCACGATGGAAGAGTGGGGCAGGCTGCAAAGCTGGATAACGCACCAGAGCTTCGGCGGCGTCGGAAGCTTCCTTCGACAGTGGATAGTCGACATAGATCTTCTGATAATGCTCCAGGGCGGTAGCCGAGTTAGCGACGGCTTCATTGGCGCGCGCGAGCAGCAATTCAGCTTGCGGAGCCGCGAGGTCGGCGCGGTGCTGTTCGATGAAGGGAATGGCTTGCGCGGCGTGGCCGTCTTCGATTTGCGCGTTGGCTTCCAGCACAACCGACTTGCCGACCAGCGGCGAGGCCGGGATAAAACGCCAGAGCGGCTCGAGTGTTTTCTCCACGCCTGAGAAATCGCGCATTTCCGAATCGCAGACCGCGCTCAAATAGTCCACGTAATCGGCGAGCTGCGGCAGACGTTTTTGCGCGCTTTGCAAATGCTTCAGAGCATCGCCGAACTGACGCTGGTCCACTTCGGTGGCACCCAGGGCCAACAGGGCCAATGCGCCGTTTTGATCGTTGCGATGCAATTCGGCATAGCGAAGCACAGCGGCCCGTGTTCTGGGATTCGGGGTCTTACGGTAGCTGGCGGCCAGTGCGTCGAGGCTTTGCGCGGAAGCGCCCAGCGCGCAAAAGACGAGCAGCAGGCATAAGGAAGCTGTCTTCATGCCATCGGTCCAGGATAGGTGGGTCCTAGTAATTCGACGTCGCCGTGGGCCAGTGTGTGTACGAGCTCTTTATGGAGGTAATCCGGCATGCTCTCGGAGCCGTCCATAAACACACGCCGGAAGGCCTCCCGCGCCGAATCGATTTCGGTCTTCAGCGAGGCGTACAAGTCGCGCCCGGCGCGGCCGTTCTTGACGTGTTGGTCTTGATACAGGCGTATTTCGGCCACTTGTACTCTGGCAAAGCGTTGCGCTTTGAGATGCAGATCCCGCTCGGCGGAGTCGGAGGGCGCAGCTATGTTTACCAGGCCGTCGGCTGCTTTCTCCGATCGGCTCTCCAGCACCGCCCCGGCCAGCGTAGCCAATAATTCCAGGGCCTCCGCCTGTAACCTACCCGGACCCGCCGCATAAAGCAGCGCGATCACTTGCCGGTTGGCCGAGACCGGGAACAGGTGGAATCTGCTGTCCGCCGCCTCGCCGAAAGAGGCCGCGATCGGCGTAGACATCTCGCCTCGCGTGCGCACGGCGACCACGGTGTCCTTGGTTTCCACGGCGGTTCGAAAAGCGGGCGCCGCATCCAGCGGAACATCTTCCACAACCTCGCCGCGCGACGACCGTTCCAGGTGCAGCGAAGCCCCTCCCGGCAGCGTGAACAGCGCCGCATGCTCGCAAAATGCCGCGCTGGCGTCCACCAGGACGTGCCCCCACTGGCTACCCGGCGAGCGCAAACGCCGCGCCGCATGATTCAAGTTAGCGATGTCCTTGGATTCGCGCGTCTCCAGCAGTTGCTGTAAGCGACCGAATTGACGCTCGGCGGCGTTCAACTGCTCCCGCAAGCTGTTGTGGGTCTCGGCGAGAAGGGCGCTGATCTGATCGTTCATTGCCGCCGCTATCATCTATTGTATCGGACGACAACCCGAAACACTGCAATTCCAAGGGCGTACGCAAGCACGCACAGTACTAGCGCTCGGGATGAACCGGCAGCAGCATACCGGTCAGGCGCACTGGCTTGTGGCCGCTCATCAGCTCCAGCACAATTCGGCCGTCCGCCTGGCTGGCGCCTTGACCGACCAGGCTGTCCTGTCCTAACGCGACCTGAAGGTTCGAGAGCACCAGCCGCGGGAGTCCAGACAAGGGCGCGATGCGGTATGCACCGGAGATGGCGTCCACCTGCGCGTCCGGAGCGAGTGCGATCTGGCGGCCCTCAAACGTTCCCTCCGACTGCACATTGAGCAGCAGATTTTGGCCGATCCCGCTGGTGTCCAGCTCGCCATCGACATCCAGCTGCCCGTCCCGATAGCTGAGATTTTCGATGTTGCCGCTTAGCCGGTAAGACGGAAAGGCTTTGGTGAGGCTCACGGTTACATCGCCGGCCGCGTGCATTGGATCCAAGTCCAGCTGGGCGTCCGACAGGGTAATCCTCGGCCCCAGCCATTTCATGCGTGCCTGAAATTGCCCCATCTGCGCGTCGCCGTTCAATACACTGGCGATCTGAATGGAGGCATCCAGCGAGCGGTTTTCCAGCCACTTGGGCAGCGGAGGATTGCGCCGGAAAGTGCGCGCCAGAAAGCTTTCGCTACGGTGCAGCGTGGGAAGCATCAAGCGCTCCAGTTCGGCCAGCTTCAATTCCGGGATACGCAGACGCAGGAGGTTCGGCTCGGCGGCTTTGGGATCGTAGCGGTACTCGCCTTCCAGTCGTACGGAACCAACTCGCGCGCGCATGCGGCTGATCTGAATCTGGTTCTGCTTCATCTCCACCGATGCGCTGGCCAAACGTACCGGTGAAGCCAGGCCAGGGATATCCATCAGGCCGTTTTGCACCTCATATTCACCGGTCCAGACGCCCGCGCCATCGTCTTTTCGGTCAAACGCGATCCAACCCCTCCAAGTGCCCTGCCGCAACTCGCCGAGCAACGGGATGGGAGGCGTTTCCCCCAGGCGGTCCGCGCCGCCCTCCACTTCGGCGATGGTCAATTGAGGGCTTGTAATTCTGAAGCTGGCGTGGCTGTTATCGAACGCATATTGGCCCTGTATCGCGGCCGACTGATCGTTGTCCAATTGCACGCTGACGGGATCCAGAGTCACATTCTTATTGGTGAAGGCGAGCCGCGCGGAATCGAACACCGCGGATACGGATTGAGGAAATTTGACCGAGGCCGATTCGAGCAGCAGCTCGCCCTCCAGGCCGTTTCGATTGGAGTAACCGATGGCGCCGTTGATCTTTCCATCCACTTGTACGCCGTCCGCCAGCGGCGCTCCCATGTGGCGCGCGGTTTCAACCAGCGATGCGGCGGGCAGATCGTGAAACCGTATGCTGGCGTCCCAGTTGGCATTGGCCAGGTAATCGCCGATACCGAGCTGGATCGAAACCGGTTGCGGCTGTCCTTCATTCGCGAAAGTTTCCAGATCCAACCGATGGGCGTTCAAATCGAGCACACCGCGGTAATGCATGGTCCAGCCCTCGCCGTGGGAGGGCATCAGATCCCAACGATGGATGTCGTTGATGTTCAGGCTGCCGGTAACCTCGATCTTATCGAGCGGGCCCGCGAGCTGCGCCTCGGCGATGGTGAAGCCGTGTACGCCGAGGTCGCGCGCATCGAAGAGCTGCACGATTTCCGACATGGAGGTGCGCTCCAGGCGAACGCCCATAGTGAGCCGCTCGGCGCCGTGGGGGCCCGCGCGCAAGAGCCCGCGCGCGCTAATTTGGCCGAAGGTCTGGCTTCCGCGGTCGGTTCGGGCTGGAACCCCTGAAAAACGAAGCACGAGTTCGCCTTGCTCGTTGGGATACACATCCACGTCGGCCTCGCTGATATAGAAAATTGATTTGGTGTCGCCGAACTTGAAATTCAGGCGGCCGCCGCTGATCTGAATATCCGGGAATGTCTGCGGTGCGGACTTGGCAGCCAGGGGCCGGTCGAGCCACGGCTGAACGTTCCAGGCCCCCTCGGGCGTCCTAACCAGGTTCACGCTGGGCGCGTCGAGGTGGAGGCTGGAAAAAGCCAGTTTTCCCGCCAGCAGGCTGGTCAGCCGGACGCGCGCGCGCATCGATTCGACATAGGCGAACGGTTCCACCCCAGCCGCTGGATCATCGCCGATGACCACCCGCTCGACTGTGAAGCCAGGGCCCGTAAACAGGTTCAGGTGCACAGCGCCGATCTCGACCCGACGATTGAGTGCGGCTTCCAAGGCGGCCCGGATGCGTGGCCGCAAACGGTCGGCACTCAAGAATGGCGCAAGCGCGCCGGCGGCCAGCACCGCCAGCAAGACGATAAGAACCGAGCGCCGCAGAGCTTTCATGGCAGACGCGGCGATTCTTGGGCCGCCATCAAGCCGGCGTAAGCCGCTGGATCGTCGATATCGGTAACTACGGCTGGATCGTCCACCTCGAAATAGCAGGTTGCGTTGACATAGCGATGGATCACGTCGCTGGCCATGGCCGTTTCCGGGAGTGCCAGCAGCTCGTCCACCAGCGCCCGCGCAATGCATACCGGATGCCCGTGCTCGCCGGCGTAGACAGGTACGGTGACAGGAGCGCGCGCGGCCTGAAATTTCGATGCCAGCGCCTGCAATGTGGAGGCCTGGAGATGGGGATGGTCCACGGGCGCGAACAGAACCGCTGCGGCGCTGGCCGGCATCGCTGCCAGGCCGCATCGAAGAGAACTGAGCATGCCGCGCTCCGGATCCGGATTTACGGTAAACACAGCCGCGCCCGGAGATTCCAGGCCCGCGCGGATTTGCGGCGCATTGTGCCCAAGCACCACGATCACCGGATCGCAAACCAGCGCGAACAGCCGGATCATCCGGTCCAGAAAAGTTTCATTCTGGAAGCGAAGCAGCGCTTTCGGCCTTCCCATTCGGCGGGAAGCGCCACCCGCGAGGATCAAGCCGGCGATCGAGCCGCCGGGTGTCACTTGAGGACGGCGCGCGACGCTTCAGTGGCGAAGATCGACTTAGCGGCATTGCGCCATTCGGTATCCGGCGTGCGCCGTAGCGCGATCATTTCCGCCACCACGGAGATGGCGATCTCTTCCGGCGTGATCGCGCCGATCTCGAGTCCCATGGGCGCGAAAATGCGCTCGAAGGCCGCGCGCGGGAGGCCCTCTTTTTCGAGCTGTTTGATCACCCCGATCACCTTGCGCTTGCTCCCGATCATGGCGATGTACTTGGCGTTGGTTTCCACCGCCCAGCGCAGCACGCGCATGTCGTCGCGATGCCCGCGCGTCACGATGATCAGATAGCTGGTGTCGCGAATGGCGAGCTTCGGGAACACGTCTTCGTATTCTTCGGCGAAGACCTCATCGGCCTCCGGGAAGCGGTCGCGATTGGCATAGCTTTCGCGATTGTCGATGATCACAGTGGCGAAGCCGGCCAGGGTGGCGACTTTGGAAATGCTTTTCGAGATGTGCCCCGCGCCGAAAATAAAAGTGCGCGGCTGAGGCACCACCGGCTCGACGAAAACGCTCAATTGGCCTCCGCAGATCAGCCCGTTATCGTAGGCGGCGTCCTGTCCCAGGCTGAAGTTCATGTGACGCGCGCGTTCCTGCTGCATCACTTCGCGCGCGGCGTTCCAGACCTCGGCCTCGACGCAGCCGCCTCCAATGGTCCCGATCATGGAGCCATCCTCGCGCACCAGCAGCTTGGCCGATTCGTAACTGGGAATGGACCCGTTGACCTGGACGATCGTGGCCAGCGCGCACTTCTGGCCAAGCCGGCGCAGGCGGACCACTTCCTCGTAGATGTCCATTCCATTGGATTATACCTTGCTGGGCGGGCAGTATCGTTCCGGGCCAGAATAGCAACTTGACTATGTTATGATGACCATAGTCATGCCAGAGAAAATAGCCGCTGGAAAGTTCAAGGCCAAATGCCTGGGCTTACTGGACGAAGTGCAAAGGCAGCGTAAGGAGATCGTGATCACTAAACGCGGTAAGCCGGTCGCCAAGCTCGTGCCGATCAGCGGCGATCGGCCCAGCTTCATCGGGAGCATGAAAGGAACCATGGAGATCGTCGGCGATATCGTGTCGCCTATCGACGTCGGATGGGAAGCCGATGAATGACGGTCCACTGCTCCTCGACACACACTGTTGGTTGTGGGCGCAGTTGGGTCTCACGGAGAAGTTATCGCGCGCAGCCCTTTCCGCGATCCGGTCAGCCGAATCCACGGGACGGTTGCAGATCTCAGTGATCTCGGTTTGGGAACTGGGGAT